>NZ_JBFALG010000002.1:0-325542 GCF_040656135.1 Micromonospora sp. NPDC050200
ATCGGCGGCGGCCTTGCCGGCGGCCGCCGATGACGCGACCGCCACGGTGCCCCCCGGCGCGGACGCCGCGCCGACCGCCAAGGTGGACCGGCCGGAGCCTGCCGCCGACGCGGAGCCGACCAGCCGGGTCGAGCCGCCGAAGCCGACCACCCCCACCTCCGTCATGCCGGCCCCGGTGAGCCCGCCGGCCGCGCCCGCGGGCCGCGTCCCCGGTTCGGTGTACGACGGGACGAAGCGCGGCAACCGCAGGCGCAACCTGCTGATCGGCGCGGTGGTGCTGGCGCTGCTGGTCGGCCTCGCGGTGCTCGTGCCGCTGCTCGGCCGGGGTGACGACGACCCGGAGCAGGGCGGGCAGCAGGCCGGCCCGACCAGCGCCGCCGGGACGTCCGCGCCGGCTGCGCCCCCGCCGGCCAGCGCCGTGGCGAGCCCGACGCCGTCGACCAGCCCGTCCACCGACCCGAACGCGTTGCCGGCGGGCTGGAAGCTGCACCGGGACCCGGCGGGCTTCGCGTTGCCGCTGCCGGAGGGCTGGGTGCGCCGCAACGCCGGGGCCGACACGGTGGTCTTCGACGAGCCCAACGGGGTGCGCGAGCTGCTGGTCCAGTGGACCGGCACGCCGAAGTCGGACGCGAAGGCGGAGTGGAAGCGGATCGAGCCGGACCGCAAGAAGTTCGTCAACGACTATCAGTACCTCAGCATCGAGCGCTGTGACTTCTGGAAGACCTGCGCCGACTGGGAGTGGCTGGAGACCCGGGACAACACCCGGATCCATGTGCGCAACCGGGGCTTCGTCACGGCCAGCAACCGGGGCTACGCCATCCGGTGGGAGGTCGCGGAGAAGGACTGGCGGGCCAACCTCGCCAACTTCGACCTGATCGCCAAGGGGTTCAAGCCCGACCGGCAGGACTGACCCACGGGAATCGCGCCGCTGCGAATCCGTGCCCGTGCCGATGGCAACCGACGGCGGGTTTGAACGCGAACGGCGACGGCGGCAGCCGGACCGGGTGTCGACCCCGAGGGTGACCGCCGGTCCGGCTGCCGCCAACCTGTGTCCGGCGCCCGTCAGGCGGTGTTGTTGGCCAGCGCGATCAGCCGGGTCCGGTCGCCGTTCCAGTAGTTGCGGTCGACGTTGCCGCTGATCCCAGAGACGCTGCCGGTGCTGGTGTACTGCCAGAAGCTCCAGACCGGGGCGCCGGCCGGGAGGGTGCCCGGGGTGCTCGACCAGCGGGCCAGCCAGAGCGGGTGGTTGGCCCACGGGCCCGTCCAGCTGCCGGTGCACTGGTTCCACCAGCTCGTCGTCGTGTAGATGACCGCGTACCGGCCGGTGCGGGACCGGTAGGTGTTGAGGAAGTCCTGGATCCAGTTGCGCATGCCGGTCGTGCTCAGGCCGTAGCAGTAGCCGCCGCTGTACGGGTTGGCCTCGATGTCGAGCGCGGCGGGCAGGGTACGGCTGTCGGCCGACCAGGCCCCGCCGTTGCTGGCCAGGTAGCCGGCCTGGGTGGCGCCGGAGGAGATGTTCGGCCGGGCGAAGTGGTACGCCCCGCGGATCACCCCGGCGTAGTAGGAGTTGGTGTAGTTGGCGTTGAAGCTCGGGTCCTTGTAGCTCGTACCCTCGGTGGCCTTGATGAAGGCGAACTGGATGCCGGCGTTGCGGACGCTGGTCCAGTTGATGCTGCCCTGGTAGTTGGAGACGTCGATGCCGGGGGTGGTGGCCGCGGCCGCCGGCCCGGTGGTGGCGACGAGGGCCGCGGCGGCGGTGGCGGCGACGGTGAGGCCGGCGGCGAGGAGCCGGCGCAGCGAGAATCTGGTACGGGTCATGGATGCCTCCGAGGACGCGATCGACTGACGCCAATCCTTGGAGGTGGTTGCCCAAGATCGCAAGAGGGACCGAGGAAACCTTCATCGACGTCGGCCGTTGGCTATCAGCCTGATCGGTATCGGTCAGCGAAGCGACGCGGGATCGAGTTGCCAGCGGAACGGCTCGGTGAGGCTCAGCGTCTCGCCGGCCTTGGCCACCCGGTCCTCGACGTAGTGCGCGCCGTCGAGCCGGTACAGCCGCAGCGCGTGGGTCTCGCCGTCCTGCTCGACCAGCAGGTACCACGGGATGCGCGCGATCGCGTAGAGCTGCATCTTGACGAGGCGGTCGGCGGCGGCATTGCCCGGCGAGACGATCTCGCAGACGAGACACACTCGGCCAACGTCGAGATAGGTTCCTTCGTCGTCGGCGTCGGTCACGACGAGATCCGGAATGACGATCCGGTCCACACCCAGCCGAACATTGATCGCGTCGTAGACGGAAAGTCCTCGAGGTTCTGCCGCGGCCTCGATGCTGTTCGCCAGTCGGCGCGCCACCCGCTGGTGCCGTCGGCTCGGGGCAGGGCTCACCAGCAGGCTCCCGTCGAGCAGTTCGATCCGGTCAGGCGTCTCGCCCAGGGCGAGGTAGTCGGCCTCGGTCCAGAGGCCGACGTGGTGTTCCAGGGGAGCCGCGCTCACCGGCGTCCACCTCCCGATCCGCTCGCCACCCGGTCAGTCTCACACGATACGAGGCCGCACCCACGGAACGACACCAGCTCGGGCCGGTAGGCTCCCCGCCCATGGTGTCGATCGACGGGCTCGGCGACCTCTGGGACAAACTCCTCGGCGCGCAGCCCGACCCACCCCCACTCCTCGTCCTGGTCACCGCCGTCATCGCGCTGGCGGTGGTCGCCACCCGGCTGCCCTGGCGGATCGCCCGCAACGCGGTGACCATCGCGCACGAGGGCGGCCACGCGCTGGCCGCCCTGCTCACCGGGCGTCGGCTGCGCGGCATCAGGCTGCACTCGGACACCTCCGGCCTCACCCTCTCCGCCGGCCGTCCCACCGGCCCCGGCATGATCCTCACCCTGCTGGCCGGGTACGTCGCCCCGTCGCTGGTCGGCCTCGCCGGCGCCGGGCTGCTCGGCGGCAACCGGATCACCCTGCTGCTCTGGGTGGCGGTGGCGCTGCTGTTGGCCATGCTGGTGCTGATCCGCAACGTCTTCGGCGTGCTGTCGCTGCTGGTCACCGGCGGGGTGGTGCTCGCCGTCTCCTGGTACGCCGCGCCGCAGGTGCAGGCCGCCTTCGCCTGGACCTCGGTCTGGTTCCTGCTCCTCGCCGGGGTACGGCCGGTCGTGGAGCTGCAACGACTGCGCAGCCGGGGAGGGATGCCGCAGTCCGACGCCGACCAGCTCGCCCGGCTGACCCCCTTCCCCGCGCTGTTCTGGGTGACCGTGTTCGGTCTGGTGAACCTGCTCGCCCTGGCCGTCGGCGCGGCGCTGCTCGCCGGCCCGATCCTCACCGACGCCGGCCTGACCATCTGAACGGGACGGCGGGAACCGGGACGGCCGGCGGCTTCCCGCCGGCCGAGCCGGCGAACATGATCGGCTGATCCGGCAACCGGCGGGGTGCCGCCGCGCGTGTCACCTCCGACCGCCACGGGGAGGTAATGCAGGTGCCGGACGTCGACGGGTTCGACGAGTTCTACCGGGGCAGCCGGCAACGGTTGCTCGGCTTCGTCTACGTGCTGACGGGCAACCTGGCCGAGGCGCAGGATGCCGTCCAGGAGGCGTACATCCGGGCCTGGCAGCGCTGGTCGACGGTGGGCGGGTACGACGACCCGGAGGCGTGGGTGCGGGTGGTGGCCTCCCGGATCGCGGTCAGCCGCTGGCGCAGCCTGCGCAGCCGGGCCCGGGCGTACCTGCGGCACGGGGCCGAGGAGAGCGTGCCCGCCCCCGGCGTCGACACGGTCGACGTGGTCGCCGCGCTGCGCCGGCTGCCCGAGGAGCAGCGCACCGCCCTCGCCCTGTACTACCTGCTCGGCATGCCCGTGGCCGAGGTGGCCCGGCAGACCGAGGCCCCCGTCGGCACGGTGAAGGCCCGGCTCTCCCGGGGCCGAGCCGCGCTGGCCGGGCTGCTCGCCGTCTCTGACCTGGAGGAGGCCTGATGCGTGAAAACCTGAGCTTCGTCGACCGGCTGCACCGGGACCTGCGCGAGGTCCGCTGGGCCGAGCCGGCGGAGATCCGGGCCCGGGCCCGGCGGCGCAGCCGGCGTACCGCGACGCTGGCGGCGGCCGCCGTGCTCGCGGTGCTGTCCGGTTCCGCGTACGCGGTGGCCGGGCGGTCGGAGACGCCGGCGCCGCCGATCGCCGCCACTCCGGTGTGGACGGCGGCCCCGGGACGGGCCGAGATCCCGCAGGAGGCCCTGCTCTCCCCCGGGGACGTACGTCTGAAGACCGGCGTGCGACTCGGCGAGGCCGGCCTGGGAGAGACGGTACGGGTCGACCCGGTGCTGGAGTCGTGCGGCCGCGAGCGGGGCGTGCCGGCGACGGCGGTCACGTCCCGCTCTTCTCGGTCGCAGACGCTGCTGCGGCCGGCGGCGGACCGCTCCGCGTTGTCGGGTCCGGTGCTCAGCCAGGACGTCTACCGCGTCGACCCCGGCCATGGTCAGCTGCTCTTCGGCACCGTCACGCTGCTGCTCCGCGCCTGTGCCGAGTGGCAGCTCGCCGGCACCATGCCGCTGAAGGGCGGGATGGTGCCGACCGTGAACACGCACCGGTGGGAGCTGTCGGACAGCAGGTTCGCCGGCGACGAGTCCGTGATGCTGCGCCACAGGTCGCTGGCGCCGCGCAGCCGGGCCGCCGGGAAGACGACGGAGCCGACCCCGCCGGTCGAGGTCACCATGGTGGTACGGGTCGGCGACCTGGTCACCGTGATCGCGACCGGCCCGGGCACCGTCAAGGACGCGGTCGAGGACGCCCCTCCCGATTCCGGCCTGAGCTACCCGGAGCTGGAGACGCTCGGTCGCACCGCCGCCGGTCGGCTCTGCGTCGCCGCCAACCCGCGCTGCTGAAACGGAGATCCCCGCGACCACGAGGGACGCGGGGATCTCCGGAACACCTGCTACAGCGGGATGTTGCCGTGCTTCTTCGGCGGCAGGGTCTCCCGCTTGGTGCGCAGCACCCGCAGCGCGCGGACGACCTGGGCGCGGGTCTCGTGCGGCGGGATCACGCTGTCGACGTACCCGCGCTCTGCGGCGATGTACGGGTTGGCCAGGGTGTCCTCGTACTCGGCGATCTTCTCCGCGCGCACGGCGGCCGGGTCCTCGGCGCCGGCCAGCTCGGAGCGGTAGAGGATGTTCACCGCGCCCTGCGCGCCCATCACCGCGATCTGCGCCGTCGGCCAGGCGAAGTTCAGGTCCGCGCCGAGGTGCTTCGAGCCCATCACGTCGTACGCGCCGCCGTAGGCCTTGCGGGTGATCACGGTGACCTTCGGGACGGTCGCCTCGGCGTACGCGTAGATCAGCTTCGCGCCGCGGCGGATGATGCCGTCCCACTCCTGACCGGTGCCGGGGAGGAAGCCGGGAACGTCCACGAAGGTCAGCACCGGGATGTTGAACGCGTCGCAGGTACGCACGAACCGGGCCGCCTTCTCCGAGGCGGCGATGTCCAGGGTGCCGGCGAAGTGCATCGGCTGGTTGGCCACCACGCCGACCGGGCGGCCCTCGACCCGGCCGTAGCCGATCAGCAGGTTCTGCGCGTAGAGCGGCTGCACCTCCAGGAACTCGCCGTCGTCGAGCACGTGCTCGATGACCCGGTGCATGTCGTACGGCTGGTTGGCCGAGTCCGGGATGAGCGTGTCCAGGTCCCGGTCGGAGTCGCTGATCTCCAGGTCGGCCGGGGCCTCGTACACGACCGGCTCGTCGAGGTTGTTCGACGGCAGGTACGACAGCAGCGCCTTGACGTACTCGATCGCGTCCTCCTCGTCGGTGGCGAGGTAGTGCGCGTTGCCGCTGCGCGAGTTGTGGGTGCGCGCGCCGCCCAGTTCCTCCATCGCCACGTCCTCGCCGGTGACCGTCTTGATGACGTCCGGGCCGGTGATGAACATGTGCGAGGTCTGGTCGACCATCACGGTGAAGTCGGTGACCGCCGGGGAATAGACCGCGCCGCCCGCGCACGGGCCCATGATCAGCGAGATCTGCGGGATGACGCCGCTGGCCCGGACGTTGCGGAAGAAGATCTCGCCGTAGAGGCCGAGGGAGGTGACCCCCTCCTGGATCCGCGCGCCGCCGGAGTCGTTGATGCCGACCACCGGGCAGCCGATCTTCATGGCCAGGTCCATCACCTTGACGATCTTCTCGCCGAACACCTCGCCGAGAGAGCCGCCGAAGACCGTGAAGTCCTGGGCGAAGACGCAGACCTGCCGGCCGTCCACGGTGCCGTAGCCGGTGACCACGCCGTCGCCGTACGGGCGATTCTTCTCCAGCCCGAAGGCCGTCGACCGGTGCCGGGCCAGCTCGTCCAGTTCGACGAAGGAGCCTTCGTCGAGCAGCAGCTCGATCCGCTCCCGGGCGGTCTTCTTACCCCGCGCGTGCTGCTTCTCGACCGCGCGCGCCGACCCGGCGTGCACCGCCTCGTCGACCCGTCGCTCCAGGTCCGCCAGCTTGCCCGCGGTGCTGTGGATGTTGATCCCGGTCTCGGTAGTCACCCAGGGAATATAACGATGGTTCAGGACGACGCCGCTGTGCAGTACACCTCAGTACGCTCCGTCGCCGGGCCCGTAGGCTGGCGGGATGCCGGGCTCGCCGTACACCGATCTGGACCGCCCGCCGCTGCCCGCGGCGCGGCTGGCCCGCGCGCTGACCGCGCCGCACGGCCCGTGGCGCCGGCTCGACCTGCGGGCCGAGACCGGCTCCACCAACGCCGACGCGGAGGCGGCCGCCCGGGCCGGCGAGCCGGAGGGCCTGGTGGTGGTCGCCGAGCGGCAGACCGCCGGGCGCGGCCGGCGCGGCCGGGTCTGGCAGTCGCCGGCCCGGGCGGGCATCGCGACCAGCGTCCTGCTCCGGCCCGGTGAGGCCGTCGCCCATCCCGGCTGGCCGCCGGCGCCCCCCTCCGGGTACGGCTGGCTGCCGCTGCTCGCCGGCGTCGCGCTGGTCGAGGCGGTGGCCCGGCTGGCCGAGCTGGACGCCCGGCTGAAGTGGCCGAACGACCTGCTGGTCGGCGACGCCAAGTGCGGCGGCATCCTGGCCGAGGCGGTGCCGGGCACGTCCCCGGCGCAGCCGCCCGCGATCGTGCTCGGGATCGGGCTCAACGTCACGCTTCGCGCCGACGAGCTGCCGGAGAACCCGACCGGCCTGCCGGCCACCTCGCTGCAACTGGCCGGCGCGGCGGCCACCGACCGGGACCCGCTGCTGCGGGCGCTGCTCCGCTCGCTCGCCGACTGGTACGACCGCTGGCGCACGGCTGGCGGCGACGCGGTGGGCAGCGGCCTGCGCGACGCCTACCTCGCCTCCTGCGCCACGATCGGCCGGCGGGTACGGGTGCTGCTGCCCGACGGCGACGAGCTGACCGGCCTCGCCACCGGGGTGGACGCCGACGGCCAGCTGCTGGTCGACACGGGCGCCGGCGAGCGGCGGCTCGCCGCCGGGGACGTGCTGCACCTGCGCTGAGGACCCGCGGTCCGGGGGCGGCCGGTGGTCCGTTCGTGCGCGGAGCGCGATCGGGGCCGCCCGCTGATCCGCCGGGTCGCGGCGACCGGTTACGGTCAGCGCGTCCGATCCGTGCCGAGGAGGTTTCCCGTGGCGTTCCCCGAAGACGTGCTCACCGAGGACGAGCACGTCGTCCTGCACCTGCACCCGCACTGGAAGGCGCTGCTGCGGCCGATCCTGGTGCTGGTCCTCGGCGTCGCCGCCGTGGTGGCGGGCTGGGTCCTGCTGCCCGAGGGCGACGGCGGCACGATCGCGCTGTACGTGATCGCCGGGCTGGTCCTCGCGCTGGCGCTGTGGCTGGGCCTCTGGCCGTTCCTGGTCTGGCGCACCACGCACTACCTCTTCACCAACGAGCGGGTGCTGCTCCAGCAGGGTGTGCTCTCCCGGGACCGGCGGGACATCCCGCTGACCCGGATCAACGACCACGCGATGAGCCAGCGCTTCGTCGAGCGGCTGCTCGGCTGCGGCACGCTCACCATCGAGTCGGCGGGTGAGCGCGGCCAGTCCGTGCTGCGCGACGTCCCGTCCGTGGGCCAGGTCCAGACCAAGCTCTACGAGCTGGTCGAGGCCCACCACGACAAGCACTCGCTGGGTGACGGCGAGATGCGCGACATCCTGGCCGACATGCGCGAGGGCAAGCCGCTGCGCGATCCCACCAGCTGACCGGTCGACTCCGGTACGTCGCCGTGGCGGTGTCCGAGACGCTCGGACACCGCCACGGCGGAGACAGGCAGGGCTGCGGGTGGCCCGGGACGGGTCAGCGGCGGGGGCGGCGGGTTCCGGCGTGCAGCTCCGCGGCCAACTCGGCGTCGAGGTCGGCGCCGACCGTGCTACCCAGGCCCGCGTCGAGCGGGGCCGGGCGTCCCTTCGGCTGCTTGAAGACCGGCTCGGCGGCGGGGGCGCCCTGGCGTTGCCCCGGCTGCGGCTGGGCCTCCTCCAGCTCGCCGACCGACTCGGCCAGTTCGGCCACCGGGTCCATCTCGGCCATGGTGTCCCACTCGTCCCGCTGGATGGTGTGCCAGGTCTCCTCGGCGTGCGCGGGCACCGGCTGGAACACGAACGTCCGGTAGGACCAGAACCGGAACAAGGTGGCCAGCAGCACGCCGCCGGTCTTCGCCACGTTGAGCGCGAGCAGGCTGTGCACGCCCAGGCCGTACTTGGCGGCGGCGAGGACGCCCAGCTCGATCACCAGGCCGGTCGCGTTGAAGAGGAAGAACAGGGCATATTCCCGCTTCAACGCTGATTTGGGTCGGTCCCGGTACGTCCAGTGCCGATTCATCAGGTACGACGTGATCGTCGCCACCACGGTGGCGATGACCGTCGCCTTCAGTTGGCCGTCGACAAAAACGGTGAGTGCCAGGACATTGAACACCGCGTAATTGATGACGGTGTTGATGCCCCCGACGACGCCGAATTTGAGCGCCTCGTGGATGAACTTCTGCCAGCGCTCGGGCAGCAGACGGACAAGACGCATGCGGAACACCTTAGGGCAGTGGACGGGGCCGGCAGGTTCCGGCCGGACGGGGTGGGCGGCAGGTCACGCCCCTGACGGCCGGTCGTGCGCCGCCTCCGGAGCCGGGGGTTTTCCCGCTTCCACGAAGACGAACCGTCGGTACGCCCAGAAGCGGAACAGCGTCCCCAGGCCGGTGCCGGCGATGAAGCTGGCGATGTTGTCGGCCAGTGGCGTCTGGAACACCGCCGGCCAGATGCTGCCCAGGCCGTACCGGCTGATCGCCAGGCAGGCCACGGCGATGCCCAGCCCCACCCCGTTGAAGAAGAAGAACAGCGCGTACTCGCGGGCCGGGTTGGAGCGCTTGCGGTGGCGCCAGGTCCAGAACCGGTTGCCCACGAAGGCGACGGTGGCCGCGAGGACGGTGGAGATCGTCTTGGCGGTCACCTGCTCGACGCCGCGCACGTTCGCCAGGTAGTTGAAGAGCGCGAAGTCGAGGAGGAAGGCGATTCCGCCCACAGTGGCGAACTTGCTCAGCTCGCGGACGAGGTGACCGAAGCGGTCCAGCAGTGTGCGGACCAGACCCGGGCGGGTCTGCGGGGACCCTGGCTGGTCCCCGGTCATCGTCGCGGCCACCCGCCGAGCGTACCGGTCGGGAGCGAGCCGGACGCGCAGCAACGGCGAGCCGGCCCGGATCACCTTCCGGCGGGCTTCCGACGCCGCCCGGAGGTGAGCGGGGGGTGACTCTTTGTGGACCGATCGCCGTTCGGCTCGCCCCGTCGGCGTGCCTGTCACCGGAAGCCCTGTTCCTCCCTTCGCCGTCGTCCGTTCCGACGGCCGACAACAGTTCGCCGCAGGAGTTGCGTGAAACTGCGCGCAAAAGCGGGTATTAGCTCGTGATGCCGCAGCTGGGCCGTACCTTGTGCAGTTCTTCACAACCAGTACCACTGACTCGCGGCTCGGCCCGGTTTACGCTGAGCGCAATCCCAGGTTTCCACGACGGCGACGCGGCTCGCGCCCGCCAGACTCGTGCATCCATAGAACGGTCAGCGTCGACCACAAGGAGATGTGTCATGGTTGCTCCGGCTACTGTTCGGGGTATCGATCAGGCCCCGACTGCCCACCCCAAGCTGCTCGCCTGGGTCAGAGAAGTCGCGGAACTGACCACCCCCGACCGCGTGGTCTGGGTGGACGGGTCCGAGGAGGAGTGGCGGCGCCTCACCGACGAGTTGGTCGAGGCCGGCACCCTGATCCGGCTCAACCCGGAGAAGAAGCCCAACTCGTTCTACGCGCGTACGGACCCGACGGACGTCGCCCGGGTCGAGGAGCGCACGTTCATCTGCTCCGTCGACGAGGCGGACGCCGGCCCCACCAACAACTGGATGGCGCCGGCCGAGATGAAGCGGACGATGACGGAGCTGTACCGCGGGAGCATGCGCGGACGCACGATGTACGTCATCCCGTTCTGCATGGGCCCGGTCGAGGCCGAGAACCCCATGTTCGGCGTCGAGATCACCGACAGCCCGTACGTGGTCGCCTCGATGCGCATCATGACCCGGATGGGCGCCAGGATCCTCGAGGCGATGGGCGACGACGCCGACTTCGTGCACGCGCTGCACTCCATCGGCGCCCCGCTCGCCCCCGGCCAGCAGGACGTCGCCTGGCCGTGCAACGAGACGAAGTACATCTCGCACTTCCCGGAGACCCGGGAGATCTGGTCCTTCGGCTCCGGCTACGGCGGCAACTCGCTGCTCGGCAAGAAGTGCTACTCGCTGCGCATCGCCAGCGTGATGGGCCGCGACGAGGGCTGGCTCGCCGAGCACATGCTGATCCTCAAGATCACCTCGCCGGAGGGCAAGGTCCACCACATCGCCGGCGCCTTCCCGTCCGCCTGCGGCAAGACCAACCTCGCGATGGTGGAGCCGACCATCCCGGGCTGGAAGGTCGAGACCATCGGCGACGACATCGCCTGGATGCGCTTCGGCTCCGACGGCCGCCTCTACGCGGTCAACCCGGAGTACGGCCTCTTCGGCGTCGCGCCGGGCACCGACTGGAAGACCAACGCCAACGCCATGCGGACGCTGGACCGCGGCAACTCCGTCTTCACCAACGTGGGCCTCACCGACGACGGCGACATCTGGTGGGAGGGCATGGGTGAGCCGCCGGCGCACCTGATCGACTGGAAGGGCAACGACTGGACGCCGGAGAGCGACAGCCTCTCCTCGCACGCGAACAGCCGGTTCTGCACCCCGATCACCCAGTGCCCGATCCTCGCCGAGGACTACTACGACCCGAACGGCGTGCCGATCGACGCGATCCTCTTCGGCGGCCGTCGCCGGGACACCATCCCGCTGGTGACCGAGGCCCGCGACTGGGTGCACGGCGTCTACATGGGCGCGACGCTCTCCTCGGAGACCACCGCCGCCGCCTCCGGCGCGGTCGGTGTGGTCCGCCGCGACCCGATGGCGATGCTGCCGTTCATCGGCTACCACGCCGGCGACTACTTCCGGCACTGGATCGAGATGGGCAAGGGCGTCGACGGCGACGCCGCCAAGCTGCCCAAGGTCTACTACGTGAACTGGTTCCGCAAGGACCCCGAGGGCAACTTCCTCTGGCCGGGCTTCGGCGAGAACTCCCGGGTGCTCAAGTGGGTCGTCGAGCGGATCGAGGGGCAGGCCGACGCGGTCGAGACCCCGATCGGCATGGTGCCCGCGCAGGACGCGCTGGACGTCGAGGGCCTGGACATGACCCCGGAGGACGTCCGGATCGCCCTCAAGGTGGACCCGGAGGAGTGGCGCGCGGAGCTCCCGCTGATCACCGAGTGGTTCGAGAAGTTCGGCGACAAGCTGCCGGGCGTCCTCTGGGCCGAACTGGACGCGCTGCGCGCCCGGCTCGACGCGGAGCAGCCGCAGAGGTAGGTGTGACGGTTGCCCCTATCGGGCAACATCGGATCCCATGAGGACGGCCGCCGCGACCACCGAGGTCCGGCGGCCGTCCGCCGTCCGGGCGCTGACCACGCTGCTCGTCGTCACGGCGGCGGCCACCGTCGTGGTCGAGCTGCTCAACTGGTGGTACGCCCCGGAGCAGGAGTTCGGCCTGGCCGTGCGTACCGGCTGGGCGATGCTCCGCTCGCTCGGCTTCCTGGTGCTGGTCGGGCACGTCGACCGGGGTCGTACCGTGGCCCGGCCGTTCGGGCTGATCCTCGCGGTGACCACCGTCTTCGCGGTCGGCCGGCTGGTGGTGCCCCGGCAGGGGGTGCCGCCGCTGCCCGGGCTGCTCGGCTTCGCCCTGCTCACCGCGCTCTGCGTGAGCGTGGTCGCGCTGCTGCACCGTTCGGAGGCGGTCGGCGGGCACCTCGTCCGGCACCGGAAGACCCTGGTCGTCTCCGGCGGCACGATCTCCTGGCGGGAGGTCGCCCCGAAGCGGCCGCCGGTCACCGGGTGGCTGCTCACCAGCCGGGTCGCCGCCTTCACGTACAGCCCGCTGATGCTGGTGCCGGCGCTGGTGGCCGGGGGCGCCATCCTGGACGGTCGGCTGATCGCCGCGCCGGCGGTGCTGATCTGGTTCCTCGCCGGCATCGCGGTCAGCTACGCCGTGCTCTTCTGCACCGCGTTCCTCATGCGCGGCCGGCGGTGGGCCCGCACCCTGCTGGCGGCGATCACCCTGGGCGTGCTCGCCGTCCACCTGCCGCTGTGCTGGTGGCTGCTCGGCGTCGACGGCCTCGTCCGCGACGGCGGCCCACTCGTCGTCGCCGCCGCCCTCGCGCTCTACGGCCTCCGGCGCGCCGCCCAGGCCGAACCACCCCCACCCTGACCATCCACCACCCGCCCCCAGCCCGGCCCCCGCCCACGGCCCGTCGGCGCGGCCCCACCCGCACGATCAAGAAGTCTGGGTCGGGATCGGCCTGGTCCCTGACGCGGACCTCTTGATCGGTCCGGCCGGGCGGGGTGCCGGCGGCGGGGTGTTCGGTGCGGCAGCGGGGTTCGTGGACGTACGGCGGGCAGGATGGGCCGGTGGGCGGCTGCGGGCGGGAGGCGACGCGGTGAGCGACGAGTTCGACCTGATCGTGGTCGGGGCGGGGCCGGCCGGTGCGGCCGCCGCGCTGGCCGCCCGCCGCGCCGGGGCCCGGGTGCTGCTGCTCGACCGGTCCGACTTCCCCCGGGACAAGGCCTGCGGGGACGGCATCGCCGCGCACGCGCTGGACGTCCTCGCCGGGCTGGGGGTGACCGACGCGGTGACCGGGTACGCCTCGCTGCCCGCGCTGCGCCTGGTCGGCCCGGGCGGCGGGGCGGTGGCCCGGGCGCTGCCCCGGCCCGCGTACACCGTGCCCCGTGAGGTCTTCGACGCCCGGCTGGTCGCCGCCGCGGTGGCCGCCGGCGCGGTGCTGCGCCGGCACACCGTCCGGCGGGTCGAGCCGTTCGACGACCGGGTGGTGCTCGACGGGGAACTGGCCGCGCGGGCGGTGGTCGGCGCGGACGGCGCCGGATCGGTGGTACGCCGCGCGCTCGGCCACCCGGCCAACCCGGACCGCCACCTCGCGCTCGCCATCCGGGGGTACGCCCCGGCCCTGCCCGGCCCGCCCGAACAGCTCATCGTCACCTCGGCGTCGCGCTGGCCGGCGTACGCCTGGTCCTTCCCGATCGGCGACGGACGGGCGAACGTCGGGTACGGGGAGGTGCTGCGGGGCGAACCGCTGAGCCGCGCGCACCTGCTGGACCGGCTCGCCGCGCTGCTGCCGGCGACCGACCCGGCCACGGTGTCGGGGCTGCGCGCCCACCACCTGCCGCTGTCGACGTACCGGCCGTCGCCCGGCCGGGGCCGGGTTGTGCTGGCCGGTGACGCGCTCTCCCTGATCAACCCGTTCACCGGCGAGGGGATCTTCTACGCGCTGCTCTCCGGGGCCCTGGCCGGCGCGGCCGCGGCGGCGGCACCGGGCCGGGCGGCCGACCGGTACGCGCCGGCGCTGCGCCGGCGGCTCGGCACCCACCTGCGGCACAGCTCGGTGGCCGCCGCGCTGGCCCGGCACCGGCGGGTGGTCGACGCGGCCGTCCGGGCGGCCCGCCGCGACGACCGGGTCTACCGGAGCGTGGTCGAGTTGGGGCTGGGTGACGGCCGGCTGGACGCACGTACCCTCGCGATGATCGGCATCGGTCTCTCGGCGCGTAGTTAACCTCCGAGGTCACCATCGGCCCGGCGGGTCGCTACCCTGCAAGGTGATGACTCTGCGGAACCTCCTCTACTCCGTGTACGAACGTCGGCTCACGGCATCGCTCGCCGGCAAGCCGGTGCCCCGGCACGTCGGCGTGATGTGCGACGGCAACCGCAGATGGGCGCGGGAGATGGGCTTCGTCGACCCCAACGACGGGCACCGGATGGGCGCCGAGCGGATCAAGGAGCTGCTGCGCTGGTGCGACGCCGCCGGTGTGGGCCACGTCACGCTCTGGCTGCTCTCCACCGACAACCTCTCCCGGCCCGCGGAGGAACTGGACCCGCTGCTCCAGATCATCGAGGACCTGACCACCGAGCTGGCCGAGGACGGTAACCCCTGGCGGCTGCGGATGGTCGGCGCGCTGGACGTGCTGCCGGCGCGCCACGCGCAGGCCCTCAAGGCCGCCGAGGAACGCACCCGAAACCGCGCCGGCGGCGCGCAGGTCAACATCGCCGTCGGGTACGGCGGCCGGCGCGAGATCGCCGACGCGGTGCGCTCCCTGCTGCTGGAGCACGCCGCCAACGGCGGCACCATCGAGGAGCTGGCCGGCTCGCTCGACGTCGACCACATCTCCGAGCACCTCTACACCAAGGGCCTGCCCGACCCGGATCTGATCATCCGGACCAGCGGTGAGCAGCGCCTGTCCGGCTTCATGCTCTGGCAGTCGGCCCACTCGGAGTTCTACTTCTGCGAACTCAACTGGCCCGACTTCCGCCGCGTCGACTTCCTCCGCGCCCTGCGCTCCTACGCCACCCGCCAACGCCGCTACGGGGCCTGACCCCCGCCCCGCCCCGCCCCGCCCCGCTCTCTGCGCGATCTTGCACTTGCGGCCCGGTTCATGCCCTGTATGTGCTGGATGTCCGGGCAGAAAGTGCAAGATCGCCGGGCTGGCTGGCTGGCGGGCTGGCGGCGGGGGCAGGTCAGGGGGGGGCAGGTCAGGGGGGGGCAGGTCAGGGGGGTCAGGTCAGGTGGGGCAGGGCCCGGGTGAGGAAGTCGCCGAGAGCGGCGGGGGAGTCGAGGGTGAGGTCGGCGGCGTCGGCGACCTCGTGACCGGTCTCCGGGTTGGCCACGGCGACGCAGACGCCGAGGAAGTCCGGGTCGGCGGCGGCCCGGGCCCGCAGCGCGGCGAAGGCCTTGATGTCGGAGACGTCGTCGCCGAAGTACCAGGCGCCGCCGGCGTCGCGTACCACCTCGCCGATGACCAGGCCCTTGTCCCGGTCGACCGGGGGCTTGAGCTCCAGCACCATCCGGCCGGCCTGCACCTTCAGCCCCAGCCGTTCGGCCTGCGCCCGGCCCCACTGCTCGACCTGCGGCCCCAGTTCCGGCGCGGTACGCCAGTGCAGCGCGACGCTCAACCGCTTGAACTCCACCAGCGTGCCGGCCGGCAGTTCGGCCCGGGCCAGGTCGGCCAGCTCGGCCATGGTCGGCACCCAGGGCAGGGCGGCCGGCTCGGTCACCGTCTCGCCCCCGGAGTGGCTGTGTTCCAGGCCGTACAGGCCGTAGAGGTCGATGCCGGCGAGGCCGCCGAGGTGGTCGCGGAGGAACTCGACCGGGCGCGCGGAGACGATCGCCACCCGCTGCACCACCGGGGCGAGCGCCTCCAGCGCGGCGAGCACCTTGGGCGCGGGCTGCACGGCGGTGGGGTCGTCGTCGACCGGCGCGAGGGTGCCGTCGAAGTCGAAGAAGAGCACGGTGTCGGCCGCCCGCGCGGCGGTGGCACGCCAGGCGTGCTCGGCGTCCAACGGGGTCCTCGGCTGCTGGTTGCCCAGATTCAACGGCGGCACGCGCGACAGCGTACCCCGGCGGTGGCGGCTCATTCATGGCCGCGAGATGACGCCTCGACACCGCCGTCGGTGGGGCGATTCCGGGTGCTCGATCAGCGTTCGGCGGCTCCCCGGCGCGGGCGTCCGAACGGCACCACCGTGGCCTCCTGGCCGTGGCTGAGCAGGTAGCCCTCGACGAATCCGGTGTTCCGGTCGCCGGCGTGCGCCTCGATCTCGTTGAGCCGGGCGACCAGGAACTCGGTCAGCGCGCTGACCCGGTCGTTGAGCCGCTCGTGCAGCTCGGCGACCACGGCCAGCACCACCGCGGTGCCGGCGGTGGTGAGCGCGAACAGGTTGACGACCAGCGGCAGCTGGTCGCCCTCGACGGCGCCGATCGCGACGTTGGCGGTCACGCACGATGTCAGTGACACCACCGCGACCACGACTGCCCACCATTTCAGGGTCATGGACAGACCCCTCCTTCTGTCCCGCAGGGCTGGGTTCGGCCTTGTCCCGTCCCCCCGCCGACGACGAGCCCAAGCAGTACGAATACGGACGCTAGCGTGCCCGTTCCCGACCCGTAGCGGAACGAAGAGGTCTGACCAGGCGTTCTTTCGCCATCTGAGGAACTACCCGGCCCGTTCGTCTCGTTTTCCGACGTCGACCGGCATGGTCGGGCGGTAAGCGAGGTAACGAATGGTTTCCCGGATGTGGAACTTCTCCGCCTCCGAGACGTCCGGGTCGACCAGTCGCCGCAGCAGCGCCTCCACGTCCGGGTCCATCGGGGGCGGCGTCGCGGCACCGCGGGGGGCGCCCGCCCGGTCCCAGCCCAGCGCGGCGAAGGCGGCGGCCGGGTCGAGGCCGAGCCCCTCGCAGAAGGCGACCACCCGCTCCGCCTCCGGGTCGCTGGCCCAGTCGCCGCGTACCCAGCGGTTGATGGTCTGGCGGGAGACGCCGGTGCGGCGGGAGACCTCGGTGCCCGTCCAGGCCCGCGTGGCGCGGGCGTCGTCGAGGGCCCGGCGGACGAAGCTGGCGAAGGCGATCTTCCGGGCGGGGGCGGTCTCGGTCACCCCGTGACGGTACGGCCGGACGGCCGTGGCGGGGAGTCCGCGTATGCGACTGTCACGCGAACGGGACGACTCTCTCCGGGTGCGAGCTAACGATTCAGGAGTCCTTCTGAGGGGTGCCACCTGGGCAGGGTAGAGGGACTTAGGTGCGGCGGTAAGCGGACGAAAAGCTGATACTGTCACGCCCATGGGACAATCTACGGTGTGTCACGTGCATGAGACGATCGGTGCTCACATGCGTCACGCTCCCCGCGCCAGGGAGGTGCGGTGACCGAACTCGCGACCCGCGCCCAGGCCTTCGGTCTGATAGCGGAGGGAGTGGCCGCGGGACTGAGCGCGCCCTGGCGCCTCTACCTCGCCCGAGGATGCCGTTACCTGTCACTGAGCGTGGGGGACCGGGACGAGTGGGACGCCTGGCGTACCCATCTCGGTTGTCCCGAGCTGAGCGTCCGGGTCTACGACGCCGGCGGCGAGATCCGCCGCTCCTCGGTCGCCGAGGTGGTCCTGGACGGCTGCCGGATCAGCGTCGAGCTGGTCGAGGAGGTCGGCACCGACGACCTGGACCGGCTCCTGGTCGTCGACCCCACCACGATCGAGCCGGAGGACCGGTGACCTGGTCGGCGAGGCGCGGCGGAGCCGCCGGATGAGTCCCTTCCTCGCGATCTTCCTCGTCCTCGTCCTCGGCGCCACCAGCTACGCGGCGGGCCGGCTGCACGGGCAGCTCAGCTACCGGATCGGTTACCGCTTCGGCTACCGGCAGGGCTACTTCGACGGCGACCGCGGGGCGTGGAACCGGCGCCGCCGGGACGCCCAGGCCGCCATCGCCTCGGCCCTGGCCGGGCCGGTGAGCGGGCCGCCGGTGGTGACCACCGCCACGGTCACCACCACCGCGGTCGGCACCCCGGCCGGCCGCCAGGGCACCACCTACACCGGTTCCTCGTTCACCGCACCGGTCGCGCCGGTCACCGGCCGGCACCCGACCGGGACCCTCGTCCGGCGGCAGGGCTGAGGACGGCCCGCGCCGACAGACCCGGTGCGTCGTCCGCGGCGGACACGCACCGTCGGGACCACGTCAGACCGGTGACGGTGGTCCCACCGGCCGGGATGCGCGCAGGGGGCATGCATCCCGGCCGGTCCGCCGCGCCGTTCACGTCCCGGTCGGGGGAGATCCACCTTTCGCACTAGCCGAGGGGCCCCGGCGCCGCTAGCGTCTAGGCATGGCGCGGGGTTCTCCCGGGCCAGCCGGTCCGCCCGGAACTGCGACCTCGCGCACGGGGTTCCGCATCCGACCCCGTGTCCCCGGGCACCGGAGGAGGCGGAACGCGGGTGGTGGGTGCCCATCCGTCGGAGCAGGCCTGTGACGACTCGCCGTACGACCGCCGGTGCCGACCAGACCCCGGCCGCGACTGCCACGACCCGCCGAGCCACCCGGAGCCGCCGTACGACGGCTGCCGCCCCGGCCGGCACCGAGGAGCCCCGACCAGCCGGCCAGGCGTTCGTCCTGGACACCTCGGTGCTCCTGTCCGACCCGGCGGCCTTCCACCGCTTCGCCGAGCACGAGGTGGTCCTGCCGCTGGTGGTCATCTCCGAGCTGGAGGGCAAGCGGCACCACCCCGAGCTGGGCTGGTTCGCCCGGCAGTCCCTGCGCATGCTGGACGAGCTGCGGGTCGAGCACGGGCGGCTGGACCGTCCGGTGCCCGCCAACGACTCCGGCGGCACGCTGCGGGTGGAACTCAACCACTCGGACGACGGCGTGCTGCCGCCGGGCTTCCGCAACGAGTCCAACGACGCCCGGATCCTCTCGGTGGCGTTGAACCTCGCCGCCGAGGGCCGGGAGGTGACCCTGGTCAGCAAGGACATGCCGCTGCGGGTCAAGGCCGCCTCGGTCGGGCTGCGGGCCGACGAGTACCGGCACGGCCAGGCCAGCGACCCGACCTGGACGGGCATGGCCGAGCTGGAGCTGGGCGAGGAGCAGATCGGCCGGCTCTACGCCGGCGAGACGCTCGACCTGGACGCCGCGGCGGGCCTGCCCTGCCACACCGGCCTGGTGCTGCACTCGGCCCGCGGCTCGGCTCTCGGCCGGGTGCTGCCCGACAAGACCGTCCGGCTGGTGCGGGGCGACCGGGAGGCGTTCGGGCTGCACGGCCGCTCGGCCGAGCAGCGCGTCGCGCTGGACCTGCTGCTGGACGAGTCCATCGGCATCGTCTCGATGGGCGGCCGGGCCGGCACCGGCAAGTCCGCGCTGGCGCTCTGCGCCGGCCTGGAGGCGGTGATGGAACGCCGCCGGCACAAGAAGGTGATCGTCTTCCGTCCGCTGTACGCCGTCGGCGGCCAGGAGCTGGGCTACCTGCCCGGCTCGGAGTCGGAGAAGATGTCGCCCTGGGCGCAGGCGGTCTTCGACACGCTCGGCGCGGTGGTGCACGAGAACGTGCTGGAGGAGGTCACCTCCCGGGGCATCCTGGAGGTCCTGCCGCTGACCCACATCCGGGGCCGGAGCCTGCACGACGCCTTCGTCATCGTCGACGAGGCGCAGTCGCTGGAGCGCGGCGTGCTGCTCACGGTGCTGTCCCGGATCGGGCAGGGGTCCCGGGTGGTGCTCACCCACGACGTCGCCCAGCGGGACAACCTCCGGGTGGGCCGGCACGACGGCGTGACGGCGGTGATCGAGGCGCTGAAGGGTCACCCGCTCTTCGCGCACGTCACGCTCAGCCGTTCGGAGCGGTCGCCGATCGCGGCGATGGTGACCGATCTGTTGGAGGACATCCCGCACTAGCCGGTCCCGGGCGCCGGTTGCGCCCCTCTCCGTCCACATTCATTTTGTGGCGCAGATCACAAATAGGTCTGTTGGTTTCCCATCAGCCTCACCGTGCGCGATGGTGTCCAACGAGCGCCCACGCCCCGAGAGGATCGTCGAGCATCGTTCGTCCCACCCTGAGGACGAGCCCCGGCGAGGATCGGTGCGTCGGTTGCGACCGGCTCCGGTCGGGGCGCTCGCGGCACGACCGCGCCGGAGACGGCCGGCCCCGCGCCGCGTCCTTGCCCCCGACGAAGGGACACTTCGTGAGTCGGCTGTGGAGCCGGTTCGGCGCCCGTACGGCCGCTGTCGCACTGCTCTCCGTGGGCGTTGCCGGCGGTTTCTACCTGGGCGAAGACCGGGAAACCCAGCAACAGGGCCTGACCGCGCAGGTCGGCCTCCAGGTCGACCAGGCCGAGTACGACTACCAGCGCGACCGGCAGGCCGAACACCAGCGGAGCTCCGCCAAGCAGCGGGCCGCCGAGTACCAGGCGAAACTGCGGGCCGCCGCGGCGGCCAAGGAGGCGGCCGAGCGGGCCCGCGAGGCCGAGGCCGCGGCGGCATCCCGGAAGAAGGCGCGGGAGGCGGCGGAAAAGGAGGCCGAGGCCAAGACCGCGCCGTTCACCGGCCCGATCCCCGCGTCCTGCAACGAGTACAGCGGCAACCGTGAGATCGGCTGCGCGCTGCTGCTCGACGCCGGCTTCAAGATCGACCAGATGCCGTGCCTGGACAAGCTCTGGAACAAGGAGAGCGGCTGGAACCACAAGGCCTACAACTCCTCGTCCGGGGCGTACGGCATCCCGCAGGCCCTGCCGGGCAGCAAGATGGGCACCGTGGCCGACGACTGGAAGACCAACCCGGCCACCCAGATCAAGTGGGGCCTCGGCTACATCGAGGGCCGGTACGACGACCCGTGCGGCGCCTGGTCGCACAGCCAGAGCACCGGCTGGTACTGATCGTCACGACCGAGGGTGGGGCGGGTGGGCGACCACCCGTCCTGCCCTCGTCGTGTCCCGGGCCGCCGCGCCGCCCAGTTGGCGGTCGGCCACGATTGCTGATAGCTCTTTTCAGGTGACCCTGCACCCGACGGGCGGCGACCCGACCCGGTTCGGCACCGACGCGTTCTACGCCTCAATCGGCCGGGCCTTCGTCGCCATGTGCGCGGTGGTGCCGTTCCTCTTCCTCATCGAGGCGCTCGACCAGGGGCTCGACTTCGGTCTCGACGTGGCGGCGGGGATCATCCCGCACCGCATCCAGGGCCTCGACGGGGTCTTCTTCTCGCCGTTCCTGCACCACGGCTTCGACCACCTCTACAGCAACAGCATCCCGCTGATCCTGCTCGGCACCTTCGTGCTCGCCGCCGGCACCCGGCGCTTCCTCTGGTCCACCCTGATCATCGTGCTGGTCAGCGGGCTCGGCGTCTGGTTCACCGGCGCGCCCAACTCGGTGGTCGTCGGCGCCAGCGGGGTGATCTTCGGCTACCTCGGCATCCTGCTCACCCGTGGCCTGGTGGAGCGCAGCTGGTGGAACCTGGCGGTGGTGCTGCTGGTCGGCCTGCTCTACGGCTGGCAACTGCTCGGCATCCTCCCCACCGACGAGCGCATCTCCTGGCAGGGGCACCTGTTCGGGCTGCTCGGCGGGGTGGTGGCGGCGATCCTGTTCCGGCGCCGTCGGCCCGATCCGGACGGGCCGTACCGCTCGGAGTCGACCCTGACGATGCCCTGAGCGCCGCCGACCCGCCGGGGCGCGGCGAGGAACGGGACATGCTTGCCCGGCCGGGGCGGCGGGCCTACCGTCGGCATCAGCACGCGTTGATCCGCCAGCGGAAAGCGACGGTACGCCCATGCGCGAGGTCGATGTCGCGGTGATCGGGGCCGGCCCGACGGGCCTGTTCGCCGCGTACTACGCCGGGTTCCGGGGGCTGTCCGTGGCGGTGGTCGACGCGCTGCCCGAGCCGGGCGGGCAGATCACCGCGATGTACCCGGAGAAGCTGATCCTCGACGTCGCCGGCTTCCCCGCCGTCAAGGGGCGGGACCTGGTGGCCAACCTGGTCGCCCAGGCCGCGCCGTTCCAGCCGGAGTACCTGCTCGGCACCCGGGCCGAGAAGCTCGCCCACGTCGACGGCCGCCCGGTGCTCGGGCTCGCCGGCGGTGACCGGCTGCGCTGCGGCGCGGTGGTGGTCACCGGCGGGCTGGGCAGCTTCACCCCCCGCCCGCTGCCGGTGGCGGAGAGCTTCGTCGGCGGCGGGATCGTCTACTTCGTGCCGGAGCCGGCGGCGCTGGCCGACCGGGACGTGCTGATCGTCGGCGGCGGGGACTCGGCCTTCGACTGGGCGCTGACCCTGCAACCGCTGGCCCGCTCGGTGACGCTGGTGCACCGGCGGGAGCGGTTCCGGGCGCACGCGGCGACGGTCTCCCGGGTGCTGGCCCTGCCGGTACGGGTGATCGTCAACGCCGAGCTGACCAGGCTGCACGGGGACGTGACGGTGACCGCCGCCGAGATCACCGTGCGCGGCGGCGCCGCGGAGACCCTGCCGGTCGGCGCGGTGGTGGCGGCGCTGGGCTTCACCGCCGACCTCGGCCCGCTGGCCGAGTGGGGGCTGCGGCTGGACCGCCGGCACATCGTGGTCGACAGCGCGATGGCGACCAACCTGCCGCGGGTCTTCGCCGCCGGGGACATCACCGAGTACCCGGGCAAGGTGCGCCTGATCGCCACCGGCTTCGGCGAGGCGGCCACCGCGGTCAACAACGCCGCCGTCGCCATCGACCCGACCGCCCACCTCTTCCCCGGCCACTCCTCCGACGCCGGCTGAGCCGGCCACCCTCCACTCCCCGTCGATCTTGCAGTTTCGGCCTCCGTTTTGCCCCTTTGCTCCAGCTTCGCCCGGGCCGCAAGTGCAAGATCGCGAGGGGAGGGGGAAGGGGGAGGGGGAGTGGGGAGGGGGCCGTTCAGCGGGGCAGGCCGATGAGGTCGGCCATCAGCCCGGTCTGGTGGTCGAAGTAGGCGTCGCGGTGCGGGATCGTCCGGTTCAGCCGGCCGAACAGCTCGAAGCTGATCAACCCGAACAGCTGCGTCCAGCCGGCCATGCCCCGGGCCAGCAGCGACTCGGGCAGGCCGGGGAAGAACCCGGCGGCGATCTCGGCCAGGTCGGCGCGGACCGGCTCGGGCAGGTCGTCGGCGGGGGCGGCGAGTCGACCGTCGGCCAGCCCGTCGCGCAGGATGCCGACCATGGTCAGCGGGGGGCGTTGGGCCGGCAGGACGGTGTCGTCGGGGGCGGCATAGCCGGGCACCGGGCTGCCGTAGAGCAGCGCGTACTCGGCGGGGTGGGCGAGCGCCCAGTCCCGGGCGGCGCGGCACGCGGCGTGCCAGCGGCCGCGTAGGTCGTGGCGGTCGACGGTGGCGTCGGCGGCCTCCACCGCGTCGCCGAGCGCCTCGTACGCCTCCAGGATCAGGGCGGTGAGCAGGTCGTCGCGGCTCGGGAAGTAGCGGTAGATGGCCGAGGAGGCCATCCCCATGTCCCGGGCGACCGCCCGCAGCGAGAGGTTGGCGCCGTCGGTGGCCAGGTGGCGGCGGGCCACCGCCTTGATCTCGTCGATCATCTCGGCGCGGACCCGGGCGCGGATGGAGGAAGCGGGCATGGCGCCACTCTGCCACGGATCGGAGCGGCAATCAAAAGAGAGAGCACCGCTCTTGACGAACAGCGGGCGGGCGGTCATGCTGGTGTCGGCAAGCGAGAGCAGTGCTCTCGATCCGTATCCCCGCTTCGGAAGGCGTTTCCATGTCACTGCACGTGATCGTCGGCTCCGGCCCGGTCGGCACGGCCACCGCCCGTCTCCTCGCCGAGCGGGGCGAGCGGGTCCGGGTGGTGACCCGCCGGGGCGCCGGACCGGAGCACCCCGCCGTCGAGCGGGTCGCCGCCGACGCCGCCGACGCCGACCGGCTCACCGCGCTCACCGAGGGCGCGGACGCGCTGTACAACTGCGCGAACCCGGCCTACCACCGGTGGCCGATTGACTGGCCGCCGCTGGCCGGCGCGCTGCTCACCGCCGCCGAGCGGACCGGCGCGGTGCTCGCCACCGTCAGCAACCTCTACGGGTACGGGCCGGTCGACGGCCCGATGACCGAGCAGACCCTGCTCGCGGCCACCGGCGCCAAGGGGCGGGTGCGCAACAAGATGTGGGCCGAGGCGCTCGCCGCCCACCGGGCCGGCCGGGCCCGGGTCACCGAGGTACGCGGCTCCGACTACCTGGGCGCCGGCGCGATGTCCCTGCCGATGATGGTGCTGCCCCGGGTGCTCGCCGGGCAGCGGGTCTTCCTCCCGGTCGACTGGGACGCCCCGCACACCTGGACGTACATCCCGGACGTCGCCCGTACCCTCGTCGTCGCCGCCACCGACGCGCGGGCCTGGGGCCGGGCCTGGCACGTGCCCAGCGCGCCCGCCGCCCCCATGCGGGAGCTGGCCACCCGGGCCGCGGCGCTGGCCGGCGCTCCCGCGCCGAAGCTGACCCGGATGCCCTACCCGGTGCTCTGGCTCGGCGGCCTGGTCAACCCGTTCGTCCGGGAGCTGCGCGAGACCGCCTACCAGTTCGACCGGCCGTTCCTGATGGACTCGGCCGCCGCCGCCACCCTCGGCGTCGAACCGACCCCGCTGGACCGGTCGCTGAAGGAGACCGTGGCGGCGCTGCGCCGCTGACCCGTCCGCGTCGGCCGCGGCGAGCCCCGCCCGGGCTCAGCGGCGGGGCGCCGGGCCGAGCGCGGCGACCAGCACCGCCACCAGGGTCAGGGCCGCGCCCGCCAGCGTCGCCGGCCCCGGGTGCGAGGCCGCGGTCGGCCGGGCCAGGTCCAGCAGTACGGCGCCGACGATCTGCCCGGCGATGGTGGCCAGCCCGAGCAGCAGCACCCCGGTGAACCGGACGATGGCCGCCGCGATCGCGATGAACACGATGCCGATCGGGCCGCCCAGGTAGAGCCACGACTCGCCCGGGAGGGCGCCGGTCGGCCAACCCCGGACGGCCGCCTCGACGGCGAAGGTGACGAGCAGGGCGGCCGTGCCGACGGCGAAGTTGACCAGGGTCGCCGCCAGCGCGCTGCCCGCGGCGACCCGGACCCGGCCGTTGACCGCCTGCTGCCAGGCGATGCCGACCCCGGCCAACAGCGGCAGCAGGGCCAGCACCAGGATCCCCGGGTCGCCCAACTGGTCACCCACGGCCAGCAGGACGGCCAGCACGGTCAGCGCCGCACCGGCCAGCCGGCTCGCCGTCACCGGCTGCCGGCCGGCCGGGCCCACCCCGGCCTGGTCCACCGCGACACCGCTCGCCGACTGTCCGGCGACCACCGCCACGGTGAAGACGGCCACCCCGAGCGTGCCGACGGTGAGCCCCTGGGTGGCGACCAGGAACGCGCCGCACAACCCGCCCAGGCACTGCCAGGGCCGCAGCGAGCCGTCCCGCAGCGCCGTGCGCAGGTCGCGCAGCCCCCGCCGCCCAGCCGGGGTGGCGGGGACCAGTACCAGCAGCACCAGCAGGCCCAGCCCGAACGAGACCACCGCCGCGGCGATCCCGTCGGCCAGGCGTACGCCCAGCTCGCCGTTGATCCGGGACTGTACGGCCACGGCGACCCCCGAGGCGCTCGCCAGCCCGACCGCGGCGATCCGCCGGGACGCCGGGACGGTCGGAGGGGCCAGCGTCCCGGTCGCGCTCACTCCTGCTCGGCCAGCGGCCGCCCGTCGAAGTCGATCGCCGAGTAGAGGGCCAGCTTCTCCAGCCGGTGGTACGAGTCGATCACCCGGATGGTGCCGCTCTTGGAGCGCATCACGATCGACTGGGTGTACGCCCCGCCGGCCCGGTAGCGCACGCCGCGCAGCAGGTCGCCGGAGGTGACGCCGGTGGCCACGAAGAAGCAGTTGTCCCCGGTGACCAGGTCGTCGGTGCCGAGCACCCGGTCCAGGTCGTGCCCGGCGGCGAGCGCCTTCTCCCGCTCCTCGGCGTCGCGCGGCCAGAGCTTGGCCTGCATCGCCCCGCCCATGCACTTGAGCGCGCAGGCCGAGATGATCCCCTCGGGCGTGCCGCCGATGCCCATCAGCACGTCGACGTCGGACTCGCCCCGGGCGGCGGCGATCGAGCCGGCGATGTCGCCGTCGGAGATGAACCGGATGCCCGCCCCGGCCCGCCGGATCTGCTTGACCAGGTCCTCGTGGCGGGAGCGGTCCAGCACGCAGACCGTGACCTCGGAGACGTCGGTGCCCTTGACCTTGGCGATCCGCCGCAGGTTGTCGGCCACCCCGGCGTTGATGTCCACCACGTCGGCGTACATCGGACCGACGGCGAGCTTCTCCATGTAGAAGACGGCGCTCGGGTCGAACATCGAGCCGCGCTCGGAGACCGCGAGCACCGCCAGCGCGTTCGGCATGCCCTTGCTCATCAGCGTGGTGCCGTCGACCGGGTCCACCGCGACGTCCACCTCGGGACCGGTGCCGTCACCCACCTCTTCGCCGTTGAAGAGCATCGGCGCGTTGTCCTTCTCGCCCTCACCGATCACCACGACCCCGCGCATCGGGATCGAATTGATCAGCTTGCGCATCGCGTCGACGGCTGCCCCGTCGCCGCCCTCCTTGTCGCCCCGGCCGACCCACCGGCCCGCGGCCATCGCCGCGGCCTCGGTGACCCGGACCAGATCGAGGGCAAGGTTGCGGTCGAGATCCTGGGGGATCCGCGTCCTGGTGTTCGTCGTCATGACGGCTTCCTCCTCGCGACGTTGCGGGGTGGACCGGCAGGGTGCTGCGGTCGCCACTGCCGGCTTTGTCGCTGATCCTCACACGATGACAGGTCCGGTGCCGGGGCGGGGCGGTGGTGGGCGGGTTCGGTCACTCGCACGGCTGCGAGAATGGACCGGTGGACCCCACACAGCATGCCGACCGCGTACCCGCCGACCAGACCCCGCCCGACGGCGAGCCGCCGGTCGCCCCGACCGGGGCGACCGACACGGCGGCCGGCTCCGGCCCGTCGACCGGCCCGGCCGGCACCGGTCCGGCGGCGGAGGTCGGCGCGGCCGAGCCGGCGCTGGTGGAGACGACGGCCGGCGCGGGTGCCGGTGACCCGGCGCTGGTCGAGCCGGCGCCCGACGCCGCCCCCGTGGACGTCGACGTGCCGCCGGCGCGACCGACGGCCGGCGGGCGGCCGGCCCGTAGGGAGAAGGCCCGCTCCGAGCGGTCGCCGAAGGACATGGCGCTCTCGCTGCTGGTGCTGCTCGTCCCGATCGCCCTGCTGCTCGCCTTCTACCGGGGTTTCCTCGGTGGCGAACAGCCGACCGTGATCGACGCCGCCCCGGCCTACGAGCAGGCCCGGTCGGCGAACGCCTTCCCGGTCAGCGAGCCGGCCAGGCTCAGCTCCGGCTGGCGTACGGTCAGCGCCAGCTACCGCACGGTGGAGGGTGGCGCCAACCTGCGCGTCGGGTACCTCACGCCGGAGGGGCGGGGCGTCCAGCTGGTGCAGAGCAACGTGCCGCCGGAGAAGCTGCTGCCCGCCGAGCTGACCGCCGAAGGGCAGCCGCAGGGGCCCACCGACCTGGGCGGGCGCAGCTGGCAGCAGTACACCGGCCGGGGCAACGACCAGGCCCTGGTGCTGCTCGAACCGAACCGGACCATCCTCGTCGTCGGCGACGCCGGGGACAACGAGCTGCGGCAGCTCGCCGGCTCGCTGAGGTAGGGCCCCCGGCGGCGGTGTTCCACCAGGTGGACCGGACAGGGATTGCCGAACGCGGCGTCAGGGAACAGAAGGTACGCGACCTCGCCGGCTCGATCCGTCGGCCGGACGGGACTCGTGCGCCAGGGCAGGTGCAAGGCCCCGACGCCACGCTTCCGGCGCCCCAGCGGGCCGGACGACCCACTTGAGAGGTTCTCGTGACCATTCGACGCTTCAGTGCGGCGGTCTTCGCGGCGACGCTGCTCACCCCCGGTCTGGCCGCCTGCAACGCCAGCGGGACGGGTGACCCGGCAGCGTCCGGCTCCGCGACGCCAGCCGCGTCCGGCTCGGCCATCGCCCCGAGCGGTGACGCCGACGCCAAGCAGGCCCTGCTCAACTCCACCAACGAGATCAGGAACGGCAACTTCCGGTTCACCATGTCCGGCGCCGGTTCGACCGCCGAGGGGCAGGTGCACGAGCCGAGCCAGAGCGCCGAGATGCGCGTGCTGATCGGTGACGCGTCCTCGGACCTGTCGATGAAGCTCGACCTGATCCACGCCAAGCCGGACAGCTGGGTGAAGCTGGAGCTCGGCGGCAGGTCCGCCGGCACCATTCCCGGCGCGCAGAAGCTCAACCTCGGCAAGTACCAGCACCTCGACCAGACCCGGATCAAGGGCAACAAGGCGCTGGGCTTCGACTTCGACAAGATCGACCCGGCCGGCAGCGAGGTGCTGACCCAGGGCATCACCGAGGTCCGGCAGACCGGCGAGGGCGCCTACGCCGGCACGCTCGACGTGTCGAAGGCGGCCGAGGCCGGCTCGGTGGACCAGTCCGTGATCACCGCACTCGGCCAGCAGGCCAGGTCGGTGCCGTTCACCGCCAAGCTGGACCCGCAGGGCCGGCTCAGCGAGATGGTGATCCAGATTCCGGCCGCCGGCCAGAACGCCGCGCAGGACATCAAGGTCACCTACACCGACTACGGCAACGCCACCGCCGCGCAGAAGCCGCCGGCCGACCAGGTGGTCGAGGCGCCCCAGGAGTTCTACAACCTGTTCAACTGAAGCCGTCGACGGGGCGGCGGGGCGGCTCTCGGCCGTCCCGCCGCTGCCCGGGCGGGACCCGCGTCAGGAGTCGGCGGCCTGGCGGGCGGCGTCGATCCGGGCCCGGGCCCCGTCCAGCCAGCGCTGGCAGACCTCGGCCAGCTTCTCGCCGCGCTCCCAGAGCGCCAGCGACTCCTCCAGCGAGGTGCCACCGGCCTCCAGCTTCTCCACCACCTGGGCCAGCTCGGCGCGGGCCTGCTCGTAGCTGAGCTGCTCGTCCCTGGTCTCGTCGGTCATCGCACCCATCCCACCACACTCCTCAGCCGTCGACGGTCGCGGTCAGCTCGCCGTCGGCGAGGCGTACCCGCAGCGGATCACCCTTGGCCACCTCGGCGGCGGCGCGTACGACATGGCCGTCGGCGCGCTGCACGATCGCGTACCCCCGGTCGAGGGTGGCCGCGGGGGACAGGGCGCGCAGCCGGGCCAGGGTGTGCCGCAGGTCGTCGGCGGCGGCCCCGAGGCGATGGTCGAGGCAGCGGCCCGTGCGGTCCCGCAGTGCGCTCACCTCGGCGGCCCGCTGGTCGACCATCACCTGTGGGCGGGCCAGCACCGGTCGGGAGCGGAGCAGGTCGAGCCGGTGCGACTCGCGGTCGACCAGGTTGCGGACCGCGCGTTCCAGCCGGGACCGGGCCTGGCCGATCAGGCGGACCTCCTCGGTGAGGTCGGGCACGACCCGCTTGGCCGCGTCGGTCGGCGTGGACGCGCGGACGTCGGCGACGTAGTCGACCAGCGGGGCGTCCGTCTCGTGGCCGATCGCGCTGACCACCGGCGTACGGCAGGCGAAGACCGCCCGGCACAGCGCCTCGTCGGAGAAGGGCAGCAGGTCCTCAATGCCACCGCCGCCCCGGGCCAGGATGATCACGTCGATGCTCGGGTCGGCGTCGAGCACCTTCAGCGCGTCGACGATCTGCGGCACCGCGCTCGGGCCCTGCACCGCCACGTTGACCGTGCGGAACTCCACCGCCGGCCAGCGACGCCGGGCGTTGGTGAGCACGTCCCGCTCGGCCGCCGAGGCGCGGCCGGTGATCAGGCCGACCCGGCCGGGCAGGAACGGCGGGCGGCGCTTGCGGGCCCGGTCGAACAGCCCCTCCGCGGCGAGCAGCTTCTTGAGCTTCTCCAGCCGGGCCAGCAGCTCGCCGAGCCCCACCTGGCGGATCTCGTCGGCGCGCAGGCTCAGCGTGCCCCGGGCCGCGTAGAACTCCGGCTTGGCGTGCAGCACCACCCGGGCACCCTCGCGCAGCTCCGGCGCGCCCGAGTCGAGCACGTCCCGGTTGGTGGTGACGGTCAGGCTCAGGTCGGCGGACGGGTCGCGCAGGGTGAGAAAGACGGTGCTCGCGCCGGGGCGGCGGCTGATCTGCGCCACCTGCCCGTCCACCCAGACCCAGCCGAGGCGGGCGATCCAGGCTCCGACCTTCTGGCTGACCACCCGGACCGGCCAGGGCTCCTCGGGGGTGCTGCGCGGGGCGTCGGTCACCCGCCCACCCTACGGTCAGGCTCCGACGACCAGCGGGAGCCCCGACAGCGCGTGCCGCTCGCCGGGGCGGGCGGTGAGCACCATGGCGCGCATCCTCTCGTACCCGAAATGTGGTTTTCGGATGGTGGCCGGTGGCCCTGCGCGCATGCCGGTCCGCCCATTCTGTCAGTCCGCGACCCCGGCTGTGGTACGGGTCGCAGCCGCTGCCGCCGGAAAACCCGGCACGTACGATGGACGGGTGACCCAGGCTGAGACGACCCCCCGGACCGGCAAGCGCGTGCTCCTGGCCAGCCCCCGCGGCTACTGCGCGGGCGTCGACCGGGCGGTGCAGACCGTGGAGGAGGCGCTCAAGCTCTACGGCGCCCCGATCTACGTGCGCAAGGAGATCGTGCACAACAAGCACGTGGTGCGGACCCTGGAGGCCAAGGGCGCGGTCTTCGTCGAGGAGAACGCGGAGGTGCCGGAGGGCGCCACCGTCATCTTCTCCGCGCACGGCGTCGCCCCGGAGGTCTACGAGCAGGCGAAGGCGCGCTCGCTGAAGGCGATCGACGCGACCTGCCCGCTGGTGACCAAGGTGCACCAGGAGGCGAAGCGGTTCGCCGCCGAGGACTACGACATTCTGCTGATCGGCCACGAGGGGCACGAGGAGGTCGTCGGCACCGCCGGCGAGGCCCCCGCGCACATCCAGCTGGTGGACGGCCCCGACGGCGTCGACAAGGTCACCGTGCGGGACCCGAACAAGGTCGTCTGGCTCTCCCAGACCACCCTGTCGGTGGACGAGACGCTGGAGACCGTGGCCCGGCTCAAGTCTCGGCTGCCGCTGCTCCAGTCGCCGCCCAGCGACGACATCTGCTACGCCACCTCCAACCGCCAGCACGTGGTCAAGGAGATCGCCCCCGACTGCGACGTGGTGATCGTCGTCGGCTCGCGCAACTCCTCCAACTCGGTGCGGCTGGTCGAGGTCGCGCTGGACGCCGGCGCCCGCGCCGGGCATCTGGTCGACTTCGCGCACGAGATCGACGACGCCTGGCTGACCGGCGCCGGCACCGTCGGCGTCACCTCCGGCGCGAGCGTGCCGGACGAACTGGTGCAGGACGTGCTGGCCCACCTCGCCGGGCGGGGATTCACCGACGTCGAGGAGATCACCACCGCCGACGAGCGGTTGACCTTCTCGCTGCCGCAGGAGCTCAAGCGCGACATGAAGGCCGCCGCCGCGCGGGCCTGACCGGGAACGGATCACCCCTCGGGCACGTCCCAGTAGGCATGAAGACTCCTCGGATGGCCCTCGCCGCTCTGGTCGTGTGCGCGGCGCTGAGCGCCTGCGGCGGCCAGGCCGGCGGCGACCGGACGGGCACCACCAGCCCCTCGGAGGGATCGCCGGTGACCAGTTCGCCCAGCACGGACCCGGCGGAGCCGGTCGACCCGGCAGCGCCGCTGCCGACCGTCCCGCCGACCGTGGGTGCGCCGACCGCCGTGCCGCCGACGAAGCGGCCGCCGGTCGGCCCCGGCCGCCCGCCCGGCCCGGGCGCCACCACGATCACCGGCACCGTGCAGCCCGGGGTGGAGCCGAACTGCCTGCTGGTCGACGGCTACCAGCTCATCGGCGGCCCACGGGACGTCCTCACCGTGGGCGCCAGGGTCACCGTCACCGGCCAGCCCCAGCCGGACATGATGACCACCTGCCAGCAGGGCACCCCGTTCGTGGTCGAGTCCGCGAAACGGGCCTGACCCTCCCCGGCCACGACGGACGAGAGGCCCGCCCCCCTTCGGGGACGGGCCTCTCGTCTCGGTCGGTGCCGGTCAGTTGACCGCCTGCACCACCACGTCACCGCTGCCGATGAGGATGTTGGTGTCGGTACGCACCACGACGTTGCCGTAGAGCACCCGGCCGCTCTCCGGCGCGACCTTCGCCGTCACCGAACCGGACACCTCCCACGACGTGCCCGTCTGTCGCGGGGCGTTGGCGTCGGTCACCGTCACCGAGCCGAAGGCCGGGTTGGTGAAGACGTCGATGTAGTTGAAGCTGGTCGAGCCCGCGGGGACCGCATAGCCCTCGACCCGCACCTTCCAGGCACCCGGTGCCGGGTTGGCGAGGGTCACCGACTCCTCGGAGTCGCCGTCGGCGCTCCTGCCGGCCTCGACGCACGTCCCCGACGTGCAGTTCAGCACGTACAGGTCGAGGTCGGCCCCCGGGTCGGAGGTGCCGCCGATGGTCGCCCGCAGCTGGGTCGAACCGGGCGCCACCGTCAGGTCGTACTCCTTGGTCTCCTGGGCGCCGATGGTGAACGGCCCCCGCCGGGCGCTGCCCAGCGAGCCGCCGCCGACCGCCCGGCCGGTGAACGCGCCGAGCGTGCTGGTCAGGGTGTACGACCGGGCGACCGGCGCGCCGGCCGGAGCGGAGGCGATCACGTCCGGGTCGGGGGAGACGGTCGCGCCGAGCGCCGAGGCGGTCAGCGTGAACGAGGTCCACTCCGCGTCCGAGGTACGCCGACCGTCCACGGTGACCTCCCAGACGCCGGCCAACGGGTTGGCCGTGGTGCGGCTGTTGGGCGAGCCGGTGGCGCAGACGCCCGCGGTCGGCGAGTAGCAGGAGGTCGACGCGTTGTTGTCGATCGCCACACCGTACGGGTGGTAGCGCAGGAACCGGGCCTGGCCGGTGCCCGCCGCCCCGCTCGGGCCGGTGAAGTCCACCTTGAGCGCCGGCGTGCCGGCCGGCACCTTGAAGAAGTAGTGCAGGGACTGGTTGCGCCCGACCTTGTCGGTGATCTGCACCTGGTAGTTGGCGGTCGGCTCGAAGGTGTACGGCGCGATCACCGTGTTCATGGTCTGGTGATCGATGCCGGTGGTCGCCGGGTCGTCGAGCCGCAGGACCGCCGAGTGCGCGCCCGGGGTCGCCGGGTTGATCGTCACCGCGACGGTGACCGGCTTGTTCAGCGGCAGCGCGACCGACGACTGCGCCGCGAACGTGCCGTCGTTGCCGACCCAGGACAGGTCGTACGTCACCGGCTTCGTGCCGCCGCTGGTGCGGGTGAAGGTGTACGTGCGGGTGTACTCCCGCCCGACGGTCACGCCCTCCCGGTCGTAGATGCCGACACCCACGCCCGGCTTGGCGAGGAAGCCGGAGAGCACGGTGCTCACCGGCACCGAGGAGGTGATGTCGACCGTCCTGATGTTCTTGCGCAGCTGCTCGTAGGCCGCCTTCACGTCGATCAGGCCGGCGCCCTGCTCGTAGGTCCCGGTGTTGTCGATGAACCGGGCCGAGGACATCATGGCCTGCCGGAGCTGGGCCGGCTTGCGCTGGAAGCCCTGGGCCTTGGCGGCGCCGACGAGCAGCGCCCCGGCGCCCGCCGCCTGCGGCGAGGCCATCGACGTGCCGTTGAACATCGCGTACCCCGGGGGCAGCGGGTAGGTGCCGGCGACCGGCCCGCCCGGCTGCCAGGTGGGGATCGTCGAGATCGCCGAACCGGGCGCGATCACGTTGGGCTTGAAGCCGCCGTCCTCACGCGGGCCGCGCGAGCTGTAGTAGTGCAGGCTCTCCGCGTACGGCGAGCTGGAGCCGTAGTTGGCCCGCCAGGTGGCGTCGGTGACGTACGAGCCGATGCTCATCACCCGCTCGGCCACCGAGGGGTCGCCGACGGTGTTGGCGCCCGGCCCGCTGTTGCCGGCGGAGATGAACATCTGCACGTCGTACTGGTCGATGAGCCGGTTGTAGAGCAGCGCACGGGTGTTGTTGCCGTCGTTGAGCGAGGGCAGACCGCCGATCGACATGTTGATGACGTCGACGTTCGCCTGCTTCGCGGCGTAGATCATGCCCTCGATGAGCGCGCTGGAGGTGCAGCCGGCCACGAACATGCAGACCCGGACGGAGACCAGCTTGGCGCCGGGGGCGGCGCCGGTCATCGCACCGCCGAAGAGGCCGTTGCCGGCGGTGATGCCGGCGACGTGGGAGCCGTGGGCGCCGGAGACGATGCCGATGTTGACGAACTTGTCCTTGCCGTTCACCTGGACGACGAAGGGCATCGACTCGTTGATGTCGGTCGCCGGGTTGTCCGTGCCGAAGGTCCCCACGTCGTTGCGGACCTTGTAGTCGGCCATCGCGGCCTGGTCGGCGAAGGAGCCGTTCTGGTTGGTGTCGACCCAGACGGTGCTGCCGCCGTCCCAGAGCACGCCGAACCGGCCGCTGCTGCCGGCCGGGTTGCCGTCCCGGTTGACGTCGTTGCCGACCTCGCCGCCGAGGTTGGGGTCGCGCTCGTCGAACACGCCGAAGCGGTACGAGCCGGAGCCCGGGGCCGTCCACGTCCGGCCGTCCGCCGCGAAGCTCGGGCCGGACACCTTGCTGGTCATGCTGATCCAGGTCGGGTCGGCGTCGTCGGTCGGGTGGGTGGCGGTGACCCAGTCGACGATCTTGCGCTCGCCGGTGGTGGTCTTCTGCAACGCCGGGTGCGACAGGTCGATGCCGGTGTCGAGGATGCCGACGGTCACGCCGCGCCCGTCGAGCGTCGGGTTGGCCGCCGTGAACTGGGCCGCCCCCATGTCGCCGATCGGCATGTACGGGTTGACCGCAGGAGTGCCGGGCCCGGGCGCGGGCTGCGCCGCCACCGGCTCGGCCGCCTCCGGCCGCGGGTCGGGCAGCGGCACCGACGCGTCGATCTCCGCCGCCTGCACGCCGTCCAGTCGCGCGACCCGGTCGGCCCGCTCGGTGGCCACCTCGGCCCGCAGGTAGCCCAGGTCGTCGTCACGGTAGAGGACGGTGGCGCCGAGCCCGGCGAGGCGGTCGGCGGCGGTGGCGGACTGACCGTCCCGGGCGCCGATCAGCACGGTGACCGTCTTGCGGCCCGCGGCCTTCGCCTCGGCGAGGCGGTCCTGGTCGGTGGGGGTCCAGCCGGTGCCGCTCTTGACTACCGCGGTGGCCGGCTCGGCGCTGGCCGGGGTGCCGACGAACGCCAGGGTCACGGCGCCGGCGGTGACCGCCGACGCGACGAGCGCGGCCGAGGTACGGCCGCGCCTGATCGGGGGTTTGCTCACGTCTCTTCCTCCGAAGGGAGAGCGAGGGGCACTGGCAGAGCCAGGGCGGGGGGATGCGACGGCACGGTCGGTTGACGCGGGCCGCCGTCACTACCTCAGCGACAGGTGTGACAGCGGCGTTACGCGGACGACCGCCGTGGTAACGGCGGCGCGGACGGTTGCCCGGCGGCAAACATAAAAGGGACAGGTCATGGCCGTCGATCGTCCGATCGTCCAGCAGACCGCGCCGCTTCGGGCAGCGGTCTCCGTTTCGGGTCGCGGGGTGGCCGTGACCGTGTCAGACGGAGGGCGCCGGCCACCGCGCAGGAGCCCGCCCCCAATGGACCGGGGACGGGCTCCTGATGGTGCTCAGGCGGTCGACCGACCGCCGGGTGTTCAGTTCACCGCGCCGACCGAGACCGAGCCGCGGCCGACGACCGCGCCCTCGGTGGTGGTGACGGCCAGGTCGCCGTAGAGCTCCCGGCCGGCGGTCGGGGCGGACAGGGCGGTCACCGTACCGGTGAGGGTGGCGGTGTCGCCGTTGTCCAGCGGGAGCGGGGTGGTCGGGGCGGACAGCGTGCCCAGCGACGGCGCCGAGAACGAGTCCCGGTAGTCGTAGGCGGTGCTGGTGCCCGGACCGTCGACGGCGTACCCGTCGATCACGACCCGGTAGGTGCCGGCGGCCGGGTTGGTCAGGGTGACCGCCTCCTCCGAGTCACCGTCGGCCGAGCGGCCCACCCGGGTGGCGCCCAGGAAGACCGACAGGTCCAGGTCGGCCCCGAGGTTGGCGGTGTTGCCGATCCGGGCCGTGAAGCTGGTCGTCCCGGCCGGCACCGTCACCGTGTACTCCTGCTGCGCGCCCTCGGCGATGGTCGGCCGCTCGGCGTGCACGCTGGCCAGCGGGCCGCCCTGGCCGGTCACCGCGACCGGGCCGAAGGTGTTGGCCAGGTCCCAGGTCACTTCGGTCGGGGTGCCGGCGGTCACCGACGGCAGCTCGATCACGGCCGGTTCGACCTGGACGCCCTGCACCCGCGCCTGGAGCTGGAACGGGTTGTTCAGCGACGGCGACGTGCGCCGGGCCTCCACCTCGATCTCCCAGACACCCGGGATCGGGTTCTGGTAGTCCCGCTCCTGTGGCTTGCAGACCGCCGGGTCGGAGAAGTTGGTGTAGCAGGCGGTGCTGGCGGTGCTCTCCACCGGGATGCCGTACGGGTTGACGGCGATGAACCGGGTCTGCGAGCCGGTGGCGATGCCGGAGAGGTTGACCTGGAGCGCGCCCGCCCCGGCCGGCACCGTCACGAAGTACGAGATGAAGCTGTTCCGGTCGACCGAGCCCTCGGTCGAGTAGGCGTAGGCCGGCTTCTTCACGTCGTTGGCGGCGACCACCACGGTGGAGACCTCGAAGTCGACCACGTTGGTGGCCGGGTCGTCGATGGTCATCAGCGCGCCGTGCGCACCGTCGGTACGCGGCTCGGCGACCACGTTGATGGTGACGGCCTTGTTCAGCGGCAGCACGACCGACCGCGGCGCGGTGAAGGTGCCGTCGTTGCCGCGCAGTTCGACGTCGTGCCGGACGGCGCCGGACGGGCCGCTGGTACGGGTGACCTTGACCTTGTACGTCTTCGTCTGGTTGACCTTCTGGCCGCCCTGCCCGGAGGCGCAGCGGTTGTAGACGCCGGTGCCCCGGTCCGGGTTCGGCACGAACTTGCCGGTGCCCGCGTCGTAACGGGTCAGGTTCTTCGACAGCTCGGTGCAGACCGGCGCGTCGGAGGTGTACGAGCGGGCCTGGACGCCCTCGCTGAGCAGCGCCCAGGCGCCGGGCACGTCGAGCATGCCGTAGCCCTGCGCGTACGTGGCGACGTCCGCGATCGGCTTGGCCGAGGAGTAGACCGCCCGGCGCAGCGCGGCCGGGCTGACCCCCTGGTCGTTCGCCCTGGCCGCGGAGAGCAGCAGCGCGGCGGCGCCGGTGGCCTGCGGGGAGGCCATCGAGGTGCCGTTGAGCATCTGGTAGCCCGGCGGCAGCGGGTAGCCGGCCTCGGCGACCGGGACGCCCGGCTGCCAGGTCGGCGCGGTGGAGATCGCCGAGCCGGGGGCGGCGATGTTCGGCTTGAAACCGCCGTCCTCACGCGGGCCGCGCGAGGAGAAGTTGAACAGCGCGTTGTCCTTGCGGACGGCAGAGCCGTAGTTGGCCAGCCAGGTGTCCCTGCTGATGCTGGCCGCGACGCTGACCACGTTGGACGCCACCGACGGGTCGCCGACGGTGTTCAGGCCCGGGCCGGAGTTGCCCGCCGAGATGAACAGCTGCACGCCGTAGCTGGTGATCAGGTCGTTGTAGAGCTGGGCGCGGGCGTTGGAGCCGTCGTTCACCGCCGGCAGGCCGCCGATCGACATGTTGACCACGTCGACCCTGCGGTTGATCACCAGGTCGGCCATGCCGGTGGTGAGCGCGGCGGCGGTGCAGCCGCCGCCCCAGGAGCAGGCCCGGGCGGAGACCAGCTTGGCGCCGGGCGCCGCGCCGTCGAAGGCGCTGTTGCCCAGCATGTCGTTGGCGGCGGTGATGCCGGCGACGTGCGTGCCGTGGGTCGACTCGATGATGCCGATGTTGACGTAGTCCCAGGTGCCCGGGATGCCGATCGGCGAGGTGTCGACGTTGCGGCGGAACTCCACCACGAACGGCATCTGGTCGCGGACGGCGGTGGCCGGGTTGTCCGTGCCGAAGTGCCCGACCTGGAACTTCTCCTTGTACGGCCGCATCAGCTCGTCGTCGGTGAAGTCCTTGTTCTGATTGACGTCGACCCGGATATCGCCGTTGACGGGGTTGTAGAGGATGCCGAACGTGTCGGTAATGTCGCCGTCGCGGTTGACGTCACCGGCCGGGTCGCTGCCCCGCGTGATCGACTCGCTGAAGGTGGCGAACCGGTAGGTGCCGGCCGGGGCCGTCCAGGCGGTGGTGCCGATGGTGAAGGTCGGGCCGGTCACCTCGGTGTTCATCCGACGCCAGGTGGCGTCCTCCAACGGGTCGGTCGCGGTGACCCAGTCGACGATCTTGCGCTCGCCCGTGGTGGTCTTCTGCAGCGCCGGTTGGTCGAGGTCCACACCGGTGTCCATGATCCCGATGGTGACCCCGCGCCCGTCCCACTCGGGGTGGGCGGCCTTGAAGGCCTCGGCGCCGGTCTCGTTGGTCGGCATGTACGGGTTGACCCCGCCGGTGCCGGCACCCGGGCCGGCCAGGGTCTCGCCCTGCTCGGCGGCCTCGGCGCCGGCGGGCGCGGTCTCGGGGGCCGGGTCGGGGAGCTGGATGGTCTCGTCGAGGTCGACCGCCGCGACGCCGGGGAGCGTGGCGGCCTTCAGCACCTTCGCGGTGGGGACCTTGGCCAGCACGTAGCCGATGGAGTCGAAGCGCTGGCTGACCGTGCCGCCGAGGTCCTTCAGCGCGGCGGCGACGTCCTTCGCCTCACCCTTCTCGGTTGCGACGATCAGGGTGACGGTCGGCGCGTGCTTCGCCTCGGCCTCGGCGAGCAGCTTGGCGTCGTGCGAGCCCAGCGCCTCAACGGCGTTGGCCGGGGCGTCGGGGGATGCGGGAGCGGCGCTCGCGGTGGCGGCGCTACCCGCGCCGGTCATGGCGCCGGCAGCCACGACCGAGGCGAAGAGCCCGGCGGAGGTACGCCGGCTCAGGTTGCGGGGTTTGCTCACGTTCTCTTTCCTCCAGAGAACAGGGCCCTGAGATGACAGGGCACGCGTGAGCAAAATCCTTTGTGCTGCGTAGTGGCGGTGTCACTACCGGGCAGTACCTTGTGACCACTTCGTGATACGCGGGGGTGCGCGCTGTCACACGGGTGCCATCAGCCGACCCGGTCCACCGTGGAGGTGCCGTCCGACAGCTCCGGGGCCTGCGGCTGCCGGGGCGCCACCTCCACCTGGGCCGGGGTCGCCAGCTCCTGGTCGGAGACCCCCAGCTCGGCCAGCTTGCGGGCGCTGACCAGCACCCGCGCCTCCAACGAGCCCACCGCCCGGTTGTACGCGGTCACCGCCCCGCCCAGCGACGTGCCGAGCTTGCCGACGTGGTCGCCCAGGGTGGACAGTCGCCCGTACAGCTCGCGGGCGAGCGAGTGGACGGCGACCGCGTTGCGGGCCAGCGCCTCCTGCCGCCAGGAGTAGGCGACCGTGCGCAGCAGGGCCACCAGGGTGGCCGGGGTGGCCAGCACCACGTCGCGGGCGAAGGCGTGCTCCAGCAGCGTCGGGTCGCGCTGCAACGCCACGTCCAGGAACGGGTCGGCCGGCACGAAGAGCACGACGAACTCGGGGGTGGAGTCGAAGGCCGCCCAGTACGACTTGGCGGCCAGCGCGTCGACGTGCGCCCGCAGGTGCCGCGCGTGGGCGTCGAGGTGGGTGTCCCGCCCCCGCTCGTCGCGGGCCTCCATCGCGGTCAGGTAGGCGTCGAAGGGCGCCTTGGCGTCCACCACCACCGTCCGGCCCCCGTGCAGCCGGACCACCAGGTCGGGGCGTACCCCCTGGTGGTCGGTGGCGGCGGTGACCTGCTCGTTGAAGTCGCAGTGCTCCAGCATGCCGGCGGCCTCGACGATCCGGCGCAGCTGGTGCTCGCCCCAGCGGCCCCGCACCTGCGGCGCCCGAAGCGCCGCCACCAGCTGCTTGGTCTCGGTGCGCAGCTCGCCGGAGACCGTGCTCATCGCGCGGACCTGCTCGCGCAGCTCGGCGTACGCGTCGACCCGGTCGCGCTCCAGCTCGCCCACCCGCTGCTCGTAGCGGCGCAGGGTGTCGTGCAGCGGGGCCACCGCCCGCGCGACCGCCTCCTGCGACTGGGCGGTCGCCTCGTAGCTGAGCGCCCGCATCGACTGCTCCAGCCGCCCCTCGCCCTCGCGGGTGGCCGCCAGGGTCGCCTCCAGCCGGGCGATCTCGGTGGCCGACCGGGCCCGGGCGGCGTACCAGCCCACGGCGCCGCCCGCGGCCAGGCAGACGACCACCACGGCCAGCGTCGAGAAGTCCATCACCCGAGCTTGCCAAACGCGTACGACTCGACGCCTGCGGGTACGTTCAGCGGCATGGAACTTCTGCTCGTGGTCGTCCTGGTGGCCCTCCTGGCCGGCGGCTTCTTCTGGTGGCAGCGGGAACGGGCCGCCCGGGACGCGCGCAGCCTCGCCGACGTGCGCGCCGACGCCCAGCGCTGGTACGAACGCCTCGGTGGCCAGGTGATGAACCTGCACGGCGACGACCCGGCCGTACGCCAGGCACTGGTCGACGCGGCGGAGCGCTACAACGCCGCCGGCAGCCAGCTGGAGCAGGCCGGGACGATCCAGCAGTACCGGCTGGCCCGGGAGACCGCGCTGGAGGGGCTGGCGTACGCCCGGGCGGCCCGGGTGGCGCTCGGCCTGGACCCGGGGCCGGAGCTGCCCCCGCTGGCCGCCGCGCAGGGCACCGGCGAGCTGACCAGGGAACGCCAGGTGCAGGTGCAGGGGCAGACCTTCAAGGCCGGCCCGCAGCCCGGCCGGGACACGCCGTACTACTACCCCGGCGGGCGCCTCCAGGGGCGGCCGGTGCCGGCCGGCTGGTACTCGACGCCGTGGTGGAAGACCGCGCTGGGCGCGGGCGCCGGAGTGCTCGGCGGGATGCTGATCGCCGACGCGCTCTTCTCGCCGGCCTTCGCCGACCCGGGCTACGGCGCCGAGGCCGGTTACCAGGAGGGCTTCGGCGACGGCGCCGACCAGGGCGCCGGGGACCAGGGCGCGGACTACGGCGACCAGGGCGACTTCGGCGGCGGCGACCAGGCGGCCGACTTCGGCGGCGGTGATTTCGGCGCGGGGGACTTCGGCGGCGGGGACTTCGGCGGCGGTGATTTCGGCGGCGGTGACTGGTGACCGCCGGCTGAGCGGCACGCGACGGGCCCCGGTCGAGGAGACCGGGGCCCCTCCGTGCGCCCGTCAGCCGGTGTTGCGCATCCCGGCGGCGATGCCGTTGACCGTGGTGAGCAGGGCCCGCTCCAACGCCGTACCGTCGCTCGGCGCGCGGCGGCCGCCCGGCGCGGTCGCCACCGCCCGCCCGGCGGCGCCGGAGTCCCGGTACTGGCGCAGCAGCGCCACCTGGAGGTGGTGCAGCGGCTCCAGGTAGGTGTCGCGGACCGCGAGGGTGCGCTGGAGCACCGGCGAGTTCTCCAGCAGGGCCGGCGAGGCGGTGATCGCCAGCACCTCCTGCTTGGTCAGCTCGTACTCCTGCTCGATCTTGTCGAAGATCGGGTGAAGCTTCTTCGGGACCAGGCTCTCCACGTAGCGGCGGGCGATGCTCAGGTCGGTCTTCGTCAGCATCATCTCGACGTTCGACAGGAACGTGCGGAAGAAGTGCCAGTTGCGGTGCATCTCGGCGAGCACGTCCGCCAGCCCGGCCGCCCGCGCCGCCGCCAGCCCCGAGCCGACCCCGAACCAGCCCGGCACGATCTGCCGGGTCTGCGTCCAGCCGAACACCCACGGGATGGCCCGCAGTCCGCCCAGCCCGGCCCCGGTGTTCGGCCGCTTCGCCGGCCGGGAGCCGATGTTGAGCGCGCCGAGCAGCTCGGTGGGGGTCGAGGCCCAGAAGTACGCCGGCAGGTCCGGGTCCTCGACCAGCCCCCGGTAGGAGCGGAACGCCGACTCGGAGACCACGTCCATCGTCGCGTCCCAGCGCTCCAGCATCTCGGCCGGCTGGCGGGGCGCGGTGTGCAGCAGCGTCGCCTGGAGCACCGCCGCCACGGTCAGCTCCAGGTTCTCCCGGGCCAGCGCCGGCAGCGTGTACTTGTCGGAGATGACCTCGCCCTGCTCGGTGACCTTGATCGCGCCGTCCAGCGTGCCGTACGGCTGGGCCAGGATCGCGTCGTGCGTCGGCCCGCCGCCGCGCCCGACCGTACCGCCCCGGCCGTGGAAGAGCCGCAGGTGCACGCCGTGCCGGGCGGCCACGTCCCGCAGCGCCCGCTGCGCCCGGTGGATCGACCACTGGCTGGTGGTGATGCCGGCCTCCTTGTTGGAGTCGGAGTAGCCCAGCATCACCTCCTGCACGTCGCCCCGGGCCGCGACCAGCGCCCGGTAGGCGGGCAGCGACAGCAGCTCGTCGAGCAGCTCGCCGCCGGCGTTCAGCTCCGACGGGGTCTCCAGCAGCGGCACGAAGCCGATCCGGGCCCGCCCGCTGTGCACGTCGATCAGCCCGGCCTCGCGCCCGAGCACCACCGCGGCGAGTACGTCGTCCACGCCCAGGGTCATCGAGATGATGTACGACTCGATCACCTCGGAGCCGAACCGGTCCTGCGCCTCGCGGATCGCGCCGAACACGTCGAACGTCTTCCGCGCGTTCTCGGTCAGTGGGGTGTCCAGGGTTGACAGCGGCCGGCGGCCGGCCAGCTCGTCGGCGAGGAGCTTGGTCCGCTCCAGCCGGGTCAGCGACGGGTAGTCCGACACCTCGCCGACCGCCGCGTAGAGCTGGGCCAGCACCGCGTGGTGCGCCTCGGCGTGCTCGCGGACGTCCATGGTGGCCAGGTGCAGGCCGAACGCGGACACCGTACGGATGGTGGAGGCGAGCCGGCCCACGGCGGTGAGCTGCCCGGAGTTGCGGGCCAGCGAGGCGCGGAGCAGCTCCAGGTCGGCGATCAGTTCGGCCGAGCCCCGGTAGTCCCGCCCCGGCACGTGCGGGGTGCCCTGGCGCAGCCGCTCCCGGGTGTTGGCCAGCTTCGCCCTCACGCACCGCGCCTTGAGCCGGTACGGCTCCTCCGCGTTGACCCGGCGGAACCGGGGCGCGACCTCGGGCAGCGCGTCCAGGTCGGCGGCGAGACTGGCGGAGAGGTCCAACGACACCGCGCGCAGCCGCCGGGAGACGGAGACCTCGTTGATCAGGTGCTCCATCGCCGCCTCGGTGGCGGTGATGCCGTGCTCGTGCTGGATGTGGAGCACCTCGCGGGTGACCAGCGGGGTGACGAACGGGTTGCCGTCCCGGTCGCCGCCGATCCAGGTGCCGAAGGTCAACGGGCGGGCCGTCGGCGAGGTCTCCACGCCCAGGGTGCGCAGCGTGTCGGCGAGGTCGCCGAGCACCTGCGGGGCGGCCTCGGCGTACAGGTCGCGCAGGTAGTAGATGGCGTTGCGGGCCTCGTCGGTCGGGTCCGGCCGGTCCAGCCGCAGCTCGTCGGTCTGCCACATCAGGTCCAGCAGCTCGGCCAGGCGCCGGTTCGCCGGGCCCTCGTCGCTGGCGCCGTAGAGGATGGCGTTGGTGGTCTCGGTGTCCAGCTCGTCGGCGATGGCGCGGAGCTTGGACAGGATGGAGCGGCGGGCCGCCTCGGTGGGGTGGGCGGTGAATACCGGGCGCACCGCGAGCCGGCGGGCCGCCGCGGCGATCTCCTCGGCCGGCACCCCGCGCTCGGCGATCATCTTGGCCGCCTGGTCGAGCCAGCCGCCGTGGGCCGCGCGGCGCCGGCGCAGTTCCCGGGCGCGGTGCACCTGCTCGGTGATGTTGGCCAGGTGGAAGTAGGTGGAGAAGGCCCGGGCCAGCTTGGTGCCGGTGGTCACGTCCAGCCCGCCGAGCCGCTGCGCGGCGGCCGGGGCGTCGGAGCGGACCTGGGCGCGGATCTCCTCGACCAGGTCGAGCAGGGGGCGGCCCTCCTGGCGGGCCAGGGTCTGGCCGAGCAGGGTGCCGAGGCGGCGGATGTCGGCCCGCAGGGCGGCGTCGGGGCCGTCGTGGTCGTGCTGGTCGGTCACCATGCGCTCCTCACGTGAGTACGAAGGACAGCGCTGTCCGACTCCGCCGATCGTATCCGTGGAGACCCCTCGGTAAGGAGGGGGCACGCGATGTCACCTTCCCCACGATCCCGGTCCGCGCTCACGTGTCCGGCCGGGCGTCCATTTGCCAGGCCGACCGGCGGCGGGCGCGGAGGCGCTGGCGGTGGCCAGACCGTCACGGTCTGAAAACCACCTCGGGCCGGTTCGGTAGCGTCCGATCATGACGCCGCTGAACTATCCCGCCAAGCCGAGACCGGGCGATCGGGTTGCCGTGGTCTCCCCCTCCGCCGGGCTGCCGGCGCTCTTTCCCCACGTGTACGAACTTGGCCTGCGCCGGCTGCGCGAGGAGTTCGGCCTGGAGCCGGTCGAGTACCCGACGACCCGGATGACGGACGCGGACCCGCGGGAGCGGGCGCGGGACCTCACTGCCGCCTTCGCCGACCCGACGGTCACCGCCGTGCTGGCCACCGTGGGCGGGGACGATCTGATCACGGTCACCCCGCACCTCGACGACGCGGTGCTGCGGGCCAACCCGAAGCCGTACTTCGGCTACTCCGACAACACCAATATCCTCAACCACCTGTACCGGCTGGGCATGGTGGCGTACCACGGCGGCTCGGTGCTGGTGCATCTCGGCCGGCCCGGCAGGCCGCACCCGCTCACCATGGACTCGCTGCGAGCGGCCCTCTTCACGTCCGGCTGGTACGACCTGACGCCCGCGCCGGAATGGGGCGACGAGCCCGGTGACTGGCGCGATCCCACCTCGCTGGCCCACGAGCCGGTGATGTTCCCCGGGGAGGGCTGGCGCTGGCAGGGGCCGGCGACCGTGGTGCAGGGGCGTACCTGGGGCGGCAACCTGGAGATCCTGCACTGGCTGATGGCCACCGACCGGGTCCCCGCCGCCGTCGAACTCGCCGGCTCGGTGCTGATCATCGAGACGTCGGAGGAGCTGCCGGCCGCCCAGGAGGTGTTCCGGATCGTGCGGAACATGGGGGAGCGGGGGCTGCTCGCCACCTTCCCGGCGGTCGTTGTGGGCCGCCCCAAGGCGTGGGACTTCGACAGCCCCCGGTCGGTCGCGGAGCGGCTGGCGTGGGGCGAGGCGCAGCGCGACGCGGTCACCCGGGCGCTGGCCCCGTACCACCCGGACGCGGTGGTGGTCTTCGACGTCGACCTCGGCCACACCGATCCGCAGCTGATCATTCCGTACGGCGGGGAGATCCGGGTGGACGCCGTCGAGCGCCGGATCTCGGTGCGGTACTGATGCCGGTGGGGCGAGTCAGCCGATGACGGCGAAGGCGCGGACCGGGAAGGTGCCCATGCCGGCCAGCATCGGCGGCGCGGCGGTGAAGCGGAACCCCTCCGGGGGCAGGGCGTCCAGGCCGGTCAGGTGCTCCACCACCGGGATGCCGGCGGCCAGCAGCACGCTGTGCGCCGGCCGCTCGCCGCCGGACGCCGGGCTCATGTCGTCGATGTTGATCGAGTCGATGCCGACCAGCGCGGCGCCGGCGTCGACCAGGGCACGGGCCCCGTCGCCGGTGAGGTACGGGGCGTCCGGCGCGGCGTACCGGTCGGTGCCGAAGTGCGTGGACCAGCCGGTGTGCAGCAGCACCGCGCGCCCGGCGACGTCGTACGGCGCCAGCAGCAGCCGGCCCACCGCGCGGGTGCCGGCCGGCACCCGGACGACCACGCCGGGCAGGTCGGCGAGCCGGTCCAGCGGGGTGCCGGTGAGGTCGGCGCCGTCGGCCCAGCGGTGCGCGGGAGTGTCCAGGTACGTCCCGGTGTTGGCGATCATGTCGATCCGGCCAACCTGGAACTCGGTGCCCGGTGCGTAGTTCGCCCGGGACGCCTCCCGGGTCAGCCACTCGGTGATCCGGGGGGCCGGCCAGCCGGGCAGGGTGGTCATGCCGTCGGTGATCACGTGACTCAGCTCGACGAGGCGTCGGTCCGTGTCGACCTGGTCCGCCGCGACGCCCCGGCCGCCCTTGTGTGGCTCCTCGACGATCGTCTTGCCGCTGATCCGTACCTCGGCGACCATCAGCAGCCCGAGGTGCCGGACGAATAGCGCGGCCAGCGCCTAGTCGTCGATCTCCCGGCCCGGGATGTCCAGCCGGAAACCGTCGGTCCGCAGCCCGCCGCCGTTGGCGAACGTGACCTCCGCGTCGAACCGCGCCCGATACTGACCTGTCACCCACCCACCCGACCACGCCCCACCCGCACCGGTCAAGATCCCCCCCACCGGGCGTTCGCGGTCCCGCAAGATCCGCCGCTGTTTCCGCGACCTTGCGGCCTGCGTCGCGCGGCAGACCACAACTCTCCGGCAGTTCCGCGGATGTCGACGGGCCGGCGACGTGTGGTGGGCGGCGGCTGGGAGGTGCCGGTCAGGATCCGCGCTGTTTCCGGGAAGTAGTGGCGTCGGGCGCGCGGGGAGACCACTACTTGCGGGAACTTGTGTGGATCTTGAGGGAGCGGGAGGGGGCGGAGGTGCCGCGCCTGGGGGGGGTTCGCGGCACCTCCACGCTGGGGCGCGCCCTGCGGCGGCCGCCGGTTCCCGGCGGAGCCGCGGGCCTCCCCGAACAGGTCCGCGCACCCCCTCGGCCGCCCTCGACGGGGCGGCCCGATCCGGGCTGACGCGATCCATCCTCGGTGCTGTGCTGACCCCGATTCTTGAAGAATCTTGCTCGAATCACCGGCCGGGCCGACCCCGAGGCCGCCGGCCCGAGTCGCCGGGCCGACCCCGAGTCGCCGGCCCGAGTCGCCGGGCCGGCCCGAGTCGCCGGGCCGGCCCGAGTCGCCGGACCGAGTCGCCGGGCCGGGCGTCAGGCCAACTCGGTGGAGGTGAGTAGCTGGCGCAACCGGGCCGGTGGATGGCCGACCTGCTCCCGGACCACCCGGGTCAGGTGCGCCTGGTCGGCGAAGCCGTGCTCGGCGGCGATCCTGCCCAGCGGCTGCCCGTCGTCGTCGGCGAGCACGTCGAGCACCGCGCGGACGCGCAGCCGGTTGCGGTACGTGGTGAGGCGCTGCCCGGTGACCCGCTGGAACACCCGGCTCAGGTGGTGCGGCGAGCAGCCCACCTGCGCGGCGACCTCGGTCAGGCCCATCCGGAAGTCGGAGCCGGCGAGCACCTCCCGGGCCCGGTCGGCCAGTCGGCGGTGCGCGACCAGGGTGGCGGGACGCCGGCCGGCGGCCCGTTCGATCTCCGCTCCGGGCTCGCCGGCGCCGATCGGGCTGACGCTGAGCAGCCGGCCGACGAGGCGGTGCACCCGCTCGGTGAACTCGAACCGGTCCACGCCGCGCGCGCAGCGGGCCACCAGCATCCGGTGTTCCAGGTCGAGCCGTCCGTCCACGCTGCCGTCCCAGCCGCGCCGGTCCAGCCACTGCCCGGCGTCCGGCCGGTCGGCCAGCAGTTCTGGCGACAGCTCCAGGCACGTGTAGACGTCGCCCTCGCCGAGGGGATGGCTGACGTACATCTCGTCGCCGGGGCGGCTGAGCAGCACCGAGGTGGCGTCGGCGAAGGTGAGCTGCCCGTTGAGCCGGCGAAGGGAGGCCCCGGAGCGGCCGAGGAAGACCCGGTGCCCCAGGTTGGGCACCGGACCGTGCCAGCCGGGGTCCTCGACGAGGCAGCGCACCTGGTAGAGGAGCATGCCCTCGGCCACGCCCAGCACCCGCCACCGACCCGGGCTGGTCCGTGCCCGGGGATCACTGCCGACCTGGTCCGGCATCGTTCCTCCCGTCGCCGGGAGCCGTCGGGGTGGGTCCGGCACGGCCCTGCGCCACGGCTCGACCCGGATTGTCTCCTCAGCGGGATAGTCTCGACAGGTGCACCCCCCGTCCGGCTGGACGCGGGGCCGTCGTCGTGCGTCGACTTCCTGGAAGTGATCACAGATGCTCACCGGACTCTTCTCCGCCGCCCTGGCCGACCCCGGGCTGGCCCGGGCGCGTGACCTGGCGCGCTCCGGTGCCGCCCAGGTCGACGGCCTCGACCTCACCGCCCCGGCGGCGCTGCGCCCGTTCGCCGTCGCCGCCGTCGCGGCCGATCCGGGCGGGGCCGACGGGCGCGGTGGCGGCGCCGGGCGCCCCGTGCTCGCGGTGACCGCCACCACCCGCGAGGCCGACGACCTGGCCTCGGCGCTGGGCAGCCTGCTCCCGCCCGAGCAGGTGGCGGTCTTCCCGTCCTGGGAGACGCTGCCGCACGAGCGGCTCTCGCCCCGCTCCGACACCGTCGGTCGCCGGCTGGCCGTGCTGCGCCGGCTGGCGCACCCGCAATCGGCCGACGCGCGCGGGCGTACCGGGCCGCTGCGGGTGGTCGTCGCGCCCGTGCGGTCGCTGCTGCAACCGCAGCTCAAGGGGCTCGGTGATCTCGAACCGGTGCAGCTCACCGCCGGCGACGAGGCCGACCTGGAGGAGGTCGCCCGGCGGCTCACCGACATGGCGTACGCGCGGGTCGACCTGGTCACCAAGCGCGGCGAGTTCGCCGTGCGCGGCGGCATCCTGGACGTCTTCCCGCCCACCGACGAACACCCGTCCCGGGTCGAGTTCTGGGGCGACGAGGTGGAGGAGATCCGCACCTTCGCCGTCGCCGACCAGCGCACCATCGAGCAGGTCCCGCTGCTCTGGGCGCCACCCTGCCGGGAGCTGCTGCTCACCCCGTCGGTGCGCGAGCGCGCCGCCGCCCTGGCCGGGGAGCACCCGGAGCTGGCCGAGATCCTCGACAAGCTGGCCGAGGGCATCCCGGTCGAGGGGATGGAGTCGCTCGCGCCCGCGCTGCTCGGCAACGAAAGCCTCGAGCTGCTGCTGGACTGCATGCCGGCCGGCACCCACGTACTCCTGTGCGACCCGGAGCGGATCCGCACCCGGGCGCACGACCTGGTCCGTACCTCGGATGAGTTCCTGCAGGCCAGCTGGGCCGCGGCCGCCGTCGGCGGCCAGGCCCCGGTCGACCTCGGCGCCGCCGCCTTCAAGACCCTGGCCGAGGTACGCGCGGCGGCCCGTACGCTGCGCCAGCCCTGGTGGACCCTCGCCCCGTTCGGCCTGGTAGAGGCGGACGCCACCGTCCCGGCCCGGCAGCCCTGGGAGGACGAGCCCACCGAGGTCGACGTCACCGGAGACGACGCGATCGCGGTGAGTCTGGCCGCCCAGCCCGCCCCGCTCTACCACGGCGAGACCCCCCGGCTGGTCGACGACCTGAAGCGCTGGGCCGGCGAGGGCTGGTCGTCCGTGCTGGTCTTCGAGGGGCACGGCCCCGCCCAGCGGGCCGTCGAGGTGCTCCGCGACGCCGGGCTCGGCGCCCGGCTGGTCGAGGAGCTGCCCACCGCGCCCGCCCCCGGTGAGCTGCTGGTCGGCTGCGGCTGCCTGACCGCGGGCTTCGTCGACGAGGCGTCCCGGTTCGTGCTGCTCACCGGCAACGACGTCACCGGCGGCCGGGGCACCTCCACCCGCGACATGCGCAGGATGCCGAGCCGGCGGCGCAACACCATCGACCCGCTGGAGCTCAAGGCCGGCGACCACGTGGTGCACGAGCAGCACGGCATCGGCCGGTACGTCGAGCTGGTGCAGCGCACCGTCAACGGCGCCTCCCGGGAATACCTGGTCATCGAGTACGCCCCGAGCAAGCGCGGCCAGCCCGGCGACCGGCTCTTCGTCCCCACCGACCAGCTCGACCAGCTCAGCCGCTACGTCGGCGGCGAGCAGCCCACCCTGCACAAGATGGGCGGCTCGGACTGGCAGAAGTCCAAGGCCCGGGCCCGCAAGGCGGTCAAGGAGATCGCCGCCCAGCTGATCCAGCTGTACGCCGCCCGCAAGGCGTCCAAGGGCCACTCGTTCGGCCCGGACACCCCGTGGCAGCGGGAGCTGGAGGACGCCTTCCCCTGGCAGGAGACGCCCGACCAGCTCGCCGCGATCGATGAGGTCAAGCGGGACATGGAGCAGACCGTCCCGATGGACCGGCTGATCTGCGGCGACGTCGGGTACGGCAAGACCGAGATCGCGGTGCGCGCGGCGTTCAAGGCGGTGCAGGACGGCAAGCAGGTGGCGGTGCTGGTGCCGACCACGCTGCTGGTGCAGCAGCACTACAACACCTTCGCCGAGCGGATGAGCCAGTTCCCGGTGCAGATCCGGCAGCTGTCCCGCTTCCAGACCCCGAAGGAGTCCGAGCGGACCCTGGAGATGGTGGCCGACGGGACCGTCGACATCGTCATCGGCACCCACCGGCTGCTCCAGACGGCCACCCGGTTCAAGCAGCTCGGCCTGGTCGTCGTCGACGAGGAGCAGCGCTTCGGCGTCGAGCACAAGGAGCACCTGAAGACCCTGCGCGCCTCGGTCGACGTGCTGAGCATGTCGGCCACCCCGATCCCGCGGACCCTGGAGATGGCGATCACCGGCATCCGGGAGATGTCCACCATCGCCACCCCGCCGGAGGAGCGGCATCCGGTGCTCACCTTCGTCGGGGCGTACGACGACCGGCAGGTGGCCGCCTCCATCCACCGCGAGCTGCTCCGCGACGGGCAGGTCTTCTACCTGCACAACCGGGTCGAGTCGATCGACAAGGCGGCCCGGCGCATCCGCGAGCTGGTGCCCGAGGCGCGGGTGGCGGTGGCGCACGGCCAGCTGGGCGAGGACGCGCTGGAGAAGGTGATGGTCGGCTTCTGGGAGAAGGAGTTCGACGTCCTGGTCTGCACCACCATCGTGGAGTCCGGCATCGACATCCCGAACGCCAACACGCTGATCGTGGAGCGGGCCGACCTGCTCGGCCTGGCCCAGCTGCACCAGATCCGGGGCCGGGTCGGCCGGGGCCGGGAGCGGGCGTACGCGTACTTCCTCTACCCGCCGGAGAAGCCGCTGACCGAGCACGCCCACGAGCGGCTGGCCACCATCGCCCAGCACACCGAGCTGGGCGCCGGCATGTACGTGGCGATGAAGGACCTGGAGATCCGGGGTGCCGGCAACCTGCTCGGCGGCGAGCAGTCCGGCCACATCGAGGGCGTCGGCTTCGACCTGTACGTCCGGATGGTCGGCGAGGCGGTGTCGGCGTTCAAGGGTGAGCGCCCCGAGGAGGAGGCCGACGTCAAGATCGACCTCCCGATCGACGCGCACCTGCCGCACGACTACGTCGGGGTGGAGCGGTTGCGCCTGGAGATGTACCGCAAGCTCGCCGAGGCCCGCGACGAGGAGCGACTGCGCGAGGTCGTCGCCGAGCTGACCGACCGGTACGGCGAGCCGCCCGCCCCGGTGCAGAACCTGGTCGCGGTGGCCCGGTTCCGCCTGCTGGCCCGCCGCTACGGCCTGACCGACGTGTCGATGCAGGGCAAGCACATCCGGTTCGGCCCGCTGCCGCTGCCCGACTCCAAGCAGCTGCGGCTCAAGCGCTACCACCCGGACTCGGTCTACAAGTCCGCGCTCGACCAGGTCAGCGTGCCGCGGCCGAGCACCCGTCGGGTCGGCGGCGAGCCGCTGCGCGACCAGGCACTGCTGGAGTGGTGCGGGCAACTGCTCTCCGACGTGCTGGGCGAGCCGGCCGCGCTGGCCGGGGCGTCGGCGTGAGGCCCGCCGCACCCCTGGTGGGCGGCGTCACAGCGCCGTACCGGGCATGAGAGAGTGACCGGCATGCGTGCACGCCGTCTCATCGCCGCCGCCAGCGTCGCGGCTCTCGGTGTCCTCTCCCTCGCCGCCTGCGGGAAGTCCTCGCCCGACGTGGCCGCGTACGTCGGTGACCGGACCTATTCGGTCGACCGGGTGGACGCGATCTACGACGACGCCCAGGCGACGTTCGCGGAGGCGGTGCGCCAGAGCGCGACCCAGGCCGGCATCACCCCCACCGCGGACCAGCTCCGCTCCGGGGTGACCCGGCAGGACGTGGTGAACCTGCTGGTCAGCATCGACCTCGGCAAGCGTGTCGTGGCCGAGCAGGGCCTCCAGGTGTCGGACCAGATCACCCCGGAGCAGCTCGCCCAGCAGCTCCAGATGCCGCCGCAGGCCGAGTTCGCCAAGCTGTGGGGTGAGTGGGCCGACATCTCCATGGTGCTCAGCCAGCAGCTGCCGCCGGCCGACCTCAGCGATGATTCGGTGATGGCCGTCTACCACGCCATCGAGAAGACCGGCGGGATCCAGTCCGGGCTCTCGGTGGCCGAGGTGCGGCAGCTCTTCGGCGAGGGCGGCTTCGTCCGTACCGCGTCGGCGCTCAGCACCGCCCTGGAGGAGCAGGCCGACAAGGTGGACCTGTCGATCAACCCGCGCTTCCGCCCGCTCGGCGTCCCGTCCTGGGTCAACAAGGGTCAGGAGCTGGTCTTCTACGCCCTGCCGTACGTCGACGCCAGCGGCCCGGTGACCGACATCTCGACCCCGGAGCCGGTCGACACCCCGGCCGAGTCGACCCGGCCGGTGGCGCCCTGAGCATGCCCGCACGGATCGTCCTGCTGGTCACCTCGCCCCGGCTGCCGGCCGGCCTGCTGACCGCCGCCGCCTGGGACGTCGTACGCTCCGCGCCGGTGCTGGTCGGCGGGGAGAGCGCGCTGACCACGGCGGTGCGAGCGGCGGGCGCCCAGGTCACCGTGGTCGAGACCGGAGCGACGCAGGCACTGCTCGACGCGGTGGCGGCGCACGGCACGGCGGTCTGGCTGGCCGGCCCCGCCGGCGACGAGGCGCTCGCCCGGGAGCTGGGCCTGCGGTTGGCCCGCGAGCCGGGGCTGGCCGAGCTGGAGCTGATGTACGGCTCCTGGGATCCGCCCGGCGCGCGGCTGCTCGACGCGGTCGAGGTGATGGACCGCCTCGCCTCGCCCGGCGGCGACCCGTGGAAGCGGTCGCAGACCCACCGCAGCCTCGCCGGTTTCCTGCTGGAGGAGTGCTACGAGGCGTACGACGCGATCAGCGCCGACGACACCGACGCGCTCCGCGAGGAGCTGGGTGACGTGCTCCTCCAGGTGCTGCTGCACGCCCGGCTCGCCGAGGAGCTGCCCGAGGGCGAGCGGTGGACCGTCGACGACGTGGCCGGCGGCCTGGTGGACAAGATGGTCCGCCGCAACCCGCACGTCTTCGCCGGGCTGGAGGCGGGCACGCTGGAGGAGATCGAGGCGAGCTGGGAGCGGATCAAGCGGGCCGAGAAGGCCCGCGCCTCGGTGCTGGACGGCATCGCGCTGAGCCAGCCCGCGCTCGCCCTGGCCGCCAAGATCCTGGACCGCGCCGCCCGTGTCGGCCTGGCCGTCCCGCCTCCGCTGGCGGAGTCCCAGGTCGATCCCGAGGCGCGACTCGGCGCTAGCCTCCTGGCCACCGTCGCCGCCGCGAGGCAGGCCGGGATCGACCCCGAGGCCGCCCTCCGCCGCACCACCCTGGCGTACGCGGAGGCCGTCCGCACCGCCGAACGCGCCGCGTCCACCCCACCCGCCAACGGGAGTTGATCAAGAGGTTTGCGTCCGGAGAACCCGCTCGGCAGGACGCAAACTTCTTGATCACCGGCATGTGGGTGGGCGTGGGGGTCGGTAGGGTCGGGGGATGGAAGCGTTCGTGCCGCTGGCTGAGCGGATCGTCGAGGCGTTGCTGGAGAGCCGCCCCGGGCTCGCCACCTCCGCCGGGGACCACCGGTACGACGACCGGCTGCCCGATCTCTCCCCGGAGGCCGTCAAGGCCGACCAGGGGATGCTCCGGGAGGCCGCCGACGCGCTCTCCGAGCTCGACCCCGACGCGCTCGACGTCGAGGAACAGGTCGACCACGCGCTGCTCACCTCGTTCGTGGACCGGGCACTGTTCGAATCCACCGAGATCCGCGGCCACGAGTGGGACCCGCTGCGGCACAACCCCGGGCCGCTGCTGCACGCGCTGCTCGCCCGCCCGTACGCCCCGGCCGAGGAGCGCCTCACCCACCTGGCCGGCCGGCTGTCGGCCGTACCCGACGCCCTGGCCACCGCGCGCGCGACGCTGCGCGACATGCCGCGGATCCACGCCGAGACGGCGGTGGGGCAGTTCACCGGCACGGCGGCGCTGATCCGCGACGAGGTGCCGGCGCTGCTGGCCCAGGCGCCCGCGCTGTACGACCGGGTGGAACCGGCCGCCACCGCGGCGATCGCGGCGCTGGAGGAGTTCGTGGCCTGGCTGCGCATCGGTCTCGCGGCCGACGCCGGGCCGGGGCGTGACCCCCGGCTGGGCCGGCGGCGCTGGGAGGCGCGGCTGTGGCACACCCTCGACACCGAGCTGGGCGCCGCGGAGGTGCAGCGCCGCGCCTGGGCCAACCTGGAGCGGGTCACCGAGGAGATCCGCGCCGCCGCCGTCGAACTGGTCGGCGGCCCGGCCGACGACGAGACGGTACGCCGGGCGCTGGACCTGCTCGCCGCCGAGCACCCGGACGATCGCACCATCGTGGACCTCGCCTCGACCACCCTGGACGAGGCGGTCGACTTCGTCCGGGACCGCGACCTGGTGACCCTGGTCGACGACCCGTGCGTGATCCAGGAGATGCCCGAGTTCGCCCGTGGCGTGGCGGTCGCCTACTGCGACTCGCCGGGCCCGCTGGAGACGGCGGCGCTGCCGACCTTCTACTGCATCTCGCCCACCCCGGCGGACTGGCCCGCGCACCGGGTCGAGTCGTTCTACCGCGAGTACAACGACCACATGATCCGAAACCTGACCGTGCACGAGGCGATGCCCGGGCATTTCCTCCAGCTCGCCCACGCCCGCCGGTACGCCGGCCCCACCCGGGTCCGCCCGCTGACCGAGTCCGGGGTGTTCGTCGAGGGCTGGGCGGTCCACACCGAGGAGTTGATGGCCGGTCTCGGCTTCGGCGGCCTGCCGGTGCGGTTGCAGCAGCTCAAGATGCAGCTGCGGATGACCATCAACGCGCTGCTCGACCAGCTGGTGCACTGCGAGGAGATGCCCGAGGCGGACGCGATGGCGCTGATGACCGGGCGCGGCTTCCAGGAGGAGGGCGAGGCGGCCGGCAAGTGGCGGCGGGCGCTGCTGACCTCCACCCAGCTCTCCACGTACTTCGTGGGCTACAGCGAGATGGCCGACATCGCCGCGGCGCGCCCCGCCGGGGTGCCGGTGCGCCAGTGGCACGACGCGATGCTCGCGCACGACTGCCCGCCGCCGCGCCACCTGCGTACCCTGCTGGGCATCTGACGCCGCCGCCGCGCGGGCCTCAGCGCCGCCCGGCGCTCACCGCCGCGTCGACCAGCCAGCGCGAGATGGAGTACGCCGGCGGCAGCTCCGCCGGCAGCGCGTCCAGCGGAAACCAGCGCGCCTCGACCAGCTCCCGCCCGTCCACCACCGGTTCGGCGGACGGGTCGGCGGCCGTGGCGGTGAACCCGGTCAGCAGCGTCCCCGGCCCGGACATCGCCCACGGCTGGCTGCCGAAGTAGGCCACCCGGTCGACGGCCAGCCCGACCTCCTCGCCGACCTCCCGGTGCACCGCCGCCTCCAGCGTCTCGCCGGTCTCCACGAAGCCGGCGACCAGCGCCCACAGCTCCGTCGGCCCGTACGCGTGGCGGACCAGCAGCAGCTCGTCGGGGCCGCCGGCCGGGCCGCGGCGGGTGATCGCCACCAGCACGGCGGCGGAGAGCCGCATCGGGACGTACAGGTCGCAGTCGGGGCAGCGGCGGGCCGTCTCGCCCGGCACGTCGGCCAGTTCGGCCCGGCACGCCCCGCACCACCGGTGGGTACGCCGCCAGGTGACCACCGCCAGCGCCCGCCCGGCCGCAGTGGCGAACCGTTCGGGCAGCTCGGCGGCGAGCGACCGCCAGCTGCACCAGCGGCCGGCCGGCTCGTCGGTCGCGGCCGGCTCGGCCGGCTCGGCCGGGTCGGCGACCTCGGCCGCCCAGACCGGTACGCCGTCCAGCGTGCCGACCGGCACCCAGCCGGTGTCGGCGGGCAGCTCGCCGACGCGGGCGAACCGCCCGTCGGCGCGGGTGAGCACCCGGCGCCCGGACACCGGCAGAGCCAGGTCGCCCGGAGCTGGCAGAGTGGTGCGGTCCGCCCCGGGAAGGAACCCGTCGCCGACGGGTGGCACCGGCTCGCTGGCGGGGGACGGCCGGTGGACGGCCGGGTCGGTGGGGAGGCCGGGGGAGGGCGCGCTCACGAGGCGGTCGGCCGCCGGTCCACCACGCCCGCGCCCGCCGGCACGTCGAAGGCGGCCGGGTCGACCGTCTCGGTGTAGCGGGTCAGCGCCAGCTCGGTCGGGGTGCCGCCGAGGGTGCCGGTGAAGCTGCCCAGCAGGCCCTCGGTGGTGACGCAGGTGGTGAAGTCGCCGGCCGAGCGCCGCACCTCGACGCAGGTGGCGTGGTGGCCGGCGACGGTGGTGTCGCTCTGCGTGATCTCCGCCTCGGGGTCGAGAGCGGCCTCGGTGAGCAGCCCCATCACGGCCGGCGGGGTGACCAGCCCCCGCTTGTCCGCCTCGGTGTAGGCGACCACCGAGGGCTTGCCGGCGGTCAGCTCCGGGGGCAGCACGGTGCAGGCGGTACGCCCGTCGGTGTTCTCGCACCGGGTGACCGCCTCCTGGGTCACGATGATCTTGCCGTCCGGCCAGGTGTAGGAGGAGCGCAGCGGCTCCTGCGTCTGCGCGATCGAGGCCGTCCGGCCGCCGGAGAACTGGTAGTCCGTGGCCCAGGTGCCGGTCAGTGCGCCGTCCATCCGGGCGGCCAGGTCGTTGACCAGGTCGGCCCGGCCCAGCGCCCGTCCGGCGTCGTCCAGGGCCTGGCATCCGGTTACCGTGAGCGACGCGGCGACCGAAACGGCCAGCACGCGGAGAGTGGTCGATACGGCGGGCATGGCGACCAGCGTGGTCGATCGGGTCCACCCGACGCAAACCCGTTGCCGGTTGACGCCCGAGAATCCGGGAATGTCCGCGTCACCCGCCGCGGGGAACGGGGTCCACGGGGCGGTCCGTGCGACGGCCGAGAGCGTGCGGTCGACCGTCGCCCGATACGCTGCGTTCAACACCTGCCCCAGCCGCACCGTCGCGGCCTATACCGGATTCGCACACACGAACGAGGAGCGACTCAGTGGCAACCATCGAGGGAATCGTCGCCCGGGAGATTCTCGACTCGCGGGGCAACCCGACGGTCGAGGTCGAGGTAGGGCTGGACGACGGCACGATCGCCCGCGCCGCGGTGCCCTCCGGCGCCTCCACCGGCGCCTTCGAGGCGATCGAGCTGCGCGACGGTGACGCCGACCGCTACCAGGGCAAGGGCGTCGAGAACGCGGTCGCCAACATCGAGGACAAGATCGTCGACCAGCTCATCGGGTACGAGGCCAGCGAGCAGCGGCTGATCGACCAGAAGATGCTCGACCTCGACGGCACGGACAACAAGGCCGAGCTGGGCGCGAACGCCATCCTGGGCGTCTCCCTGGCGGTGGCGAAGGCCGCCGCGGGCAGCGCCGAGCTGAGCCTCTTCCGCTACCTGGGCGGCCCGAACGCGCATCTGCTGCCGGTGCCGATGATGAACATCCTCAATGGTGGCGCGCACGCCGACTCCAACGTCGACATCCAGGAGTTCATGATCGCGCCGGTCGGCGCGCCGAGCTTCCGCGAGGCGCTGCGTTCCGGCGCGGAGGTCTACCACGCGCTGAAGTCGGTGCTGAAGAAGAAGGACCTGTCGACCGGCCTCGGCGACGAGGGCGGCTTCGCCCCGAACCTGCCCACCAACGCCGCCGCGCTGGACCTGATCGCCGAGGCCGTGGAGAAGGCCGGCTACCGGCTCGGCACCGACATCGTCTTCGCCCTCGACGTCGCCGCCACCGAGTTCTACGACAACGGCACCTACACCTTCGAGGGCAGCGCCAAGTCCGCCGAGGAGATGAGCAACTACTACACCAAGCTCATCGGCGACTACCCGATCGTCTCCATCGAGGACCCGCTGTCGGAGGACGACTGGAGCGGCTGGGCCACCCTGACCGCGGCGGTCGGCGACCGGATCCAGATCGTCGGCGACGACCTCTTCGTGACCAACCCGCAGCGCATCGCCCGGGGCATCACCGAGAGGGCCGCCAACGCGGTGCTGGTCAAGGTCAACCAGATCGGTTCGCTGACCGAGACCCTGGACGCGGTGGACCTGGCTCACCGGGCCGGCTTCCGGTGCATGATGAGCCACCGCTCCGGCGAGACCGAGGACACCACCATCGCCGATCTGGCGGTGGCCACCGGCTGCGGTCAGATCAAGACCGGCGCCCCGGCCCGCTCGGACCGGGTGGCCAAGTACAACCAGCTCCTGCGGATCGAGGAGGAGCTGGCCGACGCGGCGCGGTACGCCGGCGTGGGCGCGTTCCCGCGTTACCGTTCGGCCTGACCCGCGAAGCCTCGGGGGAGGGGTGTGACGATGCAGCAGCGCCGCACACCGGGCGGTCAACGCCCTACCCGTCGACCGACCGGTCGGCCGGGCGGGGCCCGGGCCGCCCGGCCGTCCGTGCGCGACGGCGGGGTCCGTGCCGAGCCGCGGGCCGCCGCCGGCCGGGCGCGGGGCGCCGAGGGCGTACGCTCCGCGAGCCGTCCCGCCGCCGCCCGTCGTACGGCGGCCGGCGGCACCATCAAACGGCTCACCGCACCCCACCCCCGACGCTTCACCGGGCGGGCCACCGTGCTGTTCGCGGTGCTGATCGCGCTCGCCCTGGCGTACACCTATCCGGTCCGGGTCTACCTCGACCAGCAGGTCGACATCGAGCGGATGGAAGCCTCGCAGGCCGCCCAGCGGCAGGAGATCGCCAGGCTGTCGGTCGAGGCGGCGAAGTGGCAGGACAAGGCGTACATCGAGATCAAGGCCAGGGAGCGGTTCTACATGGTCCGGCCGGGCGAGACGCCGGTGATCGTGTTGAACGACCCGGAGGGCGCCGCCCGGGATGCGAACGCGGGCAGGCCGGCGGTCCCGCCGAAGACCCCCGATACCTGGTACGACACGCTCTGGTCGAGCGTGCGGGCGGCGAACGGCGACCGCCCCGACAAGTGAGCACCACCCGAGCACCGGACGAGAGATGGGCACCGTGACTGTCGTACCACCGCAGGAGCCGGCGGCGGAATCCGTACCCCTGCCGCAGCGGGAACTGGCCACCGAGGCCGACCTGGCCGCGGTGGCCGCGCAGCTCGGACGCTCGCCGCGCGGCACCCGGGCGGTGGCCCACCGGTGCCCCTGCGGGCTGCCCGACGTGGTGGAGACGACGCCGCGGCTGGCCGACGGCACGCCCTTCCCGACGCTGTTCTACCTGACCTGCCCGCGGGCGACGGCGGCGTGCAGCCGGCTGGAGTCGGCGGGGCTGATGAAGGAGATGGCCGACCGGCTCGCCGAGGACCCGGAGCTGGCCGCCCGCTACCGGGCGGCACACGAGGACTACCTCACCCGGCGGGGGGCGATCGGCCGCGTGCCGGAGATCGACGGCATCTCCGCCGGTGGGATGCCCGGCCGGGTGAAGTGCCTGCACGTGCACCTGGGGCACGCGCTCGGCGCCGGGCCGGGGGTCAACCCGTTCGGCGACGAGACGCTGGCGTTGGTGGAGAAGTGGTGGGCGGCCGGGCCCTGCGTGGACGTGCCGGCGGAGTGACATGAGCAGTGCCGACGAGATCGTCGTACGCCGGGCGCGCACCGCGGACGTGCGCGGCATTCGGCGGCTGGTCGACACCTACACCGACGACCGGCGGCTGCTGAGCAAGGCGACCGTCACGCTCTACGAGGACGTGCAGGAGTTCCGGGTCGCGGTGACCGGCGACGGCACCGTGGTCGGCTGCGGGGCGCTGCACGTGATGTGGGAGGACCTGGCCGAGATCCGCACGGTCGCGGTGGACCCGGTGTGCCGGGGCCGGAAGCTCGGTCACCGGATCGTGGGCGAGCTGATCGACGCCGCCCGGGAACTGGGTGTCGCGCGGATCTTCGTGCTCACCTTCGAGACCCGGTTCTTCGGCTCGTTCGGCTTCACCGAGATCGACGGGGCGCCGGTGCCGCAGCCGGTCTATGAGCAGCTGCTGCGCTCGTACGACGAGGGTGTCGCGGAGTTCCTGGACCTGGAACGGGTCAAGCCGAACACGCTCGGCAACACCCGGATGCTGCTGCGCCTCTGACCGGCGCTACGCCTCTCGGCCCGGGGCCCGTCGGTCAGGTCCGGCGCGGGTGGACGGTGAAGAAGTCCCAGATCAGCTCGGTCGCCACGAGACCCGCTCGGGCGCCGGACTTCAGTGTGCGGCCGATCCGCCGCTGCCAGGTCGCGGAGGCCCCGTCGAGCTCGACGGTGGCCCGGAAGCCCGTGTCGCGGGTGGTCTTCGAAATTTCCCCACCGCCCCTGTAATCCGTGGCGCCGACGCCGACAAGTACCCGCGACAGGGCGATCTGCGGAGGTGCCATGCAAGGACGTAAAGAGCGGGTGACCGAGCTGTTCCGCCGACATGCCGACGACATCCATGCGTACGTGACCTGGCGGGTCGGCAGGCAGGATGCCGGGGACGTGGTGGGTGAGGTGTTCCTGGTGGCCTGGCGGTCACTGGACAAGGTCCGAGCGGGCGAGGAGCGGGCCTGGCTGTTCGGGGTGGCGCGCACGTTGGTGCTGGCCCGCCGCCGGCAGGATGCCGCCGCCACCGCGCTGGACGAGCGGATGGCCGCCTCGAGCGTCCCGGAGGCCGGGCCGGATCGGCTCGCCGACGACGTCGCGCTCCGTGACCAGGTACGGCGGGCACTGGACGCGCTCGGCATGCGGGACCGCGAGGTGCTGGTCACGGCCGCCTGGTTCGACCTGACGCCGGCGGAGGCGGCGCGGGTGCTCGGTGTCTCGCGTCCCACCTACGCGGTCCGGCTGCACCGGGCACGCAGCCGGTTCCGCACCGCGTACGAGCAGGTCGTCAAGAGCGAGTACGAGGCCTCGTCGGCCATCGGCAATCCAGTGACAGTGTGAAGGGGGCACGATGAACATCGATGACTTGGTGCGTCGGGGGCGACCGGATTCGACCGGGTGGGCGCGCAGCGACGCGGGACGGCGGGCACTGGACGGGGCTGTCGCGGCCGCCTCGGCCGAAGACCCGGCCGACCGTGCCGTGGCCGGCCGGGCCAGGGCGTCGCGACCGGCGCTGCGCTGGTCGTTCCTCGGTACCGGGATTGCCGGGGTCGCCGCGGCCGGGGTGCTGGCGGTGTCGGTTGTCTCGGCGCCGCAGGACGCGCCGACGGACGTCCCGCCGTTGGCCGGCGGGCAGCCGGGAGCGGTGGACAGCGCCGGCGGAGGCGCGACGCCGCTGACGGCGCGCGACATCCTGCTCGCCGCAGCCAACCGGGCGGAGCAGGCACCCGCCGAGACCGGCAGGTACTGGCACGTCAAGACGATCGACGTGTACGGGCCGGTGCCGGTGGGCACCGGCGCCGGCGCGTACTCGCTGCTCCGGAGCAGCATCAACGAGAGCTGGGACGCCGGTGACCCACGGGAGGCCAGCTGGAGCGGCTACCGGGATCTCGGGTCACGGCCGCGCAGCGCCGACGACGAGCGGGCCTGGCGCGCGGCCGGTTCCCCGACCAAGTGGAACATCGACGTCGACGGCCCGACGAAGCTGGTCCTGTCGACCCGGCCGGGCAAGGGCAGCCTCGACCGGGATCCCGAGTCGCCCCGCTACCTGGAGGACATCGGGGAACTCACCCTGGAGCAGGTCCGGCAACTGCCGGACGAGCCGGGCGCGCTGCGTACGTGGGTGACCGACCAGATCCGGACGGGCAGGGACATGGGGTTCGCCGCCGGCAGCGCCGAGAGCAACCGCCTGCTCTTCGGATTCCTGAGCCGGCTGCTGCTCGACACGCCGGCCCCGCCGAAGGTACGCGCCGCGGCGTTCCGGATCCTCGCCGACATCCCCGGTGTGCGCAGCCTCGGCACCGTCCAGGACGAGCGAGGACGTTCCGGGCAGGGCGTGGAGTTCCGCAGCGGCTCCGGCACCGAGTGGCAGCTGATCGTCGACACGTCGACCCATCGGCTGCTCGCCAGCAAGATCATCTCGATCCCGAAGGACGCGTCGGTGTCCGGCGGCAAGGAGCACAGCACCCTGGTGCTGACCGCGGAGTGGTCCGACGCCCTGCCGAAGGCGCCGACGCTGCCGCAGGAGTAGCGGTTTCTGTCGCACATCGACGGCCGGCCGCGCTCAGGCGGCCGGCCGTCGCCGTCCCCCAAGGAGGTTCTGTGAAACGTCTACGGTGGCTGGCGATCCCCGCCTGCCTCGCCGTCGTGTCAACCGTCAGCCCACCCACACCGGCCGTCGCGACGGGCGGTGTGACCGTCGCGGCGCGGACCACCCCACCGGTTGCGGCGGCGGAGGCCACACCACGCTCCGTCACGCTCATCACCGGAGACCTCGTCGAGATCCGCGGCGACGGGATCATCTCGGTACGGCCCGGCGCAGGGCGGGAACGGGTCGGCTTCCTCCGCCAGCGCCATGACGGGCACGACCTGGTCATTCCCGGCGACGCCATCGGCCTGCTCGCCGCCGGCCGGCTGGACCGGCGGCTGTTCGACGTGACCGCACTACTCGCCGCCGGCTACGACGATGCGCGGCGCGACAACATTCCGCTGCTCGTGCGCTACCGCGACTCCGCGGCCCGAGCCGGCGCCCGCGACTGGATGCGGCGGCACCACACGCAGTTGACGGGCGAGGCGGCGGCGGTCGACGCGCTGAGCGCCCGCGCCGCCAAACGAGACGCCGGCGCCTGGTGGTCCAACCTGATCGGCGCCGCCCGGAAGTCCGCCGGCGGCAAGCCGGTGACCCTGGCCGGCGGTGTCGAATCGATCTGGCTGGACGGCAAGCTCACCCTCAGCCTGGACCGGAGCGCCGCGCAGATCGGCGCGCCGGAGGCCTGGCAGGCCGGGCTCACCGGGCGCGGGGTGACCGTCGCGGTGCTGGACACCGGCGCCGACGCCGGCCATCCCGACCTCGCCGACAAGATCCGGGAGAGCCGCAACTTCACCGATTCCGCCGAGGACGGCGATGTGATCGGGCACGGCACCCACGTCGCGTCCACTGTCGCCGGCAGCGGTGTGGCCTCGAACGGCCAGTACCGGGGCGTCGCTCCGGACGCCGAACTGCTCATCGGAAAGGTCTGCGGCGACCGGTCGTGCACCGAGTCGGCCATGCTGGCCGGCATGCAGTGGGCGGCCGAGCAGGGCGCCGACGTGGTCAACATGAGCATCAGCGGCCCGGACACCGCTGGCGTGGACCTGCTCGAAGAGGCGGTCAACCGGCTCACCGAGCAGTACGGCACCCTCTTCGTGGCGGCGGCCGGCAACGGAGGCGGCGGCGCGAGTTCGGTCGGCACGCCCTCCACCGCAGAGGCGGCACTGTCGGTGGCCGCGAGCACCCGGGACGACGGGGTGGCCGACTTCTCCAGCCGCGGTCCCCGGCTCGGCGACGGCGGGACCAAGCCGGAGATCGCCGCCCCCGGTGTCGACATCGTGGCCGCCCGCTCCGGCCAGGCGCCGCCAGAGGCGTCCGACCCGGTCGGTGACCGGTACGCCCGGTCGAGTGGCACGTCGATGGCGGCACCCCACGTCGCCGGGGCGGCGGCGCTGCTGGCCCAGCAGCACCCCGGCTGGACCGGCGCGCAACTCAAGGCGGCGCTCATCGCCACCGCGATGGGGCTGCCCGGCGCGGACACCTCCGCGCAGGGAGCGGGCCGGGTCGACCTCCGCACGGCGCTCGCGGCGAGCGTCGTACCGGACACCGGCAGCCTCAACCTCGGGGTGCAGGAGTGGCCGCACGAGGACGACGCACCGGTGACCCGGACGGTGACCTACCGCAACGACGGGTCGGCGTCGGTGACGCTGGACGTGGCGGCCACGCTGGCGGGGCCGGACGGGGCGCCCGCGCCGGAGAAGATGATCACCGTCAGCCCGCAGCGGATCACCGTACCGGCGGGCGGGACCGCGGCGGCGACCGTCACGGTGGACACCTCGGTCAGCGCGCCGGACGGCCGGTACGTCGGGCGCGTCACCGCCACGGCGGGCAACGGGGCAGCCGTCGCCACGCTGCTGTCGGTGCTGCGTGACGTCGAACGGTACGCGCTGACGACGCGGGTGCTGGACCGCCACGGCGCGGAGGCCATCGACTACGTCAGCCTCGTCACCTCCTGGGCCGACCACTCCAACGTCGTCGAGTGGAGCCCGGGCGAGCGCACCACCCGGCTGCCGGCCGGTGACTACACCGTCGGCGCGTTGGTCTTCACCGACCCGTACCAGGACGCGGAGACGATCACCCTGCTCGCCCAGCCGAAGCTGCGCCTCACCAAGGACACCCGCCTTGTGCTCGACGCCCGCGCGGGCCGACCGATCATGGCCACCGTCCCGGAACCGACCGCCAGCTTCACCCACGCGGACATCGGCTACCGGGTCAACGCGCCCTACCCCATCTGGGACACCACGCTCGGCTGGACGAACATCCGCCGGGGCTTCGACAACCTGTTCACCGCGCAGATCGGGCCGCCGGCGACCGGCGACACCTTCCAGTCCGACATCTCCGCCGGCTGGGCCCGGGCCGGTGCCGACGGCAACTTCATGGACACCCCGTACGCGTACCACCTGGGCTGGATCACCCCGGGCGCGTTGCCGACCGGCCTCATCCGGCACATCCGCCCAGCGGACCTGGCGACGGTCAGGAGCACCTACCACGGGCCCGCCGGCCGCCACGGCGCCGCCGGTTCGATCGCGATGGGCGGCACCGGTTTCGTCGTCGACCCGGAGCTGCGGCTGCCGGGGCAGCGCGTCGATTACCACCACGGCAGCGACAACGTGCGCTGGTACCGCACTTTCGTCCAGATCGACACGTCGAACGTTACCGAGATCGCCCTCGGGCAGCGTGCTGTCGATTACCAGCCGGCTGGGACCTACCGGGAGACCTGGAACAGCGCCGTCCTCGCCCCGGCCTTCGGTGACCGGCCGGCCGACTCGGAGCAGGGAGTACGGCGGACCCCCGAGGGGCAGGTCGTCGTCGACGACGGCCTGCTCGTCGATCCGACGCCCGGGCGCGCCAGCCTGTCGAAAATGCGGCAGGACAGCGGGCGTACCGCGCTCTACCGCGACGGCGAACTGGTCGCTGAGAGCACGAGGTACGGCTGGCTGCGTGCCGACGTGCCGCCGGAGGAGGCGACGTACCGGCTGGAGGCCGCGGTGGACCGGGCCAGCTACGCGGACGTCTCGACGAAGGTCTCGGCGGCATGGACGTTCCGCTCTCGGCACGAGCCGGCCAGCCTGCCGGTGGCCCTGCCGCTGCTGGCGGTCCGGTTCGCCCCCGCCCTGTACGGGGGGCGCACGGCCCCGGCCGGGAAGCCCTACTCGATTCCGATCCGGGTCGAGCACCAACCCGGCTCGACCGCCGGCACGGTCACCGGACTCACCGTGCAGGTGTCGTACGACGACGGGGCGACCTGGCGGGCCGCGCCGGTCATCGGCTCCGGCGGCAACTGGATCGCGGCGGTGACGCATCCGGCCGACGCCGGCCACGTGTCGCTGCGGACCACCGCCACGGACAGCTGGGGCGGCCAGCTGGAGCAGACCGTCATCCGGGCCTATCTGCTCCGTTAGCTCCCCGACTGGCGTGCGGACCGGTCGGCCCCGTCGGCCGGTCCGCACCGGAGCATGCAGCGCGCGCAGGGCATCGTCGAGCTCCGGCTCGCGGCACCGGCCCCGGCGGGTGACGCCGCTCGGCGCCGAACCGCCGGGCCGCGACGACGACAACCGGCCGGCCACCGGGGCGCTGACGTAGGGTTGCTGCCGTGACGACGCGTGTGGCCGCCATCGACTGCGGGACCAACTCCATCCGCCTGCTGGTCGCCGACCTGCCCGACCCGTCCGCCGGCCCGCAGGCGCCGCTGGTCGACCTGGCCCGCCGGATGGAGATCGTCCGGCTCGGCCAGGGCGTCGACAAGACGGGCCGGCTCGCCCCGGAGGCGATCGAGCGGACCCGGGTGGCGCTGGCCGACTACGCCGCCGAGATCGAGAAGCTGGGCGCCGAGCGGGTGCGGATGTGCGCCACCTCCGCCTCCCGGGACGCCTCCAACGCCGGCGACTTCCGGGCCATGGTCGAGCAGACCCTCGGCGTCCCGCCCGAGGTGGTCACCGGCGACGAGGAGGCCCGGCTCTCCTTCACCGGCGCGGTCCGCGGGCTGCCCGCCGACGCGGAGCCGCCGTACCTGGTGGTCGACATCGGGGGCGGCTCGACGGAGTTCGTCGTCGGCACCCGCGAGGGCGGGGTGCAGGCGGCGATCTCGATGGACATCGGCTGCGTCCGGATGACCGAGCGGCACCTGCACGGCGACCCGCCCACCCGGGACGAGATCGCCGCCGCGCAGGCCGACATCGCGGGCGCCGTGGACCGCGCGCTGGAGGCCGTACCCGGCCGCCAGGCCGCCACGTTGGTCGGCCTCGCCGGGTCGGTCACCACCGTCGTCGCGATCGCCCAGGGCCTGACCGAGTACGACCCCGCGCGCATCCACCACGCCCGGGTGCCGTACGAGGGGGTGGCCGAGGTGACCGCCGACCTGCTGGCCAAGACCCGCGAGCAGCGGCTGGCCATCCCGGTCATGCACCCGGGCCGGGCCGACGTGATCGGCGCGGGTGCGTTGGTGCTCCGCGTGATCATGGAACGGGCCGGCATGCCCTCCGTGGTCGCCTCCGAACACGACATCCTCGACGGCATCGCCTGGAGCCTCTTGCCGGCGACGAATTAGCTGGTGGTCCTGGCCAGGGGCGGTATGATTTCCATATGGTCACCACGGTCAATCTTCCGGACACCCTCCACGAGCGGCTCAAGGAGCTGGCCGAGGAGGAACGCAGGTCAATGAACGCCACCATCGTTGTGGCGGTCGAGGAGTACGTCGCGGCTCGGAGCCAGCGTGCGAAGGTGCGGGACTTCGCCCGGGACGTCGCGGAGCGCGATGCCGAGCTGCTTCGCCGACTGGCCCAATGATCAACTATCTCGACATCGACGACCTCATGGAGATCGCCTCGGTAGTGCTGAGCGAGGCGCCTCAGGTTCGCGACTTCGGACTGCTTTCGTCGGCGGCCGTCCGCCCGGCCACCGTGGCGTTCGGCCAGGAGGCGTACCCGGAGTTGTGGGGCAAGGCCGCCGCGTTGCTGCACTCGATCTGCATGAACCACGCGCTGGTCGACGGAAACAAGCGCCTCGCCTGGGCTGCCGCCCGCGTCTTCCTCGCGCTCAACGATGTGGCGATCAAGGACGTTGACGTCGACCAGGCCGAAGCTCTCGTGATGTCGGTGGCGAGCGGTGTGATGACCGAGGTGGCGGACATTGCCCGCGAGCTTCGGAAACTCTATGTCTGATCCGGCCCCGGTCTGGGCGTCGGACCACTTCGAGATCGAAGCGATCCTCGGTGCAGCGGAGGGGTCGGTGGGGAGTCAGGCGATGGCGGCGATGTCGCCATCCTCGAAGTAAATGGCCTGATGGAGACGTCCAACCCGTCCAGCCACTCGCGCACCTCGTTGACGAGGTAGATGTCCCACTCGTCCCCAGCCACGAGCCGCTACTGCGTTCTTGACGGTACTTCGCACTGCGCAGTAGTGTGTGAAGCGTGGACACCACACAACTGCTCAAGGGTGTGCTCGACCTGGCCGTCCTCGCGGTGCTCCGCGACGAGGACGGTTACGGTTACGACATCCTGCGCCGGCTCCGCGAGGCCGGTCTCGACGAGGTCGGCGACGCCTCGGTCTACGGCACGCTGCGCCGGCTCTTCGGCGCCGGGCTGCTCACCACGTACGTGGTGCCGAGCGAGTCCGGGCCGCACCGCAAGTACTACGCGCTCAACGCCGCCGGCCGTGACCAGCTCACCCGCTCCGGCAAGACCTGGCGCTCGTTCGCCACCACGATGGACACACTGCTCGACGATCGGGGGATGGCGGCATGACCGTCACTGGGCAGGAGATCACGGACTATGTGGAGCGGGTGCGGGCCGCGCTGGCCGACCTGCCGCCGGAGGCCCGCGAGGAGTTGACCGAGGACCTGCCGGAGCACCTCGCCGAGGTCGCCGCCGAGGACGGCGGCTCGCTGGTGGAGCGGCTGGGCGAGCCGGAGGCGTACGCGGCCGAGTTGCGGGCCGCGGCCGGCGCGGCGGCGCCGTCCGACGGCCGGCGCGGCCTGGATCAGCGGATCGGCGCCGTCGCGGGCCGGGTCCGCGTCCGGCTCTCCGGCTTGGACGCCCGGCTGGGCCCTCCGCTCGGGTACGCCTCGGCGAGCGAGTTCCTCCGCCTGCTCCGCCCGGCCTGGTGGGTGCTGCGCGGCTATCTCGCCGCACTGCTGCTCACGGTGCTGACCGGTGAGCCGCTCGCCCTGATCCCGCAGTTGGGCGGCAACGCGCTCGTCGGCCTCGTGCTGCTGGTCGGGAGCGTGCTGGCCTCCATCTGGCTGGGTCGGCGCGCCGACGGGCTGGGCCGCTGGCCTCGCCACCTGCTGCGCGCGGGCACCCTGGTGCTGGTCGTCTTCGCCCTGGCCGCCCTGGTGCAGGTGGACGAGCGGGCCCGCTGGGGCGGCGACTACGGCTACCAGCCGATCTCTGTGCGCAACCCGTACGACGAGGTGCAGGACGTCTACGTCTACGACAGCGAGGGGCGGCTGGTGGAGAACGCCCGCCTCTTCGACCAGAACGGCACCCCGATCCGGCTCGGCTGGCCCGCCTGCGCCGACCCGGCCCTGCCCGACGTCAACCCGGTGCAGCGGGGCTACCCGTACTGCCCCGAGCAGGCACCCTTCCGGCCCCGCCCGCCGGCCGCGGTCCCGGTTCCGCCGGGTACGGCGCCGACCACCGCCGCTCCCCCGGCCACCGCGACACCGACCGGCGCCGCACCGGCGCCGACCGCGAGCGCGTCAGGCCCGACCGCGAGCGCCCCGGCGCCGACCGGAAGCGCCTCGGGTCCGACCACGCCGGCCCCGACCGGTCCGGCCGCGCCGGCGCCCGTCCCGACCCGGTGAGGATCGACTCTGGGAAATGGCTGAACGGATGAGGTGAACGGGACAGCGCATCTCGATCTTGGTGGCTACGGTGTCGTCTGCTCGTCCACCCCTCGGAAGGATCCTCAGTGTCAGAGCAGGTAGCACCGCCCCCCGCGCCGCAGGCCGCGCAGCCCGAGCAGCTCGCGCAGCCCGAGGCGGCTGAGCCGGCCGCCCCGGCAGCGCCCCCGGTCGAGCCGGCGGCGAAGGGGTCCGGCGGCCGGAAGGCGCTGGGCATCATCGCCGCGGTGGGCGTGTTCCTGGTCGTCGCCGGCCTCAAGTTCGGCCTCGGCACGGCCATCGGGAAATTCCTGAACTCCGACGAGACCGCGGAGGCCAGGGCCGGGGACTGCATCGCCGAGCTGCCGGAGGTCACCGGCACCGAGGAGCGCTCGGTCAGCAGCGCCGAGGTGGTGAAGTGCACCTCGACCGAGGCCGTCTACACGGTGGTCGGCCGGGTGGAGGACCAGACCGAGGCGCAGGCCAAGACCGGCCAGGGGTGCGAGCAGTACATCAAGCCGGGCGAGGACGGCTACGTCTTCTACAACATCGCCCCCGGTGGCAAGGGCTACCTGCTCTGCCTCACCAAGAAGGCCTGACCGGTCGCGACCACGTCGGCCTGGCCGGCCTCGGCAGATCCGTCGGACGGCGGCGCGGGATGTCACCCGCGCCGCCGTCGTCGTACGCGGGTTCGCCACGCGGTGAACGGGAGGTATATGCCACTGTTCCTGCGTCTTCCCGGCGCGCGCACGGCGTGGCAGGCTACCGGCACGTAGGACCACTGGGCGACCAGCCAACGATGACTGACCGCTAGGAGGACGGCCGATGGGCGAGATGGTGAGCTACGCCACCAATGGTGGGACGAGCGAGGGGTATCTCGCGATACCCTCCAGCGGTGCGGCCAGCCCCGCGGTCATCGTCATCCAGGACTGGTGGGGTCTGGTGCCCCACATCCGGTCGGTCGCGGACCGTTTCGCCGAGGCGGGCTTCGTCGCCCTCGCCCCGGACTTCCGGCACGGTCAGCCGGCCAGCAAGCCGAGTGAGCCCCGGCAGATGTTGAACAGCGCGCAGATGGACGAGGCGGCGGCGGACATCGCCGTGGCGGCGGACTACCTCGCCGGGCGTCCCGAGGTCACCGGCAAGGTCGGCTGTGCGGGTTTCTGCGCCGGCGCCAGCCTGGCCCTCTGGGCGGCCACCCGCTCCGAGCGGATCGTCGCCACCACCGCCTTCTATCCCAGGCTGCCGTGGGAGGCGATGCGCCCCGAGTGGACCGACTACGCGGGCAAGTCGTCGCTCATCCACTGCTCCGAAGCGGACGGCACCTCCGCCGCGGACGGCGTGCAGACCGTTCGGCGGGCCATCGAGGCCGCCGGCGGGACCTGCCAGACCCATGACTACCCGGGCACCGCGCACGCGTTCTTCAACGAGGACCGGCCGGAGAACTTCGACCAGCGGGCCGCCGCCACCGCCTGGGCCCGCACCCTGGAACTCTTCCGGGTCAAGCTTGGCTGAGCCCCGTACCCCCGCTGAGGTGGTCGCCCGCGCCGCACGGGCGACCGACCTGGCCGACCTCGACGGCGCGGTCAGCGACTGCTTCGCCTGCCCGCGCCTGGTCTCCTGGCGGGAGGAGGTCGCCCGGACGAAGCGGGCCGCCTTCCGCGAGCAGCACTACTGGGGCCGGCCGGTGCCCGGCTTCGGCGCGCCGGACGCCCGGATCGGCATCCTCGGGCTGGCCCCGGCCGCGCACGGCGGCAACCGCACCGGCCGGATCTTCACCGGCGACCGCTCCGGCGACGTGCTCTTCGCCGCCCTGCACCGCGCCGGCCTGGCCAACCAGCCGACCAGCGTGGCCGCCGACGACGGGCTCACCCTGACCGACACCCGGATCTTCGCCGCGGTGCGCTGCGCGCCGCCGGACAACAAGCCCACCCCGGTCGAGCGGGACACCTGCGCGCCGTGGCTGCACCGCGAGGTCGCGTTGATCCGGCCCACCCTGCGCGTCGTGGTCGCGCTGGGCGCCTTCGCCTGGGCCGCGTGGTGGCCGGTGCTGCGCGACGTGTACGGCGTCCGCCCGCCCAGCCCGCGACCGGTCTTCGGCCATGCGGCACACTGGTCCGGAACGGCTGCCCCCGAACTGCTCGGCTGCTACCACGTCAGCCAGCAGAACACCTTCACGGGACGGCTGACACCAGGAATGCTGGACGACGTGTTCGCCCGGGCGAAACAGCTCGCCGGGGTGGACTGAGGCTGCGTGGGACGGTGGCGATGGACCTCGGCGTGCTGCGCAGGTGGTGGCCCGTCGTCGCGGTGACCCTCCTGCTCGCTGCCGCGGCGCTCGCCGCCGGGCACTCCTCGATCGGCGCGAGCCGCATTCCGCCCGCCGCCGACAACATCCCGTACGTCCCGGACTACCCCATCGCCGAGCCGGCCCCCTCCATCCCGATCGACCCGCGCACCGGCGCCGAGCGGACCCAGGCCGACATCCCGCAGTGGATCGCGACGGCGGCGATCGTCCTGCTGGGCCTGGCCATCCTGCTCGCCCTCGGGTACCTGGCCTGGACGCTGATCCGGGGCGCCCTGCGCCGGACCACCCGGGCCGTACCCGTCGCCCGGGCCCGGCGCACCGCCGAGGGCACCGCCCGGGAGGTGGTCGCCGCCCTCGACGCCGGCCTGGTCGAGCTGGACGACGCCGACACCGACCCGCGTACCGCCGTGATCGCCTGCTGGGTACGCCTGGAGGAGGCCGCCACCGAGGCCGGCGTGCCACGACGTACCGGGGACACCCCCACCGACCTGGTCACCCGCCTGCTGCGGGGCGATCCGGCCGCCGGGGTGCCCGCCATCGCCAGCGCCGACGTGCTGGACGGGTTCGCCCACGTCTACCGCGAGGCCCGCTACGCCACCCACACCGTGGACGCCCGGATGCGTGACCAGGCCCGGGCGGCGCTGCGCCGGCTGCGCGGCGAACTGACCGCCCTCACCACCGCCACCGAGGAGGTGCCGGCGTGAGCGCGCGGACCGTCGGGCCGTGGGCGGTGCGATCGTGACCGAGCGCACCGGCCTCGACGACCTGCTCAGCTTCGAGGAGGAGCCGCCGCCGCGCGCCGGCCGGCAGCGCGGCGGGCGGGCCCGGGCCGTGCTGCGTATCCTCGCGGTCGCCGCCGCCGTCACCGCGGTGGTCCTCGCCGTGCTGCGCGCGGTCGGCCTCCAGGTCTCGATCTGGATCGTGGTGGCGGGTGTACTGGCGGTGCTCGCCGTCCGCCGGGTCACCGCCGCGCTCGCCCCGCCGCCCCCGTCCCGCGCCGGCGGGCGCGCCCCCGCCGGTGCGGAGCCCGACGCCTGGAACTGGGCCGCCCGGGACGCCCTGCGGACCGCCATCAACGGGTGGGAACGGCCCCTGGACTGGTGCTCGGGCAACCGGAAGCGGTTCACCGAGCGGATCCTGCCGCGCCTGGGGGAGCTGGCCGACGAGCGGCTGCGCCAGCGCCACGGCCTGACCCGTGACTCCGACCCGGCCCGCGCCCGCACCCTGCTCGGGGAACCGCTGTGGACGTTTCTCAGCACCCCCTCCCGCCGCCCCCCGTCGCCGCGCGACCTCGCGGCGATCGTCGCCGAACTGGAGAAGATCTGATGAACGACGTGGACCGGACCATCCCCGCCACGGAGGTCGGCCACCTGGCCCGGGCGGTGCTGGACGCGGTCGGGACGGTCGTGGTCGGCAAGCGGGAGTCCCTGGAGCTGGTCCTCGCCGGCATCCTGGCCGGTGGGCACGTGCTGCTGGAGGACCTGCCCGGCCTGGGCAAGACGCTGACCGCGCGGTCCTTCGCGCAGGCCCTCGGCCTGGACTTCCGCCGCCTCCAGTTCACCCCCGACCTGCTGCCGGCCGACGTCACCGGCTCCTTCCTCTACGACCAGCGCAGCGGCGACTTCTCCTTCCGCGCCGGCCCGGTCTTCACCAACCTGCTGCTCGCCGACGAGATCAACCGGACGCCGCCGAAGACCCAGTCGGCGCTGCTGGAGGCGATGCAGGAGAAGCAGGTCTCCGTCGAGGGCGTCACCTACCGGCTGGACGAGCCGTTCCACGTGCTCGCCACCGCCAACCCGATCGAGTACGAGGGGACGTACCCGCTGCCCGAGGCGCAGCTGGACCGGTTCCTGCTGCGGGTGTCGTTCGGCTACCCGCAGCGCGAGGAGGAGTGGGACGTGCTGCGCCGCCGGATGGCCCGCCGCCGGGAGGAGGCCGAGATCAAACCGGTGGTCGACGCCGAGACGCTGCGCGCCATGCAGGCCGCGCTGGAGGACGTGGTGGTGGAGGACTCCGTCGGCCGGTACATCGTCGACCTGACCGCGGCCACCCGGGAGCATCCGTCGGTGCTGGTCGGCGCCTCCCCGCGCGGCTCGCTGGCGCTGCTGCTGCTCTCCCGGGTCCGGGCGGTTTTCGCCGGTCGGGACTACGTGGTGCCGGAGGACGTCAAGGAGGTCGCTGCGCCGGCGCTCGCGCACCGGATCACGCTGCGGCCGGAGATGTGGCTGCGCCGGGTCGACCCGTCCTTCGTGGTCGGTGAGGTGCTGGAGCAGACGCCCGTCCCGGCCAGCGGCGCGCTGCCCAGCTACGCGGCCGGCGGGTCCGGGCGCTGATGGCCGTGCCCACCGACCAAGGGCCGGAGCCGGCGGCGGGCTGGGCGCCCACCTGGGCGCTGGGCCGGGCGGTGCTGCTCACCGGGCTGCTGCTGATCGCCGCCGTGCTGCTCGGCCGGGTCGACCTGGTCGTGCTGGCCGCGCCGTTCGCGCTCGGCACCGCGTACGCGCTGCGCCGCCGGCCCACCGCCGCGCCGCAGTTGGAGATCCTCGCCGAGGACGCGCACCTGGTCGAGGGGGGCGCGCTGGCCGGCACGGTCAGCGTCGGCAACCCGGACACCGTCTCGTACGACGTGGTCGTGGTCCGGGCCCGCGTCTCGCCGTGGCTCCGCGTCGAGCGGGTCGACTTCGGCGGGGCAGCCGTGGAGGTGCGCCGCTCCGGCGGGGCGAACCGCCCCTTCGTCACCTCCATCCCGACCGGCGCGGCGGTCGACCTGGAGCTGCACGGCACCGCGCTGCGCTGGGGGCGGCACCCGATCGGCCCGGCCGGCGCCCGGGTCGCCGCCGCCGGCGGGCTGCTGGTCTCCCGGTCGGTGATCACCGAGCCGGTGCGGATGCGGGTCTATCCGGAGACCGAGCCGTTCGAGGCGGTGGAGGCGATGCCCCGGGCCGCCGGGCTGGTCGGCGCGCACCGCTCGCGCCGCCCCGGCGAGGGCGGCGAGTTGGCCGGCGTACGGGTCTTCGGGCCGGGCGACCGGCTGCGCCGCATCGACTGGCGGGTGTCGTTGCGGGCCCGACAGCTGCACGTGGCGGCCACCCTCTCCGACCGGGACGCCGAGGTGGTGGTCCTGCTCGACGTGCTCGCCGAGGCGGGCCGCTCCGGCGGGGTGAAGGGCGCGGCGTCCGTGCTGGACACCACGGTCCGGGCCGCCGCCGCGATCGCCGAGCACTACCTGCACCGCGGCGACCGGGTGGCGATGCTGGAGTACGGGCCGGCGGCCCGCCGGCTGCGCCCGGCCACCGGCCGTCGGCAGTACCTGACGGTGCTGGAGTGGCTGCTCGACGTGCGGGCCGAGGCCTCCCCGCACGAGCCGTACGACCAGGTCTTCGGGCCGCAGGTGCTCTCCGCGGACGCGCTGGTGGTGGTGCTCACCCCGCTGCTGGACGAACGGTCCGCGCAGATGCTGGCCCGGCTGGCCCGGGGCGGCCGGTTCGTGGTCGCGGTGGACACGCTGCCCGCCGACCTCACCCCGCCCGGCGAACGGGGCTGGGCGCCGGTGGCGTACCGGCTGTGGCGGCTGGACCGGGACACGATGATCGCCCAGCTCCGGGAGCACGGCGTGCCGGTGGTGCGCTGGGCCGGCGCGGGCAGCCTGGACCAGGTGCTGCGGGACGTGGCACGCCTGGCCACCGCCCCGAGGGTCGGTGCTCGGTGAGCGCGAGGAAGGCGGCGGAGCGGAGTCCCGCGGTCGCGAACGAGGGCGGGCACCGATGAAGGCGGTCACCGAACGGGTCCGGGCGCTGCGCTCGGCGGTCAACCGGATGAGCCCGGCGCCGCTGCTGGTGCGCGCCGGCATCTTCTTCACGGTGCTGGTCGGGCTGCTGCTGGCGTACCCGGTCGAGATGTTCACCGCGCGGGCGTTGCTCGCGCTCACGGTGGTGGCGGTGTTGCCGGCGGTGGCCCCGCGCCGCGGGTGGCCGACCTTCGCCGCCCTGGTCACCGTGGGTGGCTGGCTGATCGCCTCTGCCGGGTACGACCGGCCGATCGCGCTCTGGCGGCTGCTCGCCGTGGCCGCGGCCCTCTACCTGGCGCACACCCTCTGCGCGCTCGCCGCGCTGCTGCCCTACGACGCGGTGGTCGACCCGGACCTGATGCTGCGCTGGCTCACCCGGGCCGGCGCGGTGGTGCTCGCCGCAGCCGTGGTCGGGGTGGTTCTGGCCTGGCTGGGTGAGATCGGCGGCGGTGCCGGGTTCCAGGCGGCGACGGTCGCTGGGCTGCTGGTGGCGGTGGGGTTGAGCGGGCTGCTGGGCTGGTTGCTGCGTCGCGGATAGCGGGACGATCTGGAGCCGTTGCGCAGGTCACAGCGGTTGTGCTCGGTCACAGAAGGGGGTCTCGGACGGGATTACCCGAGCCCCGCGGGGAAAGATAGATGACGTGAATCCGAAACGGATCCTTGTCGTGGGTGCCGGGCACGTGGGCCTGTACGCCGCTCTGCGCCTGTCCAAGAAGCTGAGCTCCCGTGAGGCCGAGGTCGTCGTCGTCGACCCGCAGCCGCACATGACCTACCAGCCGTTCCTCCCCGAGGCGGCGGCCGGCAACATCTCGCCCCGGCACTCCGTGGTGCCGCTGCGGCGCGAGTTGCGCAGGTGCAAGGTCGTGGCGGGTACGGTGACGCGGATCGACCACGACCGCAGGACGGCGGTGGTGCAGCCGATCAGCGGCCCCACCCGGGAGATCCAGTACGACCATGTCGTGGTGGCCCCCGGCTCGGTCTCCCGGACGCTGCCGATCCCCGGCCTGCACGAGCACGGCATCGGTTTCAAGACCATCGGTGAGGCCATCTACCTGCGCAACCACGTGCTGAACCGGCTCGACGTGGCGGCCGTCACGCCGGACCCGGATGTCCGCCGCTCGGCGCTGACCTTCACCTTCGTCGGTGGTGGCTACGCCGGCATCGAGGCGCTCGCCGAGATGGAGGACATGGCCCGGGACGCGCTGCGGTACTACCCGGAGCTCAAGCCCGAGGACATGCGCTGGGTGCTGGTCGAAGCCACCCAGCGGGTGCTGCCCGAGGTCGACCGGGACATGGGCGCCTACACCGTCCAGCAGTTGCTCAAGCGCAACATGGACATCCGCCTGGACACCCGGCTGGAGTCCTGCGTCGACGGTGTGGTCAAGCTCTCCGACGGCGACACCTTCCGGTCCGACACCATCGTGTGGACGGCCGGCGTGAAGCCCTCGCCGATGCTGGACGCGACCGACTTCCCGCGTGACGACCGCCGGCGGGTCACCTGCCTGCCGACCCTCCAGATCGTCGACGGCGACCGGGTCGTCGAGGGCGCCTGGAGCGCCGGCGACTGCGCCGCCGTGCCGGACCTGACCAAGGAGCCGGGCAACTACTGCTCGCCGAGCGCGCAGCACGCGGTGCGTCAGGCGGCCCGGATGGCCGACAACATCGCGAAGGTGATCCGCGGCCGGGAGCCGGTCAACTACGCGCACAAGCACGCGGGCAGCGTGGCCAGCCTCGGCCTGCACAAGGGCGTCGCCCAGGTGTACGGCGTGAAGATGACCGGCTGGCCGGCCTGGTTCATGCACCGGACGTACCACATGAGCCGGATCCCGTCGTTCAACCGCAAGGTCCGGGTCGTGGTCGACTGGTCGCTGGCGTTCTTCCTCAAGCGTGAGGTGGTCGCCCTCGGTCAGCTGCACGACCCGCGCGAGGAGTTCGCCGAGGCGTCCCAGCCGGTCGGTGCCGGCCGTCCCGCCTGATCCCATCCGGCACGAAGGGCCCCCTCCCGGAAACGGGAGGGGGCCCTTCGTCGTGGACGGGTCTTCGTGGTGGGCGGGTGTTCGTCGCGGGAAGGGTCAGACCCGCCAGGTCCAGGCGTCGGCGATCCGGGTGCCCGGGCCGTAGAGCTGCACCAGGGTGCGTCGCAGGCTCTCCGCGTGCGGGGCGTCGTCGGCGAGTGCCACGCAGGAGGCGCCCCAGAAGTCGGCGTCCGCCCGGGCCTGCCGCCGCTGCTCCTCGCCGATCACCGGCTCGTCGCCCCGCCTCGCCACGTCGGCCAGCAGCGCCGAGGTGGGCTGCTTGTAGGTGCCCATCGCGGCCGTCCCGTGCCGGCCGTACGGGCCGATGAAGAAGCCCTCCGGGATGCCGAACGCGGCGTCGGCCGCCGCCGCCCAGCGCATCGGCCAGGGCTCATGCGGGGTGGCCGCCGGCACCGGCACCAGCACCCCGCCGGGGCGTACGCACTCCCGCCAGTGGCCGCCGGTGATGAACTCGGGCAGCGCGGGGCGCTCGGTCGTCGGCAGGGGAGCGGGGAAGACGGTGAGCAGGGCCGCCCCCACCGCGGCCGGGACCAGCCGCCGGGCCCGGCCGGGCCGCCGCAACGCCCGGTCCAGCGCGAGCACCAGCAGCGTGCCGACCAGCGGCAGCAGGGTCAACCCGAACCGCATCGGCAGCGCGCCGTCGACGACCGGCAGTCCGGCGAGCAGCGCGTACGGCCCGGGCACGGCGCTGCGGTCGCCGTCGTGCACCACCTCCGGGCCGAGCGACAGCGCGCCCATCACCAGCGCGCCGGCGACGCAGGCCACCACCAGTGGCCGGCGCCCCAGCCAGAGCGCGCAGCCGGCGGTGACCAGCAGCAGCGGCAGCCCGAGGAAGGTGTTGTACTCCGCCGGGCCGGTGGTCAGCCGGGCCGACGAGTCGCTGCCGACCACCGACAGCGGCGAGATGGCCCACCAGCTGCGCAGGTCGGCCGAGAAGTAGTGCGGGCTGAACATCCCGTCGGCCACGCCCTGCGGCCCGGCGAACTGGAACCACAGCGGGTAGCCGAGGACGAGCAGGGCCAGCCCGGCGGCGAGCATCAGGCCGCCGGCGAAGCCGGGCAGCGCCCGGCGCAGCAGCTCGCGGTCGGTCACCGCGTACGCGACGGCCATCACCAGCAGGGTGACCGCGGCGAGGAAGAGCACCTCCTCGCCGACGAAGACCTGCGCGATGACCGCGGCGGCCAGGCCCACCGCCGAGGTGACCAGCCGGCGCCGGTCCGGCCGGTCCAGCGACGCCGGTCCCGGGTCGGCCGCCCGCAGCAGCCGGACGACCAGCCAGACGACCACCGGGACCAGCCACTGCGCGGTCATGTGCAGGTGGCTGTTGGACTGGGAGACCATGCCCGGCCCGAAGCCGCAGAGCCCGGCGCCGAGCGCGGCGGCGAGCCGGCGGGCGCGCAGCGTACGGGTGAAGAGCAGGTACCAGGCGACGGCGGTGCCGGCGAGGTTCACCCCGGCCAGCAGGGCGAAGGTGACCGGCGCGCCGAAGAGCAGGGTGACCGGGGCGAAGAGCACGCCGAGCGCGATGACCGTGGTGTTGGTCATCAGGTTCACCCCGTCCGGGCTGTTGAGCCGGTCGGTGAGCAGGCTGAAGTCGCCGAGCACGGCCCGCGAGTCGACCGCCAGGAACCACTCGTAGAGGGTCTGGTCCGCCGGGTTGAGCGCCAGCACCCGGCCGGTCGGGTCGGGCCAGAGGCCCTGGGTGAGCCAGCCGGCGAGCAGGACGAACGCGAGGCCGACGAGCAGGTCGGCGCGGTGCCGGGCGGCGGAGGCCCGCCAGCGGGTGGAGCGGGATCCGGGGGTGGCCGGCTCGGCGAGGCCGACAGCCAGGTCAGGGTCGGTGTCGGACGCCGTACGGGCTGCGCTGGTCACGGGCTCGACCCTAGTGCGGCACAGGTGACGGGGTACGTCGGGTCGCCGGTGAACGGTTACGGTGTCAGTGCACCGCCGCGTGTCGGCGCGCCGGTGCCGCCCGCCCGGGTGGTGGAACGGCAGACACGGCCGCCTTAAAAGCGGCTGCCGAGAGGCGTGCGGGTTCGATCCCCGCCCCGGGCACACACTCTCAGCTTTCCTTCAGCCGGCTCATGAGCGTGTGGGTTGCCCGTCCGTTTACCCTTGTAGGCACGTCGAGCGTGCGACGACCCCCTGAGGGAGGCCTGAGAAGTGAAGACCTCGAACCCGGTGCTGTCCCGGCTCGGCCAGGCGGCCGAGCGGGAGCGTGCCGCCGGGTACGCCCCGCCCGGGCAGTACGGCTATGGCCAGCCCGGCATTCCCCAGCAGTATCCGGGCCAGCCCGGCTACCCGGTGGCCCCGGCCGCCGGGGCGATGTCCATCGACGACGTGGTCGTCAAGACCGTCGCGCTCCTGGGCATCCTCGGCGTCTCCGCCGCGGCCGCCTGGGTGCTGGTGCCGGACAGCCTGCTCCACATCGCCTGGATCGGCGCCGCGATCGTCGGCGTGGTCCTCGGCCTGATCATCTCCTTCTCCCGGATCGCGAACCCGGCGCTGGTCGTCGCGTACGCCGTGGTCGAGGGCGCCTTCGTCGGTCTGGTCAGCAAGGTGTACGAGACCGCCTACGAGGGCATCGTGCTCCAGGCCGTGGTGGCCACCTTCGGTGTCTTCTTCGTGATGGCCATGCTCTACAAGGTGAAGGCCATCCGGGCGACCCCGAAGTTCGTCAAGGGCATGGTCGCCGTGATGGCCGGCCTCTTCGCGGTCATGCTGATCAACTTCGTGCTCGCGCTCTTCGGTGTCAACACCGGCCTGCGCGACGGCAGCCCGCTGGCCATCGGCTTCAGCCTGGTCTGCATCGTGGTCGCCTCGCTGAGCTTCGTGCTCAGCTTCAAGGAGGTCGAGGACGGCGTCCGGATGGGCCTGCCCCAGCGCTACTCCTGGACGGCCGCGTTCGGCATCGTGGTCAGCCTGGTCTGGCTCTACCTGGAGCTGCTCCGGCTGATCAGCTACTTCCAGGGCGACGACTGACCGTCGCCGCCCCTCGGCGCCCGCCACCGCGACCCGCGGCGGCGGGCGTCGTCGTTTCCGGCGCCGGCCGTTCGCCACGCGCCGCGCCCGCGCCGGCCGCCGCCCCCGGGCCCGGCCGTTTCCCCGCCGCCGGCGGACCGCCCGGGGCAGAGTGACACCAGGGGTACGCCGGCGAGGAGGTGGCGGGTGCGCAGCGCCAACCCGGTTCTGGACCGGCTGGACGACAGCAGCCGGGAGCACCGGCTGCCCGGGGCGGGCGGCGCGGAGGCGGTGACCGTCGACGACGTGGTGGTCCGCACCGTCGGGCTGCTGCTGCTCACCGGGGCCACCGCGGCGGTGGCCTGGGCGGTCGTGCCGCAGGCGGTGTGGGTCCCGGCCGCGCTGGCCGGCACCGCCCTGGCCGGCATCACGCTGGTGCTGGTGATCTCGCTGCGCGGCCTCACCCACCCGGCCCCGATCATCGGGTACGCCCTGCTCCAGGGGGTGCTGCTCGGGGTGGCCAGCCGGGCGTTCGAGCTGGTCTACCCCGGCATCGTGGTGCAGGCGGTGATCGGCACCTTCGGGGTGTTCCTCGGGATGGCGGTGCTCTACCGGGCGCGGCTGGTCCGGGCCACGCCGCGACTGGCCCGCCTGGTGATCGGCACGCTGATCGGGCTGCTCGCGGTCATCCTGGTCAACCTGGTCTTCCGGCTGTTCACCGGCCGGCAGGGGGTGGAGATCTACGGCAGCATCTCCGGCCGGGTCGGCTGGCTGCCGTACGTCTTCTCGGGGGTGGCGATCATCGCCGGGGCGCTCAGCTTCATCCTCGACTTCGACCAGGTGGAGCGATCGGTCCGGACCGGCCTGCCCCGCCGGTACGCCTGGCTCTGCGCCTTCGGGCTGCTGGTCGGGCTGATCTTCCTGTACTGGCAGATCCTGCGGCTGCTGAGCTACCTGCGCCGGTGAGCGGGCGCGGGCCGGTGCGGCCGTAGACTCGGCGGCGATGAGCGCAGCGGAGTTGGACCGGGCGGTGGAGCTGCTGGTCCGTCAGGTGGGGCACTGGCAGCAGCCGCGGTGGGCGGCGGTGGCAGAGGGGGGCAACGTGTCCCGCGCCGACCTGGTGCACCGGTTGGTGCAGGAGTTGGCCAACCTCGGCGCGGACGTCGAGGGCGAGCCGCGTCGGGGCGTACCCCGGTTGGACAACGACCTGGCGCTGGTCGACCAGCTCCGGGTGGTGGCGGCCGACCTGGTGGCGGCCGGGGCGCCGGACGCGACCCTGGGCCGGGCCGCCGCCGAGGTGGCAGCGACCCGCTCCGTGCTCTAGTCGGTGCCGCGGCTCAGCTGAGCCGCTCCAGCACCATCGCCATGCCCTGGCCGCCGCCCACGCACATGGTCTCCAGGCCGATGGTCTTGTCGTGCCACTCCAGGGCGTTGAGCAGGGTGCCGGTGATCCGGGCGCCGGTCATGCCGAACGGGTGGCCGACGGCGATCGCGCCGCCCATCACGTTGACCTTCTCCTCGGGGATGCCGAGCTGCCGGTAGGAGGGGATCACCTGGGCGGCGAACGCCTCGTTGATCTCGACCAGGTCGACGTCGTCGACGGTCATGCCGGCCCGCTCGAGGGCCTGCCTGGACGCCTCGACCGGGCCGAGGCCCATGATCTCCGGCGACAGGGCGGTCACGCCGGTGGAGACGACCCGGGCCAGCGGGGTGAGCCCGAGGTCCTTCGCGCGCTGGGCGCTCATCACCACCAGGGCGGCGGCGCCGTCGTTGAGCGGGCAGCAGTTGCCGGCGGTGATCCGGCCGTCGGGGCGGAAGACCGGCTTGAGCCCGGCGACCGCCTCCAGGGTGACTCCGGCGCGGGGGCCGTCGTCGGCGGCGACGACGGTGCCGCCCGGCGTGGTGACCGGGGTGATCTCACGGGCCCAGAAGCCGTCGGCGATCGCCTTCTCGGCGAGGTTCTGGCTGCGGACGCCGAAGGCGTCCATGTCCTCCCGGGTGACGTCGTACACCTGGGCGAGGTTCTCGGCGGTCTGCCCCATCGCCAGGTAGCTGTCGGGGAGCTGGCCGGCCTCGCGCGGGTCGGTCCACACCTCGGCGCCGCCCGCCGCCCGAGCCTTCGAGCGCTCCTGCGCCTCCGCGAAGCGCGGGTTCTCCCAACCGCCGCCGACCAGCGCCTGCGCCTCCGGGGGGAGGGTGTCGGAGTTGCCGCGGGCGTACCGGGAGACCATCTCCACGCCGGCGGAGATGAAGACGTCGCCCTCACCGGCGCGGATCGCGTGCATCGCCATCCGGGTGGTCTGCAGCGACGAGGCGCAGTAGCGGGTCAGGGTGGCGCCGGGCAGGCCGTCGAGGCCCATCAGCGTGGCGACCACCCGAGCCAGGTTGAAGCCCTGCTCGCCGCCGGGCAGGCCGCACCCGAGGTAGAGGTCCTCGACCTGGGTCGGGTCGAGCCCCGGGACCTTGTCCAGCGCGGCCTGGACGATGGTCGCGGCAAGGTCGTCCGGGCGGACCTCGCGCAGCGAACCCTTGAACGCGCGACCGATGGGGGAGCGGGCGGTGGCGACGATGACGGCGTCGCGGGACGACTCAATCGGCATGAACCAACGTTAACTCGCCGGTAACTTGGCGGGGAAGCTGCCGGGGCGGCGGGAAATGTCACCCTGCGGCGGATGGTCCCGCCGCCCCGCTCACTGGCGGGTGGCGGTGGTGGCCGCCGAGGCCACCGCTGGCAGCAGGGCGTGCGCCCAGACCCGGTAACCGTCGGCGGAGGGGTGGAAGCCGTCGGGGCAGAGCGTCCCGGCGTCGGCGCGGAACACCGGCCCGGTCTCGGTGCCCAGGTCGACCACGGTGCCGCCGGCGTCGAGCACGGCGACGGTCTGGGCGCGGGCGATCCGCCGCCCCGACCAGCCGAGCACCTGCCGCAGCGGCTGCCCGACGGCGCGTACCGCGCCCAGGTCCGGACAGGTGCCCACCACCACCTCCACCCGCGCCTCGCGCAGCCGGCGCACCGCCGCGCCGAGGTACGCCGCGGCCTCCCCCGGCCGGCGCATCGAGGTGGCGTCGTTGGCGCCGATCAGGACCACCGCCACGTCGGGGCGCTCGCCGAGCAGCGCCCGGGCCACCTGGGTGGCCAGATCGGTGGAGCGGGAGCCGGAGACCCCCACGCTGGAGAGGTGCACCTGCCGCCCGGTCGGCCCCTCGGCCAGCAGGTGGGCCAGCTGACCGCCGACGGTCTCGTCGAACCGTTCCACCCCGACGCCGAGTGCCGAGGAGTCGCCGAGCAGCACCAGCCGCAGCGGCGGGGCGCCGGCCCGGCCGACCGTGGCGCGCAGCGCCAGGCCGAGCTCCGGCTGGGCGTAGCTGCGGTTGCGGGCCGCGACGGCCTGCCCGGCGAGCACCGCCGCGCCGCCGATGGTGCCCGCGACCAGGGAGAAGGCCGCCGCCTTGCCCAGCCGGACGGCGAGCTCCGCGCCGACGCCGCGTTCGGTCATGACGACACCTCCCTCTGCCGGACACCGCGCCGGCATGCCGACCCCCGGCTGCGGTCGCCATGGGGCTCGGCCGCGTCGCGCCCGATGGTTCGCTCGCTCATGCCGATCCCTCCAGTGTGGGTGAGTCGGTGGCGGGACCGGGTTGCGGCACCGCGCCGACGCCGAAGAACGCCCGCCGGCGCAGGTGCGCCCAGCGGCCGGCCGGTCCCCGGTCGCGGCCCCGGACCTGGGTGCCGCTGACCTCCGTGCCGGCGTGCCGGGCCGCCTCCTGAGCGGCCTTCGGCAGCGACCGTACGCCCTCGCCCCGGCCCAGGACCACCGGCCTGCGCTCCGGCCCGGCGCCGAGCGCCGAGATCACGGTGGGCAGCAGCGCGGCGGCGGCCACCGCGTACCCCTCCGCGGAGGGGTGGAACCGGTCCCAGGCGAACATCCGGGTCGGTTCGGCGGCGAACCGGGGACCGAGCATGTCGCCGAGGGAGACCGTCCAGCCGCCCGCCTCGACCACCGCCACCGTCTGGGCGGCGGCCAGTTGCCGGCTCCACCGCCGGGCCAGCCAGCGCAGTGGCGGCTGGATCGGCTCGATCGCGCCGAGGTCGGGACAGGTGCCGACGACCACCTCGCAGCCGGCGGCCCGCAGCGCGCGGACCGCGTCGACCAGGTAGCGCACCGCCAGCCCGGGCGGGGTGCGGTTGGTGACGTCGTTGCCGCCGATCAGGATCACCGCGACGTCCGGGGCGCATTCCAGCGCCGACTCGACCTGCGGCCTCAGCCCGGCGGAGAGCGAGCCCACCACGGCGAAGCGGTGCACCCGGACCGGCCGGTGCAGCCGTCGGGACAGCCCGGTGGCGAGCAGCGCCCCCAGGGTCTCGCGGCGCCGGTGCACGCCGTAGCTGGCCGCCGAGGAGTCGCCGAGCACCACCATGGTCAGCGGCGGGCCGGGGCACTTGGCGCCGTAGACGCCGTCGCAGCGCGGCGGGGGGGCCTCCGCCATCGGGATGGTGCGCCGGGCCTGGCGGGCCTGACCGAACAGCACCCCGCCGGTCGCGACGAACGCCGCCGCGGTGGCACCCGTGCCGATCGCCGCCATCCAGGCGATCCGCCGGGCCCGCTGCCAGCGCGGACCAACCGGTACGACGGAACCAGCCACCCCCATACCGCCACGTTATCGCGCCGGCCCGACACGCCGCTCTCCTCGTTGGTGGCTGGGCAGTGACCGTTTCGGGTACCTGTCCGGTGACGGTGACGGTGACGGTGACGGTGACGGGGCGACGGGCCGCAGGTCGCGGCGGGCTTGCGCCCTCGCGTCACGCTGGTCTGGCGGAAAGGGGCTGGACTGATGGGGAAGACGTTGAAGCGGAGCGCGGCGTTCACCGCGCTGGTCCGGGCACTGGCGGCGGGCGCGCGGGGTGGCCCGTCGATGGGTGCCCGGCTGGCCGCCCTGCCCCGGATGATCAGGGCGACCGCCCGGGGCGAGTACGACGGTGGCCTCCGGCTGGCCATGATGACGGCGGCGACGGTGTACGTCGTTTCGCCGGTGGATGTGGTGCCGGAGCTGTTCCTGACCATATTCGGCCTGGTGGACGACGCGGTCATGGTCACCTGGCTGGCCGGCAGCGTGCTGGCGGAGACCGAGCGCTTCCTGGAGTGGGAGGAGCGGCGCGGCTCCGTCATCCCCGGGCAGGTGATCCCCTGACGGCACGTACCCTGGCGACGAACGAAACGTCTGCCCGGCCGCCGGCGCCGGTGCCGCAACGAAGGGCACAACGAGGTGCAGTACTACGACAACGTCGTCGAGTTGATCGGCAACACCCCGCTGGTACGGCTGCGCAACGTCACCGAGGGCATCCAGGCCACCGTTTTGGCGAAGGTGGAGTACCTCAACCCGGGCGGCTCGGTGAAGGACCGGATCGCGCTGCGGATGGTGGAGGACGCCGAGGCCGCGGGCATCCTGAAGCCGGGCGGCACCATCGTCGAGCCGACCAGCGGCAACACCGGCGTCGGGCTGGCCCTGGTGGCGCAGCTCAAGGGCTACAAGTGCGTCTTCGTGTGCCCGGACAAGGTCAGCCAGGACAAGCAGGACGTGCTGCGCGCGTACGGCGCCGAGGTGGTGGTCTGCCCGACCGCCGTCGCGCCGGAGGACCCGCGCTCCTACTACAACGTCTCCGACCGGCTGGCCCGGGAGATCCCCGGCGCCTGGAAGCCCGACCAGTACAGCAACCCGGCCAACCCGCGCTCGCACTACGAGACGACCGGCCCGGAGCTGTGGAAGCAGACCGAGGGCGGGCTCACCCACTTCGTGGCCGGCGTCGGCACCGGCGGCACCATCTCCGGCATCGGCCGCTACCTGAAGGAGGCCTCCGAGGGCCGGGTCCGGGTCATCGGCGCGGACCCGGAGGGCTCGGTCTACTCCGGCGGCACCGGCCGGCCGTACCTGGTCGAGGGGGTCGGCGAGGACTTCTGGCCGGAGACGTACGACCGGGGCGTCGCCGACGAGATCATCGAGGTCTCGGACAAGTCGTCCTTCGAGATGACCCGGCGGCTGGCCCGCGAGGAGGGGCTGCTGGTCGGCGGCTCCTGCGGCATGGCCGTGGTGGCCGCCCTGGAGGTGGCCCGCAAGGCCGGCCCGGACGACGTGGTCGTCGTGCTGCTGCCGGACAGCGGCAAGGGCTACCTGTCGAAGATCTTCAACGACACCTGGATGGCCCGGTACGGCTTCCTGGACAACTCGGGCACCGAGCCGACCGTCGCCGACGCGCTCGCGAGCAAGCCGGGCGGCATGCCCGAGCTGGTGCACGTGCACCCCACCGAGACGGTCCGCGACGCGATCGACTACATGCGCGAGTACGGCGTCTCGCAGCTGCCGGTGCTCAAGGCCGAGCCGCCGGTGGTGACCGGCGAGGTGGCCGGCTCGATCGCCGAGAAGGACCTGCTCGACGCGCTCTTCACCGGGCAGGCGCACCTGCACGACACCATCGAGCGGCACATGGCCGAGCCGCTGCCGATGATCGGCGGCGGGCAGCCGGTGAGCGAGGCGGTCGGCCTGCTGGAGAAGTCCGACGCGGCGCTGGTGCTGGTCGACGGCAAGCCCAAGGGCGTGCTCACCCGGCAGGACCTGCTCGCCCACCTCGGCGCCCGCTGACGCGCTGAACAGACGACGAGGCCTCTTCCCGGCGGAGGGGCCTCGTCGCGTTCCGGCCACGTCGGCGGGCTCAATCCGCGGTGGACTCCGACCGGGAGGACGTGACGGCCGGCGGCGGTCAGAGCGGCCGCTCGTAGCGGAGCTGGGGGACCGTCACCGGGCCGAAGTGCTCGTCGCGCGCGGCGCCGGTGGCGATCCACCCGCCGCGCTCGTAGAAGCGGCGGGCGTGGTGGTTGTCCCGCAGCACCCAGAGCACCGCCCGGGCCTGGTCGCGCGACCGCATGGCGTCCAGCGCGTCGACCATCAGCTCCCGGCCCGTGCCCCGGCCACGCTCGGCCGGGTCGAGGTGGATGGCGTTGAGCAGCCCGGTCGCCGGATCGCCCTCGTCGTCCGGGCCGAGGTAGCTGAAGCCGACCAGCCGGCCGTCGCGCTCGGCCACGGTCATCCGGTGGTCGTCGCGCTCCCAACGGAAGCGTTCGACCCAGTACCGGCCCATCGCCTCGGGCGTCGGGTCGGCCAGCGCCTCCGGCGGCAGGAACGAGGAGTACGCGGCCACCCGGGACCGCTGATGCAGCGCCCCGACCCCCATCAGGTCGTCGACGGTGGCGGGGCGCAGCGTGACGGTCATCCGGCCGAGGCTACCCGGCGGGGCGGGACCTGCACGGTGGCCAGGTCCTCGGCGATCACCAGGTCCCCGGCGAAGTGCTCCCGGGCCTCGTCGGCGAAGCGGAGCGGGTCGGCGTACCGCTGGGAGAAGTGGGTGAGCACCAGCCGGCGTACCCCGGACTCGGCCGCCACCCGCGCGGCCTGGGCCGCGGTCAGGTGGCCGACCTCGGCGGCCAGGGCGGCCTCCGACTCCAGGAAGGTCGACTCGATGACCAGGAGGTCGGCGTGTTCGGCGAGCGCGTACACCTCGTCGCAGAGGCCGGTGTCCATCACGAAGGCGAACCGCTGGCCCGTTCGGGTCACGCTCACCTCGTCTCGGGTGACGCGGCGTCCGTCCAGGTCGAGGTGGCCGACGCGGAGCAGTTCCCCGACCGCCGGCCCCGCGATGCCGTACGCGGACAGCCGCTCCGGCAGCATCCGGCACCCGTCCGGCTCCACCAGCCGGTAGCCGTACGTCTCGATCGGGTGCCGCAGCCGGCGGGCCTCCAGCGTGCCCACCCCGAGGGTGATCCGCTGCCCGTCCGCCTCGATCGGCTCGACGCGCAGCTCGGCGGTCTCGTGGAAGCTCGACGCGTGCCGCAGCCGGGCGAAGTAGTCGGCGCCGCCGGCCGGGAAGTGCACCGCCACCGGGTGCGGGACCCGGTCCAGGGAGAGCCGCTGGATCACTCCGGGCAGGCCGAGGCAGTGGTCGCCGTGGAAGTGGGTGACGCAGATCCGGGTCAGGTCGGTGGCGGTGACCCCGGTGTGCAGCAGCTGCCGTTGGCTGCCCTCGCCCGGGTCGAAGAGGATCACCTCGTCGTCCCAGCGCAGCACGTACCCGTTGTGGTTGCGCTGCCGGGTGGGGGCCTGGCTGGCCGTCCCGAGCACCACCAGCTCGCGCATCGACACGAAGTCTTCCCCCCCCCCGGATGTGAAGCGACCCCCGGGGCTTCCGCGCTCGCGCGCGGGCCGGCTGGACTGGGCCGGCACCCCGGGGGTCGGGTGGCTGTCGTGGTTTCGCCGCACCGCTGCCACACGGTCTCGACGATGGTGCCTGTGCCCGCCTCGCGGCGGACGGATTTCACTGTCGAGGACAGCGGCTAGCGGACAGCCACCTCACGAGTCCGATTGCTATACAAGTCTGGACCACCTCCTTTCCCGTGTACGGCCACGCTATCGACTCCCCGGCGGCCCCGGCAACGGATTTCGATCACAGGCCCGGCCGGGAAGGTCCGGCGGACGCCCGCAGCGCCCGGCCGGCGAGGTCGCGCAGGTGGCGGCGGAGTTCGGGCGGCTCGTGCACCTCGACCTCACAGCCCAGCGTGGTGAGCCGGAACGCGAGCCAGTCCAGGGTGTCGACGTGCGAGACGAGCCGGCAGGTCCGCTCGTCGACCGCCGTCAGCTCACCGTCGCCGACCCGGCCCCGTACCTCGTCGACCGGGGCGTGCAGGGTGGCCACCGCCCGGTACGTGGGCGCGAGCGCGTACAACTTCTCGTGCACGTACGCGGCGGCGTCGGCGGCCGGCAGGTCCCGGGGTACGACGCGGACTCCGGTGGCCGCGGCGTCGGCGAGCCGGTCCACCCGGTAGATCCGCCAGTCGTCGCGGTCGTTGTCGTACCCGACCAGGTACCAGCGGTGCCCGGCGGCGACCAGCCGGTACGGGTCCACGTGCCGGCGGCTCTCGGTGCCGTCGTGACTCCGGTAGCCGAACCGGACCCGCTGCCGGCCGGTGATCGCGGCGGCGAGCGTGGTGAGCACGTCGGGGTCGACGGGATCGGGTGCGCCGAACGGCGCCATCGGCACGGTGGCCGCGGTGAGGTTGCGGACCCGGTATCGCAGCCGGGACGGCAGCACCTGGTCGAGCTTGGTCAGCGCCCGCAGCGCGGCCTCCTCGATCCCGGTCACCGCCTGCCGGGCGGCGGTCCGCAGGCCGACCGCAACGGCCACCGCCTCCTCGTCGTCGAGCAGCAGCGGTGGCAGGGCGGCCCCGGCGACCAGCCGGTAGCCGCCGGTCACGCCGAGGCTGGCTTCGACCGGGTAGCCGAGGTCGCGCAGCCGGTCGACGTCCCGGCGGATGGTGCGAGGACTGACGGCCAGGCGCTCGGCCAGTTCGCTGCCGGGCCACTCGCGCGGGGTCTGGAGCAGCGAGAGCAGTCGGAGGAGTCGACCCGGGGTGTCCGTCACGATTTCCAGCATGCCAGGGAACGAGGACGGGAACTGACCTAGATCCCCGTTACCGTCCCCGCCATGACCGACGAGATCAGGAACTTCCGCATCGACATCCCCGAGGCCGACCTGGCGGACCTGCACCGCCGGCTGGACGCCACCCGGTGGCCGCGCCAGCTCCCCGGCCAGGACTGGCAGCGCGGCGTGCCGGTCGACCACCTGCGCGAGTTGGCCGGGCACTGGCGCACCGGGTACGACTGGCGGGCACAGGAGGCGCGGCTGAACGCGTTCCCGCAGTTCGTCACCGAGATCGACGGCCTCGACGTGCACTTCCTGCACGTCCGCTCGCCGGAGCCGGACGCGCTGCCGCTGCTGCTCACCCACGGCTGGCCGAACTCGTTCGTCGAGTTCACCGAGCTGATCGGCCCGCTCACCGATCCGCGCGCCCACGGTGGCGGCCCCGGGCCGGCGTTCCACGTGGTGGTGCCCTCGGTGCCGGGTTTCGGGTTCTCCGCCGGGCCGGCGGAGGCCGGCTTCTCGGTGGCCCGGGTCGGGCGGATGTTCGCCGAGCTGATGCGCCGGCTCGGGTACGACCGGTACGGCGTCCAGGGCGGCGATCTCGGGGCGTACGTCGCACCGGAGGTGGCCCGGGCCGCGCCGGAGCGGGTGGTCGGGGCGTACGTCACCGGCGGGCTCGGCATGCCCACCGAGGCGGACCTGCCGGAGCTGACCGAACCCGAGCTGGCGTTCTACCACCAGATGCGGGAGTGGGCCGGCGTCGGGGTGGACCACCACGGCCTGCTGCGGGCCGCCCCGCAGACGTTCAGCTACGCGTGGCAGGACTCCCCGGTCGGGCTGCTGGCCTGGATGATCCACAAGTTCAAGGAGTTCACCTGGACGGTGGACGTCCCGGAGAAGGCGATCGACCGCGATCTGCTGCTGACCAACGTGAACCTCTGGTGGTTCACCGGCACCTCCGGCTCGTCGTCCTGGTTCATGTACGACAACACCGCGTTCGCCTGGCCTCGCGGGCAGGACCTGGTCCCGACCGGCGTGTACTCCGGCGCGCCAGGCATCCGTCGGCTCGCCGAGCGGCACAACCGGATCACGCACTGGCCGGAGGGGAACCCGGGCAGCCACTTCGTGGCGATGGACGAGCCGTACGCCTTCGCCGCCGACCTGCGCGCCTTCTTCGCCCAGGTCCGGTGAAGGCGGGTCGCGTGGGCATGGGCCGAGCCGCGGGTCAGGCCTGGTCGGTGACGCCGATCGGGCCCTCGCGGGGGCCCTCCCCGGACGCCGGCTGCACCGCCAGCGACGGGAAGTCGGCCAGGTCGCCCTCCGGCTCGGCGTCCCACTCGGGGAAGACCAGGTCGCTCTGCAGGTAGAGGCAGAGCAGTTGGGTGAGGTGGCGCAGCCCGTCCAGGTGGGTGCGTTCGTGGCCGTGGGTGGCGTCCACGCCGAAGCCGAGCAGCGCCACCCGGGCGTGCGCGCCGGCCTCGACCGCCGCCGCCACGTCGGAGCGGTAGTGGTCGAAGACGTCCCGGACCAGGTCGACGCCGTGCGCGCGGGCGATCGAGGCGAGGTTGCGGGTCAGGTGGTAGTCGAACGGGCCCACCCCGTCGCCCATGGCCAGGGTGGCCGCGTCCTCCCGGGACTGCTGGCCGGGGGCGACCACCGCCGCATCGACCGAGACGATCTCGGCGACGTCCGGGTCGAGGCCGTGGCTGGCACCGTGGCCGATCTCCTCGGTGACGGTGACCAGCAGGTGCGCGGTGACCGCCGGGGTGACCCCGGCGTCGACCATCGCCTTGAACGCGGTGAGCACGGCGGCCACGCCGGCCTTGTCGTCCAGGTGCCGCGACTTGACGTACCCGCTCGGGGTGATCGTCGGGTTGGGCAGGAACGCCACGAAGTCGCCCGCGTCGATGCCGAGCGCGCGGAGGCCGGCGACGTCGGTGACCGGCTCGTCGAGCCGTACCTCGACGTGCTCCCAGCCGACGCCCTGGAGGTCGACGTCGTCGTTGTAGCGGTGCCCGCTGGCCTTCAGCGGCAGCACCTGGCCGGTGATCACCCGCTCCAGGTCGTCGGTGAAGACCCGGACGTGGGCGCCCTCGGCGAACCGGGCGCTGTGCGTACCGATCGTCTTCAGCTCCAGCCGGCCGTTCTCCTTGAGCCGCTTCACCATGCCGCCGATGGTGTCGGTGTGCACCACGATCGCCCGGTCCGCGCCGGTCTCGCGGGGGCCGGGCAGGCAGGCGCTCAGCGCCCCGCGCCGGGTCAGCGTGGAGGAGATGCCCAGCGCGGAGAGCCGCTCGCCGACGTACTGCTGCACGTGGTCGGTACGCCCCGACGGGCTGGGGATCTCCAGCAGTTCCAGCAGCACCTGGCGCAGGTGGTCCAGGTCGATCTCCAGCGGCTCCGGGCTCACGCGGCACCTCCCGGGCCGGCCGGGGTCCAGAGCCGCTGCGGGGCCCGGGTGCCGGGGAAGAGCAGGTCGACGAAGCGCTCGGCGGTCGGCTGCGGCTCGTGGTTGGCCAGCCCGGGCCGCTCGTTGGCCTCGATGAAGACGTGTTCCGGCCGGTCCGGCGCGGGGACCAGCAGGTCCAGCCCGGTCACCGGGATGTCCAGTGCCCGGCTCGCCGCCACGCAGGCCTCGGCGGTCGCCGGGTGCAGCTCGGCGGTCACGTCGTGGATGGTGCCGCCGGTGTGCAGGTTGGCGGTCCGGCGGACCGCCAGCACCTCGCCCCCGGGCAGCACGTCGTCCATCCGGTGCCCGGCCTCCGCCACCACCTCGCGGGTCATGTCGTCGATCGGGATGCGGGACTCGCCCCCGGTGGCTGCGGCCCGCCGGCGGCTCTGCCGTTCGATCAGCGCGGTGACGTCGTGCACCCCGTCGCCGGTCACCTGGGCCGGCCGGCGGACGGCGGCGGCCACCACCTCGTGGTCGATGACGATCACCCGCAGGTCCTCGCCGTCGCGCAGCTCCTCGATCAGCACGTCGGGGCAGAACCGCCGGGCCAGCTCGACCGCCGCGGTCAGCGCCTCGGCGGTGCGGACGCCGACGGTGATGCCGTTGCCCTGCTCGCCCCGCGCCGGCTTCACCACCAGCGGGCCGACGTCGGCCAGGAAGGCGAGGTCGTCCGGCCCGCCGGTGGCGGTCCGGCCGCGCGGCACCGACAGGCCGACCTCGGTGAGGATCCGCCGGGTGACCCGCTTGTCGTCACACCGGCCCAGCGCCACCGCCGAGGTCAGCTCGGACAGCGACTCCCGGGTGTGGATGGTCCGGCCGCCGCTGGTCAGCCGCAGCTCGCCCCAGTGCGGGTCGGTGACCTCCACCCGGATGCCGCGGCGCATCGCCTCGTCGGCGACGATCTTCGCGTACGGGTTGAGGTCGTCGTACCCGGGAGGGGTGGCGGGCAGGAAGAGCCGCTCGTTGATCGGGTTCTTCCGCTTCACGCAGAGCGTGGCGGTGCGGTAGAAGCCCAGCCGCTCGTAGAGCCGGACCGCACCGGAGTTCTCGGCGAGCACGGACAGGTCGACGAAGGCCCGGCCCCGCTCGTCCAGCCGGTCGGCCAGCCCGGTCAGCAGGGCCTGGCCGGTGCCGGGCGGGGCGGTGTTGAAGTCGACGGTCAGGCACCAGAGGCTGGCGCCGTTCTCCGGGTCGTCGAAGACCGCCACGTGGTCCACCCCGGTGATGGTGCCGACGATCTCGCCGGCGGCCGCCTCGGCGACCAGATGCAGGAAGCGGTCGGTGCCGGCGTTGTCGACCAGCACGTCGACCGGGGCGGTGACCATGCCGTTGCGGGCGTAGATCCGGTTGACCGCGTCCGCGTCGTCGGCGTCGCGCAGCGGCCGGATCACCAGGCCCGGGATCTCCCCGTCGCCGTCGGTGGCGGCCGGACGCCGCTCGCCGAGCGGCAGCCGGTAGGTCAGCGACGGGTCGATGAACAGCTCGTCCGGGAGCCGGGACACCAGCACGTGCGGGTCGCGCAGGTAGATGCAGATGTCGCGGGCACCGGCCGCCTCGGAGCGCAGCACGTCCGCCACCGCGGCCTGCTGGGTGAAGGTCTGGCCGAAGACCAGCCGCCCCCAGCCGCAGTCCAGCACCACGCCCGCGCCGTCGGTGCTCTGGTTGCGGAGCTCCGGTGTGCCGGGCGCGACCGGATCGCCGCCGGGGCCGATCCGTTCCCGGCGCCGGCCCGACGTCCGCTCCCGCTCGGTGGTCGCCACCGTCTCGGTCATGGTCAGTCGATCCCGTGGCTCTGGAGCCACATTTCCAGGAGTCCCAGCTGCCACAGCTTGTTTCCGTTCAACGGGGTCAGTTCGGCGTTCGGGTCGGCGAGCAGCGCGTCGACGTAGTCGGCGCGGAACAGGTGGCGGCGGCGGGCGGCGGGAGCCCAGAGCGCGTCGCGTACCCGGTCGAGGAGCTTGCCCTCCAGGTGGGTGAGGCCCGGCACCGGGAAGTAGCCCTTGGGCCGGTCGATGACCTCGTGCGGCAGGACCCGGCGGCCGATCTCCTTGAGCACGCCCTTGCCGCCCTGGGCGAGCTTCAGCTCGGGTGGGCAGCTCGCGGCCAGTTCCACGAACTCGTGGTCGAGGAACGGCACCCGGGCCTCCAGCCCGTGCGCCATGGTCATGTTGTCCACCCGCTTCACCGGGTCGTCGGTCAGCATGATCTGGGTGTCGATCCGCAGGCCGGCGTCGACGGCGGTCTCCGCGCCCGGCCGGGTCAGGTGCGCGGCCACGAACTCCCGCGCCGGGTCGCCGTCGGCGAGCCAGGCCGGGTCGACGACGCGGGCCAGGCCGGCCGCGTCGCGGTCGAAGAACGCCTTCGCGTACGCCCCGAGCGCCTGTTCCCGGTCGACCCCGGCCAGCGGCGGGTACCAGTGGTAGCCACCGAGGATCTCGTCGGCGCCCTGCCCGGACTGGACCACCTTGACGTGCCGCGACACCTCCTGGCTCAGCAGGTGGAAGGCGACGCAGTCGTGGCTGACCATCGGCTCGCTCATCGCCGCGACGGCCGCCTCCAGCGGCGGCACCAGGTCGCCGGCGGCCACCTTGAGCTGGTGGTGGTCGGTCTCGAAGGTCTTCGCGACCAGGTCGGAGTAGACGAACTCGTCGCCCTCCCGGCCGCCGACGGAGTCGAAGCCGATGGAGAAGGTGGACAGGCCCGACTGCCCCTCGCCGGCCAGCAGCGCGACCACCAGGCTGGAGTCCAGGCCGCCGGAGAGCAGCACGCCGACCGGCACGTCGGCGACCATCCGGCGGCGCACGGCGGTGGTCAGCGACTCCAGCAGGGCGTCCTGCCAGTCCCGCTCGGACCAGTCGGCCCGCTCCGGGGCGCGGGTGAAGGCGGGGTCCCAGTAGACCCGCTCGTGGGTACGGCCGTCCGGCTCGTAGACCCGGACGGTGGCCGGGGGCAGCTTGGTGACGCCCCGCAGGATGGTCCGCGGCGGCGGCACGATGCTGTGGAAGCTGAGGTAGTGGGCGAGCGCCACCGGGTCGATGGCGGTGTCGACGCCGCCGCCGGCCAGCAGCGCCGGCAGGGTGCTGGCGAAGCGCACCGTCCCGGGCGTCTCGGCCAGGTAGAGCGGCTTGATGCCGAGCCGGTCCCGGGCCAGCACCAGCCGGCCGGTGTCCCGTTCGGTGATCGCCACGGCGAACATGCCGATCAGGTGGTCGACGAAGTCGAGCCCCCACTCGGCGTACGCCTTGACGACGACCTCGCTGTCACCGGAGGAGAAGAAGCGGTGTCCCTTGGCCTGCAACTCCTCGCGCAGCTCACGGTAGTTGTAGACGCACCCGTTGAAGACGCCGGTGAGCCCCGAGCCGGGGTCGACCAAGGGCTGCCCGCTCGCCGCCGACAGGTCGATGATCTTGAGGCGCCGGTGGCCGAGGGCGATCGGCCCCTGGGACCAGACCCCGCTGTCGTCCGGGCCCCGGTCGCTCATCGTGGCCGCCATGCGCTCCACCGCCGCGACGTCGGCCCGCGAGCCGTCACGGCGGAACTCCCCAGCCAGTCCGCACATGGCAGGCCATGCTGCCAGATGACCTTGCGATCCGCCTTTTGAGCTGATGACGAATGAATGATGTCGTGCTATATTCCGCGCCCGCGCCGATTCCTTGCTGTGGCGGTTGCGGAACGTCACCCCGGGGGTCGGCCTCTGCGTCCGTGCTGCCGCTCTGGCCGGATTCGCCGGGCCGGCTCCTGTGACGTATGTCCCAGTAGCGGAACGACTGCCAGGCCCCGCGAAAATCCGCAGGGCCTGGCAGTCGTTCCGGGCGTCAGACGGCCTCAGCCGGCGGTACGGGCCACGCCGACCGGGCAGCTCAGCCCGTTGGGGCCGTGGTTGCAGTACCCGTTCGGGTTCTTCGTCGGGGCGAGGTACTGCTGGTGATAGTCCTCGGCGAAGTAGTAGTCACCGAGCGGCGCGATCTCCGTGGTGATCTCGCCCTTGCCCGCCCGCGCCACGATCGGCGCGAACGCGTCCCGGGACGACTGCGCGGTGACCATCTGCTCGTCGGTGGTGGTGTAGATCGCCGAGCGGTACTGGGTGCCCACGTCGTTGCCCTGGCGCATGCCCTGGGTCGGGTCGTGGTTCTCCCAGAAGACCTTGAGCAGGTCCGCATAGCTGATCTTGGTGGGGTCGTAGACCACCTGGACCACCTCGGCGTGCCCGGTCATCCCCGAGCAGACCTCCTCGTACGTCGGGTTCGGCGTGCTGCCGCCCGCGTAGCCGGCGGAGGTGGTGATCACCCCGGGCAGGGTCCAGAACAGCCGCTCGGCGCCCCAGAAACAGCCCATGCCGAAGACGGCGACCTGGGAACCCGCCGGGAACGGGCCCTTCAACGTCGACGCGAGCACCTCGTGCCGGTCACCGATCGGCATCGCGATCGAACGACCCGGCAGGGCCTGGCCGGGGGTGGGCAGTTCGGCCTTCATACGGCGAAGGAACACGGTGGGACTCCTCTCGTACCTCTCCCCGCGTGCAACGCCGCCGGGCTCCGGTTCCTTACCCGTCCCTCGCGTACTCAGGCACCGGTGGGCGCGAGGGCGGCGGCGATCCGCCGGGCGTGCTCCTCGGCCTCGGCGTCGTCCGCGTAGCGGGTGCGCGGCCAGAAGAAGCCGCGCAGGCCGTCACCCTTCGTCCGGGGCACCACGTGGGTGTGCAGGTGCGCGACGGACTGGGACACCTTGTTGTTCATCGCCACGAACGTCCCACCGGCCCCCAGAGCGGACTCCACCGCGACGGCGAGCCGCTGGACCAGGCCGAAGTAGCCGGGCAGGTCCGCCGCCGGCAGGTCGGGCAGGGTGACCAGGTGGGTGCGGGGCACCACCAGCACGTGCCCCTTGAAGACCGGCCGGGTGTCCAGGAAGGCCACCCCGTCCGGCTCGTCGGCCACCCGGAACGCCGGCACCTCGCCCGCCACGATCCCGCAGAACACGCACCCGCTCATCGGGCCAGGTTAGGTGCTGCGCGGGCGGGCCGCCGGCCGCCGGGCGGCCGTTCCCGGTCATGGCGATTCGAGGTAGCCGTCCCACTCGCTCTCGGCGATGCCCGTCGGCCCAGTCTCCCCGCTGGCCAGGCGGGCCCTGATGTCGGTCTCCCAGCCCGACGCCCACGCGCGTAACGCGTAGATCTCCTCGTCGGTGAGCCCGTAGGACGCGAAGGTCTGGTCATCCAGCTCATCGACGGCGCCCAGCCGGTCGGCCAGTTCCTCCAGGGAGAAGCCGACCGTGTGCCGCGCGCCCAGCGCCTCCAACTCGGGCCGGCTCAGCCGTTCGTTGGCGGCGTGGATGTCGATGTAGTCGCGGTGAGCCGCCCGGTCGTGCAGCGCTCTGACCTTGAGGCCGATCGCGTCGTCGAAGGCGAGGACCGGGCCGATGCTCAGAGCCGCCGGAGGGCCGATCGCCTCCTTCAACAGGTCCACCTCGCACGCCGTCGTCTCGCCCGATACCAGCAGCCGGGCCATCCGGTTGCCTGCCTCGACGACACGGCAGCGGAAACCGGCCGCGACGTAGGCCTCCGCAAGGCGAGCTGCCACCGCCTGTAGCGGTAGGACCGTTGCGGTCGCGAAGTCGATATCCCTGGACGGTCGGCTGAGCAGGTTGTGCGCTGACAACGCGTAACCGCCCGCGAGCACCAGGCCAAGATCGTCGCCGGCCGAGAAGCCGACATGCAGCAGTTGCTGATGCACCTCGTCCATGATCAGGCGGCCAGCTCAGGTAGGCGCCGCTCCCAGAGGGCGATGAGGCGACGAGCGGTGAGCCGCCGGATGCGCGGCCAGTCCCGGCGCAACAGTGCCGCATTGACGTATCGGATGATGTCCTCGCGTTGGCCGCAGTCCATCAGCGTCCGGTACAGCGTCAGCCGCTCGCGGGGATCGGCCACGTCGAATTCGCTCAGGCCCGACCAGGCGAGCCGTACCGGCAGACTGACCCGGCCGTGCTCAGGCCCGTTGAGCAGCGCGAGGGAGGCCGGGATGCGATCGGCCGCGCCGATCAGGCGGGAAGGCAGCGTCACGGACGAGGTCACCGAGCCAGTATGGCCCACCCGTCCGACAGGCCGCCGCTGTGACGACCGCCGGGTTCCGCCCGGGGCGGCACACCGGCGGACTAACGTCTCGGGAATGAGTCACGGCTTCGAGACGCTCGCCATCCACGCCGGCCAGGACCCCGAGGCCCGCACCGGCGCGGTGATCCCACCGATCTACCAGACCAGCACCTACGCCCAGGACGCCGTCGGCGCGCCCCGGCACGGCTACGAGTACAGCCGCTCCGGCAACCCCACCCGGGACGCGCTCCAGGAGTGCCTCGCCGCCCTGGAGGGCGGCCCGGTGGCGCTCGCCTTCGCCAGCGGCCTGGCCGCCGAGGACACCCTGCTGCGCACCGTCTGCAAGCCGGGTGACCACGTGGTGATCCCGGACGACGCGTACGGCGGCACCTACCGCCTCTTCGCCCGGGTCGCCGAGCGCTGGGGGCTGGACTACACCCCGGCCAGGGTCTCCGACACCGATGCCGTCCGGGCCGCCATGCGCGCCACCACGAAGATCGTCTGGGTGGAGACGCCGACCAACCCGCTGCTCGGCATCGCCGACATCGCCACCCTGGCCGCCGTCGCGCACGACGCCGGGGCGCTGCTGGTGGTCGACAACACCTTCGCCTCGCCGTACCTGCAGCAGCCGATCGCGCACGGCGCCGACGTGGTGGTCCACTCGACCACGAAGTACATCGGCGGGCACTCCGACGTGGTCGGTGGCGCGCTGATCGCCGCCGACGCCGGCCTCGGCGACGAGCTGCGCTACCACCAGAACGCGATGGGCGCGATCAACGGGCCCTTCGACGCCTGGCTCACCCTGCGCGGGATCAAGACCCTCGGGGTACGGATGGACCGGCACTGCGACAACGCCGAGCGGATCGCCGCGTACCTGGACGGGCACGCCAAGGTCGGTCAGGTCAGCTACCCGGGTCTGCCCTCGCACCCCGGTCACGAGGTGGCCGCGAAGCAGATGCGCCGGTTCGGCGGCATGATCTCCTTCCGCGCCTCGGGCGGTGAGGAGCACGCCGTGGAGATCTGCAACCGGGCCAAGCTCTTCGTGCTCGCCGAGTCGCTCGGCGGCGTGGAGTCCCTGATCGAGCACCCGGGCCGGATGACACACGCAAGTGCTGCCGGCTCGCCGCTTGAAGTTCCCGGCGATCTCGTGCGACTGTCTGTCGGCATCGAGACGGTCGACGACCTGCTCGCCGATCTGGAGCAGGCGCTGGGCTGACCGCTGGCTGGGGAGGGTGGCCGTGCAGGACATCATGCCGACCTGGGTGGGGGCGACCGCCAAGCAGATCGCCCGGGGCGTACGCCGGGGCGACGTTTCGGCCACCCAGGTCGTCGCCGATCACCTGGACCACATCGACCGGGTCGACGCCGACCTTGCCGCGTTCCGCACGGTACGCGGCGGGGAGGCGATCACCGAGGCGGAGAAGGTCGACGAGCAGGAGGACCTGGCCAACCTCCCGCTGGCCGGGGTGCCGGTGGCGGTCAAGGAGAACACCGCCGTCGCCGGCCTGCCCACCTGGAACGGCTCGGCGGCGGTGCGTACCGGCGTCGCGGAGGCCGACCACGAGGTGGTCCGGCGGCTGCGTGGCGCCGGCGCGGTGATCCTCGGGGTGACCCGGATGCCGGAGCTCGGCCTCTGGGCGCTCACCGACGACGAGTCCGCGGTCACCCGCAACCCGTGGGACACCCGGCGCACCCCCGGCGGCTCCTCCGGCGGATCCGCCGCCGCGGTGGCCGCCGGGCTGGTGCCGATCGCGCACGGCAACGACGGCCTCGGCTCGATCCGCATCCCGGCGGCCTGCTGCGGCCTGGTCGGGCTCAAGCCCGGCCGGGGCGTGGTCCCCGCCCAGCTCGGCGTGGAGGACTGGTTCGGCCTCACCGAGCACGGCATGCTCACCACCACGGTCGCGGACGCCGCGGTCGGCTTCCAGGTGCTCGCCGGCCGCCGCGCCGACAAGCTGGTCCCGCCGCCGCGGCTGCGGGTCGGCGTCTCGCTCCGCTCCCCGGTGCGCGGCGTCTCGCCGGACGCCCCCAACCGGGACGCGGTGGCCGCCGCCGGCCGGCTGCTCGCCGCCGCCGGCCACGACACCGTCCCCGCCGACCCGGTCTACCCGACCGCGCTCGGCCTCCAGGGCATCGCGACGTGGTTCGCCGCGGCCGCCGCCGACGTGCGCGCCGCCGGGATCCACCGGCGTGACCTCCAGCGGCGCAGCCGCCGGCACGTCGCGCTCGGCGAGTGGGCGCAGCGGCGGGGGTACGTCCGGGAGGCCGACCGGGCCGCCTGGCGGGAACGCTCGATCGGCTTCTTCGCCGACCACTCGGTCGACCTGCTGCTCACCCCGGCGCTGGCCGGCCCGCCGCCGGAGGCCGCCGCCTGGTCCGGCCGGTCCTGGGTGGCCAACATGAAGGCCAACATCCGGTACGCCCCGTACGCCGCACCCTGGAACATCGCCGGCCTGCCGTCCATCGTGGTGCCGGTCGGCCGGCGCCCGGACGGCCTACCCGTCGCCGCGCAGTTGATCGGCCCGCCCGGCTCGGAGCTGCTGCTGCTCGGGGTCGCCGGGCAGTTCGAGATGGAGGCGCCGTGGTCCCGGCACGCCCCCGGCTATCCCCGGGTCGGAACGGGGTCACCGGCCGTCGCATGATCGTCTAGCGTGTGCGCGCACCTCCCGCCGCACCCCCTGGACGGTCACCCATGCGCTGCCAGACCTGCGGGGACGCCACGTCCCCGAGCTTCAACGAGTGCCAGAACTGCCACACCCCCCTGGGGCAGCCTGCCGTCACGCCCGGGCTGGAGACCTTCGCGGTGCGCGGCATCGGCCTGGCCGCCTCGATCGCGGTCGGTGCGACCGCCGCGTTCTACCTGCTGGCCGCGCTCTCCCCGGTGTACGGGAGAGTGCTGGCCGAGCACGCCGCGGACGACCGCGACGCCGACGTGCTGCTCGGCGCCGCGGTGCTCGAGGGGTTGCTGGCCCTGCCCTTCGCGGCGGCCTACCTGACCGCCGGCATCCTGGTGATCATCTGGACCTGGCGGGCGCGGAAGAACACCGACGCCTTCCCGGGCGCGCTGCCCTCGCTCGGCGCGGGCTGGGCGATCGCCGGCTGGCTGGTGCCGTTCGCCAATTTCGTGGTGCCCGCCCGGGTGGTCGCCAACATCGCCCGGGACAGCCTCCGGCGACGGGGAACCGGCGCCCTGGTCGCCGTCTGGTGGACGGCGTGGCTGGTCTTCAGCCTCGGTGAGCGGCTGGTCAGCCTGAAGGACGAGATGGAGTACGCCGAACTGCCCGAGGACCCGGTCGGCGACGCCGAGTTCCAGGCGTTCGTCGACTACTACCAGGGCGCGCTCGGCCGGCACGCGATCCCGGCCATCGCCTGCGTGGTGGCCGCGGTGTCGTTCATCGTGCTGATCCGGCGGATCTCCGCCGCCCAGCAGGACCGGATCGCCCGCGCCACCCCGGCCTGGCCGGTCACTCCCGGGATGACGATGGCAGCGGGCACGCCCGTGGTGCCCGCCTACCCGCAGCCGCAGCCGGTGACCGCACCCTCGCCGCAGGTGGTGGCCGATCCGACGGTGGCGTCGCCGGAGGTCCCCCCGGTGCCGGGTGGCACGATCGGGGCATGACGGAACTGGTCGGTCTCGCCGACGTACGGGCCGCGCGGGAACTGCTCGCCGGCGTCACCCGCACCACCCCGCTGGAGCCCTTCCGGCCGCTGAGCGCCGCGCTCGGCGGCCCAACGTGGCTGAAATGTGAGAACGTGCAGCGCGCCGGGTCGTACAAGGTGCGCGGCGCGTACGTGCGGATCTCCCGGCTGTCGGCGGAGGAGCGGGCCCGCGGCGTGGTCGCCGCCAGCGCCGGCAACCACGCCCAGGGCGTCGCGCTCGCCGCCGGCCTGGTGGGCGCCCACGCCACCGTCTTCATGCCGGTGAACGCGCCGCTACCGAAGGTGGCCGCCACCAAGGGGTACGGCGCGCAGATCGAACTGGTCGGCAACACCGTCGACGAGTCGCTGGTGGCGGCGCAGACCTACGCCGAGCGGACCGGCGCGGTGCTGATCCACCCGTTCGACCACCCCGATGTCATCGCCGGTCAGGGCACGGTGGCGCTGGAGATCCTCGAACAGTGCCCCGACGTGAAGACGATCATCACCGGGGTCGGCGGCGGTGGTTTGATCTCCGGCATGGCGGTGGCGGCCAAGGCGCTGCGCCCCGACGTACGGGTGATCGGGGTGCAGGCGGCCAGCGCGGCCGCCTTCCCGCCCTCGCTGGCCGCTGGCGAGCCGGTACGCCTGCCGTCCTTCGCCACCATCGCCGACGGGATCGCGGTCGGCCGGCCGGGCGAGATCACCTTCAGCCACGTCCGCAAGCTGGTCGACGAGATCGTCACGGTCTCCGAGGAGGACATCTCCCGGGCGCTGCTGATGCTGCTGGAGCGCGGCAAGCAGGTGGTCGAGCCGGCCGGCGCGGTGGGCGTGGCGGCGCTGCTGGCCGGGGTCGTCGAGGTGGAGGCGCCGGTGGTCGCGGTGCTCTCCGGCGGCAACATCGACCCGCTGCTGATGCTGCGGGTGATCGAACACGGCCTGGCCGCCGCCGGGCGCTACCTGCGGGTCACGGTGCGCTGCTCGGACCGGCCCGGTCAGCTCGCCTCGCTGCTCACCGAGATCGCCGAGCACCGGGCCAACGTGGTCGACGTGGAGCACCAGCGGGCCAACCCGCACCTGCGCCTCGGCGAGGTCGAGGTGGCACTGTCGGTGGAGACCCGCGGCGTCGAGCACTCCGACACGCTGATCAGCGCCCTGCGGGCCAGCGGCTACCAGGTGGTGTTCGCGGCCGAGGCGTGACACCGGCGCCGGTGTCACGCCTCGGGCGTACGCGATCGGGAACCGCCGGGTCGCGCGGACCCGGCGGGGCCGGACTCAGCCGGAGAACGGCTCGAAACTGACCACCGTCACCTTGATGTCGGCGCCGCTCGGCGCCGTGTAGGTGCAGGTCTGGCCGGGGCGACCGCCCAGGATCGCCTTGCCGAGCGCCGACTCGGGGCTGTAGACCGTCAGGTCGGTGGTGGCGGCGATCTCCCGCGAGCCGAGCAGGAAGGTCTCGGTGTCGTCCTGGTCGTCGTCGAAGTAGATCGTCACGACCATGCCGGGCGCCACCGAGTCGGCGGTCGGCGCCTCGCCGACCTTGGCGGTGCGCAGCAGCTCCTTGAGGTAGAGGATGCGCCCCTCGGCCTTGCCCTGCTCCTCGCGGGCGGCGTGGTAGCCACCGTTCTCTCGCAGGTCGCCTTCCTCGCGCCGGGCGTTGATCTCGGCGGCGATGACCGGCCGGTTGGCGATGTGCTCGTCGAGCTCTGCCTTCAGGCGGTCGTACGCGTCCTGGGACAGCCAGGTGGCGGGCGCCTCGTTGTCATTGGTGGACACAGGCGTACTCCTCGGTCGTGCGGAAAACTGGCTGACAGGTGAGTTACCAAGTTACCAGTGCGGCACACCCGCGGGGTGCCGCCGATCACCGCCGGTGCCGGTACCCGAACCGGTCGTACCGGGCGGCCGGGCCGGTCAGCGGGGGTCAGCCGGCGGGCCGGCAGCGGATCACCTCGCCGATGAAGGGCCGGGCGGTGGTGGCGATCCGGTGCTGGACGGCGGCGTGCCGCTCGCCGGGCGCCGCGCTGACCGCGACCTCGTCCCGGCCCACCTCGGCGCCGTCGTGGGAGCGGGCCCGCAGCACGCACACCGCCGAGCCGCCCTCGGGCAGGGTGACCCGGAAGTCGACGCTCACCCCGGAGTCGGTGATGTCCGTGTAGGTGATCACCTGGGCGTCGTACGCCGGGTCGCCGTACCGGGCGTAGAGCTGCGCCGCGACCAGGCCCAACCCGGCGACCAGGGCGGCCACCAGCACCCGGACCAGCAGCGGTCGACGGCGGCCCGGCTCCCGGCGGCGGCCGTACCGGCCGAGTGGGAACACCGGCGCGCCCGGGGTGAATGTGGTGTGCGTCTCGGTCACCGGCGGGTATCTCCTGGCGTCGTTGTCGGGGGCATCGGCAAGAATGGGGGAGTTCCATGCTCCCAGCCCGTCCTGTCGTCAAGGATGACAGGTCGGCACCGGCAGGGTCCGGCACGGGGGAGGATTCCGGCAGGTCAGCCGGGTGGCCCGGGTGGGTCGCCGGTGGGCACAGACGAGGAGCGCCCAAGTTGGCAGAGCAGCTGCGTCTCATGGCGGTGCACGCGCACCCCGACGACGAGTCGAGCAAGGGCGCCGCGACCATGGCGAAGTACGTCGCCGAGGGCGTGGACGTCCTGGTCGTGACGTGTACCGGTGGGGAGCGCGGCAGCGTGCTCAACCCGAAGATGGACCGGCCGGAGGTCTGGGCCGACATCGGCGAGATCCGCCGTGCCGAGATGGATGCCGCCCGGGCGATCCTCGGCGTCGAGCAGGCCTGGCTCGGCTTCGTCGACTCGGGGCTGCCCGAGGGTGACCCGCTGCCGCCGCTGCCCGAGGGCTGCTTCGCCCTGGCGGACGTCGAGGTCGCCGCGGGCCCGCTGGTGCGGCTGATGCGTGAGTTCCGTCCGCACGTCGTCACCACGTACGACGAGGAGGGCGGCTACCCGCACCCCGACCACATCATGACCCACAAGGTGACCGTCGCCGCCTTCGAGGCGGCCGGCGACCCGGAGCGCTACCCGGAGCTCGGTGAGCCCTGGCAGCCGCTGAAGCTCTACTACGACATCGGCTTCTCCAAGGGCAAGATCACCGCTTTGCACGAGGGCATGCTCGCCGCCGGCCTCCCCTCCCCGTACGAGGAGTGGCTCAAGCGCTGGGACGACCGCCCCGACAAAGGCCCGCGGATCACCACCCGGGTGGAGTGCGCCGACTACTTCCCCGTCCGCGACGACGCGCTGCGCGCCCACGCCACCCAGATCGACCCGGACGGCTTCTGGTTCCACGTGCCGATGGAGCTGCAGCGGCGCGCCTGGCCCACGGAGGATTTCGAGCTGGTCCGCTCGCTGGTCGACAGCCCGCTGCCCGAGTCGGACCTCTTCGCCGGGGTGCGCGAGACGGCCCCTGTCCGCTGACCGGGCGGCGGGCTACCCTGAAACCCCACCGCACATCGGAGAAACACCATGCTGACCGCTGCCCAGGTGCTCGCGGAGAACAACTTCGGTGACACCCGCACGGGTGGCCTGGCCGGGCCGATGGGCCTGTTCCTCATCCTGCTCCTGGCCACCGCCACCATCCTGCTGATCCGCAACATGAACTCCCGGCTGCGTCGGCTGCCCGACCGGTTCCCCACCCAGGGACAGGCGGCCGACCGGGGCCACGCCGACGCGTCGGCCGTCGATCCGGCGGACGGGACCTCGGCGCAGGAATCACGCACGGACACCCCCAACAGCCACCAGCAGCACCGGAACGGGTAGTCGGGGCGTGATTCACGCCGATCCGGGTCGTCAGCCCCTGTTGCGGCCACCCGGATTGGCTTAGCCTTCCGCCGGGGGCACCGAAAGTCCCTGAGCCGTGCGCGGGAGGGGGCGCCATGACCGTCGCAGCAGCGTCCGTCCCGGGCACTCCACGTGTGCCGGCGGACGGAGCGGGCCGGTGACGTCCGGCAGGGCCGTCGACCAACTCGACCGGTCCGAGACGCGCGGCACGCCGCCACCGGTGCTCCTGCTGGTCGCCGCCGTCACGCTCACCGCCCTGACGGCGGTCCTGATCGGCCTGAACGTCCCCGCCGTGCTGCCGCCGGACGACCCCCTTCCCGCGCCGGCCCGGTTCGGCATCGCGCTGGCCGCGTTCGCCGTCGCCCAACTGGCCCGGCTGCGGTTCCGCACCGCCACCGGCATGGTCAGCATCACCTGGGGTGAGGCCGCCCTGATCGTCTGCCTCTACCTCGTGCCGGCCGGGTGGCTGCCGGCCGCGGCGCTGCTCGGCTCCGGCCTGGCCTGGGCGGGGATGTCCCTGGCCGTCGACCGCCGGCCCCCGCTCGAGGTGCTCCGGATCGCGGCCTCGCTGACCGCCGCCACCGCGCTGGCCGTGGCGGTCGCCACCGCGCTCGGTGCGCCGCTGCTGGCGGCGCCCACCCCCGGGCTGGCGCTCGCCCTGATCGCCGGCTCGGTGACCTACCTGCTCGCCACCGCCTGCCTCGGCGGCGCCACCCTGGCGCTGCGGCACGGCGTCGCCATCGGCCCGCCGGTGCTCGCCGCGCTCCGCGGCAAGCTGCTGATGTTCGTCGGCAACGTGGCGGTCGGCCTGGTCGTGGTCGCCCTGCTGGAGATCGACGCCCGCTGGCTGCTGCTGCTCCCGCCCCCGCTCTGGCTGCTCCAGCAGACCTACCGGCACCGGCTCCGGGCCGACCAGGAACGGCGGGACTGGCGGGCGTTCGCGGAGGCGACCGCCGCGCTCAACCAGCTCGACGAGCGCGGGGTGGCCACCGCCGCGGTGTCCGGCGCGTTGACCCTCTTCGGCGCCGAACTGGTCGACGTCGACGTGTCCCGGGGCGACGGCCGCTGGCGCCGGTACCGGGGGGACGCCTCCGGCCGGGTGCGCGACCGCGAGATCGGCCCGCCCGCCCGGCCGGCCACCGCTGAGCACGAGCTGGCCCGCCCGCTGGCGGTCGGCGACGTCGAGGTCGGCGAGCTGCGGGTCCGCTTTCCCGCCTCGGCGCCGCCGAGCCCCCGCGAGCGGGACGCCGTGGCGGCCTTCTCGGACGCCCTCGCCGCCGCGCTGCACGACGCGGCCACCCACCGGGAGCTGCGGCTGGTCAGCGCACGGTCGTCGTACGAGGCGGTGCACGACGCGCTGACCGGGCTGGTGAACCGGACGGCCATGCTCAGCAAGGGCGACCAGACGCTGCGGCAGCTCGCCCACGACCACCCGGTGGCGCTGCTGCTGCTGGACATCAACCAGTTCAAAGAGGTCAACGACACCCTCGGGCACGCCGCCGGCGACCAGCTGCTGCGGCTCACCGCCAACCGGCTCGGCATCCTCGCCCGGCCCGGCGACCTGCTGGGGCGCCTCGGCGGGGACGAGTTCGCGCTGCTGCTGACGTCGGTCCCGGTGGTCGGCGACCGGTCCGCCCCGATGGCGTACGCGCTGCGCCAGGCCCGGGAGATCGCCGAGCGGCTGGCCGCGCCGACCGAGGTGGCCGGGGTGCGGATGTCCGTCGAGGTCTCGGTGGGGGTGGTGGTGACCGGGGCGGGCAGCGCCGACCTGACCGAGCTGCTGCGCCGGGCCGACATCGCCATGTACCAGGCCAAGGAGGGCGGCGGCAGCGTCGCCGCGTACGACAGCTCCCGCGACGCCGCGAGCACCGACCAGCTGGCGCTGCTGGCGGAGCTGCGGGAGGCGCTGCAGGCCGACGACCAGCTGGTGCTGGCCCTGCAACCGGCGGTCGACCTGGCCACCGGCGCCCCGACCGGGGTGGAGGCGCTGATCCGCTGGCGGCACCCGCGCCGCGGCTGGCTCGGCCCGGTCGACTTCATCCGCCCGGTGGAGAACAGCGAGCAGCTCGGCGCCTTCACCCGGTACGTGCTGGACAAGGCGCTCGCGGTGGCGGCCGACTGGGGCCGGGATGGGCTGGACGTGCCGATCTCGGTGAACCTCTCGGCCCGTAGCCTGCTCGACCCCCGCCTGCCGGCCGAGATCGCCGACGCGCTGCGCCGCCACCAGGTGCCGCCGCAGCGGCTGGTCCTGGAGATCACCGAGACGGTGGTGATGAGCGAGCTGGAGGTGATCGACGAGGTGCTGGCCACGGTGCGCGCGATGGGCGTCCAGCTCGCCGTCGACGACTTCGGGACCGGCTTCTCGTCGCTGACCTTCCTGACCCGGATCGCGGTGGACGAGCTGAAGGTGGACCGTTCGTTCGTCCTCCGGATGGCCGAGTCGCCGGAGGCCGCCGCGATCGTCCGGACCACCGTCGGGCTCGCCCACGAGCTGGGGCTGCGGGTGGTCGCGGAGGGTGTGGAGACCGCCGAGCAGCGGCTCGCCCTGGCCGAGCTGGGCTGTACCGCCGCCCAGGGCTACCACTTCTTCAAGCCGATGCCCGCCGACAAGATCGGGGCGGTGCTCGGGTCGCTGCGCGACTCGGCCGAGTCGAACGTCTTCCCGCTGCGCGCCGACGGCGCCTCCTGACCCCACCGGGTCCGACCGCTGTGCGGCCGGCGACGATCGTCAGCATGCACGGATGTAAATACATGAACGTGAGCGGCGGAAGGCCCCGCGATGCCGTCGGTCCGGCCGGCGGGGGTTCGCCCGGCTGGATATGGTCGTCGGGTGAACCGACTCGCCGACGCGACCTCGCCGTACCTGCTCCAGCACGCGGAAAACCCGGTCGACTGGTGGCCCTGGTGCGCGGAGGCCTTCGCCGAGGCGAAGCGGCGGGACGTGCCGGTGCTGATCTCGGTCGGCTACGCGGCCTGCCACTGGTGTCACGTGATGGCGCACGAGTCGTTCGAGAACGAGCAGGTCGGCGCGCTGGTCAACGACGATTTCGTGGCGATCAAGGTGGATCGGGAGGAGCGGCCGGACGTCGACGCGGTCTACATGACCGCCACCCAGGCGATGACCGGGCAGGGCGGCTGGCCGATGACGGTTTTCGCCACCGGAGACGGCACCCCGTTCTTCTGCGGCACCTACTTCCCCCGGGCGAACTTCGTCCGCCTGCTCCAGTCGGTCGCCACCGCCTGGCGCGACCAGCGCGAGGCGGTGCTGCGCCAGGGGGCCGCCGTGGTCGAGGCGATCGGCGGCGCCCAGGCCGTCGGCGGGCCGACCGCCCCGCTCACCGCCGAGCTGCTCGACTCCGCCGCCGACCAGCTCGCCCGGGAGTACGACGCGGCGAACGGCGGCTTCGGCGGGGCGCCGAAGTTCCCGCCGCACATGAACCTGCTCTTCCTGCTGCGGCACCACCAGCGCACCGGCTCGCCGCAGAGCCTGGAGATCGCCCGGCACACCGCCGAGGCGATGGCCCGGGGCGGCATCCACGACCAGCTCGCCGGCGGCTTCGCCCGGTACTCGGTGGACGGTCACTGGACCGTGCCGCACTTCGAGAAGATGCTCTACGACAACGCGCTGCTGCTGCGCTGCTACGCCGAGCTCTGGCGGCTCACCGGCGACCGGATGGCCCGCCGGGTGGCCCGGGACACCGCCCGGTTCCTCGCCGACGAGCTGCACCGCCCCGGTGAGGGCTTCGCCTCCGCGCTGGACGCGGACACCGAGGGCGTCGAGGGCCTCACCTACGCCTGGACGCCGGACCAGCTGGTGGAGGCGTTGGGCGAGGAGGACGGCCGCTGGGCCGCCGACCTGTTCGCCGTCACCGAGGCGGGCACCTTTGAGCACGGTACGAGCGTGCTCAGGCTGGCCCGGGACGTCGACGACGCCGACCCGGAGATCCGGGCCCGGTGGCAGGAAGTCGTCGGCCGGCTGCTGGCCGCCCGCGACACTCGCCCCCAGCCCGCCCGCGACGACAAGGTGGTGGCGGCCTGGAACGGACTGGCGATCACCGCCATCGCCGAGTTCCTCCGCGTCGCCGCCCTGTACGCCTCGCCCGACGACGAGGACGCCAACCTGATGGAGGGCGTCACCATCGTCGCCGACGGCGCGATGCGGGACGCCGCCGAGCACCTGGCCACCGTGCACGTCGTGGACGGGCGGCTGCGCCGGGCGTCGCGCGACAAGGTGGTCGGCGAGCCGGCCGGCGTGCTGGAGGACTACGGCTGCGTGGCCGAGGCGTTCTGCGCCCTGCACCAGCTCACCGGGGAGGGGCGCTGGCTGCACCTGGCCGGTGGGCTGCTGGACACCGCCCTGGCCCGGTTCGCCGCCCCGGACGGCGGCTTCTACGACACCGCCGACGACGCCGAGCGGCTGATCACCCGGCCGGCCGACCCGACCGACAACGCCACCCCGTCGGGGCGGTCGGCGATCGTGGCGGCCCTGGTGGCGTACGCCGCGCTGACCGGCGAGAGTCGCTACCGGGAGGCGGCCGAGGCGGCGCTGGCCACCGTCGCGCCGATCGTCGGGCGGCACGCCCGGTTCACCGGCTACGCGGCGACGGTGGGGGAGGCGCTGCTCTCCGGGCCGTACGAGATCGCGGTGGCCACCGACGACCCGGCGGGTGATCCGCTGGTGGCGGCCGCGGTGCGGCACGCCCCGCCCGGCGCGGTGGTGGTGGCCGGCCGGCCGGACCAGCCTGGGGTGCCACTGCTCGCGGACCGGCCGCTGGTCGACGGGCGGCCCACCGCGTACGTCTGTCGGGGTTTCGTCTGCCAGCGGCCGGTGACCTCGGTCGACGAGCTGGTCGCCCAGCTCAGCTGAGGTCCGGCGCCGCGCCGAGCTGACCCGGCAGGGCGTCGAACCACTCCAGCACCGCCCGCTCGTACGCCAGCCCGAAGCGCAGCGTCGCCACCGAGTACGGGTCGACCGTGTCCGACTCCGCCGGCAGTGCGGCCGCGACCTGCTCGTAGCCGGCCAGCCGGGCGGCATGGGCGGCCCGGTGCGTGGCCAGGAACTCCGCCAGCCGTCCCGGGGGCAGGTGCCGCCCGAAGAGCACGGTCAGCAGCAGGGGGAACCGGATGCTCTCCTCGGCCGGCGGCCTGGCGGCCCACTCGGCGAACGCGGCCCGGCCGGCGTCGGTGATCTCGTACGGCTGCCGGTCGCGGCGCCCGCGCTCCCCGGCGCGGATCAGCCCGGCGGCGGCCATCGCGGTCAGCTCCCGGTAGACCTGGCTCTGGGTGAGCGACCAGAACGCGCCGATCCGCTGCTGGGCGTACTCGACCAGGTCCCAGCCGGTCATCGGGCCGTCGTGCAGGAAGCCCAGCAGGGAGGCGGCGGTGGCGTTCAGTGGCCGGTCCGGCATCGAGGTCTGCTCCTTCGGATTCGCTTGACATCCCATTGTGTCAGGTTGCACGATGGTCTCATCAACCTCCCACAGTGGGAGGTTGGGGAGGGTGCCATGCACACGGTTCTTGTCGTGATCCACGCCGTCAGCGGCACCGCCGGGCTGCTGCTCGCCCTGCCCGTCCTGTTCGCTCCCAAGCGGCGCGGCCGGCACACGCTGCTCGGCCGGGTGTACGCGGGTGCCGCCGTCGGGCTCAGCCTCAGCGCCTTCGGCCTCTTCGCCTACGACCCGGCCCGCCTCTGGGGGCTGGCCCTGCTCGGCGGGCTGACCCTCGGCTGGCTGGTCGGCGGGCTCTGGTTCGCCCGCCGCCGCCCGACCGGCCTCGGTGGCCGGGGCTGGCGCATCTGGCACCTCAACCTGATGGGCAGCACGGTGATCGCCTTCGTCACCGGCTTCGCCGTCCAGATGACCGACGGCAACCTGATCGCCTGGCTCGCGCCGACCGTGGTCGGCTCGGCGCTGATCGCCCGGCGCACCGCCCGCGAGATCGCCCGCACCCCGCGCCGTGTCGTGGCCGACGCCGCCTGAGCCCTCGCGGCGGTGACCCCCGGTCGCCCGGATAGGCTGGCGGCGCTATGGATTCCCGTACCGGTCTGCCCGTGGTCGGCATGGTGGGCGGGGGCCAGCTGGCCCGGATGACCCACCAGGCCGCCATCGCCCTCGGCCAGTCACTGCGCGTGCTGGCGCTCGCCCCGGACGACGGCGCCGCCCTGGTCGCCGCCGACGTCCAGTACGGCGACCATACCGACCTCTCCGCGCTGCGCGCCTTCGCCAAGGGCTGTGACGTGGTCACCTTCGACCACGAGCACGTGCCCACCGAGCACATCCGCGCCCTCGCCGCCGAGGGGGTGAAGCTCTTCCCGCCCGCCGACGCGCTGCTGCACGCGCAGGACAAGCGGATCATGCGGGAGCGGCTCGGTGGCCTGGGCGCCCCGAACCCGGCCTGGCGGCCGGTCGCCGAGCCCGCCGACCTGGTCGACTTCGGCACGGCACGGGGCTGGCCGGTGGTGCTCAAGGCGGCCCGCGGCGGGTACGACGGCCGGGGCGTCTGGATGGTCGACGACGCCACGCAGGCCGCCGAGCTGGCCGCGACGCTGCTCGCCGGCGGCACCTCGCTGATCGTCGAGGAGCGGGTGGCGCTGCGCCGGGAACTGGCGGTGCAGGTGGCCCGTTCGCCGTTCGGGCAGGTCGCCGCGTACCCGGTGGTGGAGACGGTGCAGCGGGACGGCATCTGCGTCGAGGTGCTCGCCCCCGCGCCCGACCTGCCGGAGGAGCTGGCGCTCGCCGCCCAGCAGCTCGCCATCGACCTGGCGACCGCGCTCGGCGTGGTCGGTCTGCTGGCGGTGGAGCTGTTCCAGACCGACGCCGGCCTCGTGGTCAACGAGCTGGCCATGCGGCCGCACAACTCCGGGCACTGGACCATCGAGGGCGCCCGCACCTCGCAGTTCGAGCAGCACCTGCGGGCCGTGCTCGACTACCCGATGGGGGACACCTCGCTGACCGCGCCGGTGGTGGTGATGGCGAACGTGCTCGGCGGTGAGCCGGGCGGGATCTCCGTCGACGAGCGGCTGCACCACCTCTTCGCCGCGGAGCCCGGCGCCAAGGTCCACCTGTACGGCAAGCAGGTGCGCCCGGGCCGGAAGATCGGGCACGTCACCGTGCTCGGGAACGACCTGGACGACGTACGGGCGCGGGCGGCGCGGGCCGCGCGTTGGCTGCGGGAGGGGCGGGCGTGAGCACCGTTGGGCTGATCATGGGCAGCGACTCGGACTGGCCGGTGATGAAGGCCGCCGCCGAGGCGCTGGACGAGTTCGGGGTGCCCTACGAGGTCGGCGTCGTCTCCGCCCACCGCACCCCGATCAAGATGATCGAGTACGGCCGCGCCGCCGCCGACCGAGGCGTCAAGGTGATCATCGCCGGGGCGGGCGGCGCGGCCCACCTGCCCGGCATGGTCGCCTCGGTGACCCCGCTGCCGGTGATCGGCGTGCCGGTGCCGCTGAAGCACCTCGACGGGATGGACTCGCTGCTGTCCATCGTGCAGATGCCGGCCGGGGTGCCGGTGGCCACGGTGTCGATCGGCAACGCCCGCAACGCCGGCCTGCTGGCCGTCCGCATCCTCGCCGTCGCGGACCCGGCGTTGCTGACGCGGATGGCCGCGTACCAGGCGAGCCTGGAGGAGATGGTGGCCGAGAAGGACGCCGCCCTCCGCGCCTCCCTCGGCTGACCCCGACCGGCCCCCGCGGGCTCGCACCCGTGCTCGGGTCCGGACCGCCGTCGCCCACCCCGCACGCGCGCACCCCGCAGGCTCTGCGCTACAAGGCAGTCACGCCGCAGGGACCCTCGAATTCATCTCATGCCGCGCAGCGCGGTCTGCAACCGCTCCTGGGCGCGGCGGCGGCGCTCGTTGCTCGCCCCCAGCCCGAGCAGGACCACGCCGACGGGGATGAGCACCAGCCACGGGCCGAGGCTGAACAGCGCGTGCACCGCGGCGATCGCGGTCACCGTGGCCCCGACGATCACCGGCGCCTGCTGCCGGCTCGTCGTACCGAAGATCAGCACCGCCACCGCGCCGAGCAGCAGCAGCACCTGCCGCAGCATGCTGGACTCGGTGGCCAGCACGATCGCCAGGGTCGGCACGAACGTGGCGACCAGCGCCGGCCCGTACGCCACCCAGCTCGACAGGTCCGGCCGGTGCCGCAGTTCCAGCACCCCCACCAGCAGGGCCAGCGCCGCGAACGGCAGCGTGTACGCCTCGGGCAGCGCCACGTCGGCGACCCGCATCAGGATCCACCAGGCGGCGATCTCGCAGGCCACCACCGCCCAGAACAGGATCTGCCGTTCCAGCGGGCGGCGCCCCGGCCGGCTCGCGGCCACCCCGAGCACGGCGCCCCAGGCGGCCAGCAGGGCGGCGATGTGCCGGGGTGAGTCGTAGGCCAGCGCCAGCGCGATCAGCGCGGCGGCGTATCCGGTCCACTCCACGGTGGCCGCCTCGCGCTGCGCCTCGGGGCGGCGCAACCGGGGCAGGGCCGCCGCGAAGACCTGCAACGCCGCGCCGACCGCCAGCACCCCGAACGCCGACCAGACCGCGGCGAACCCGGCCACCAGGCCGGCGGTGAGCACGAAGAGCTGCGCCATCAGCGAGGCGAAGAGCCAGCCGAGGATGCGGGCCCGCTGGGTGGTGCCGAAGAGCGCGGCGACCGTGCCGACGCCCACCGCCCCACCCAGCGTGAACAGGGTCAGCTCCCGGGTGCCGAGGCTGCCGGCCAGCCCGGCGCCGCCGCCGGCCAGCCCGATCACGAAGACCAGCACCCGGGTCACCCGCAGCGACCGGGCCCGCTCGGCCAGCGGCGGCGGTGGGGTCAGCGCGAGCCCGAGCATCGAGATGGTGAACACGGCGAGCGCCGCCAGAGTGCTCTCCGGCCAGGCGTGGCCGAGGGCGACCGGGGTGATCAGCAGGGTCACCGCCAGCCCCGGCAGGACCCATGGCACGGCCCGCGAGCGCCGGCCACCGCTGAGCGCGGTGGCGGCCAGCGCCGCGGTCGCGGTGAGCAGCAACGCGGTCAGCACGTGGGTCGGATCGACCGCCTCCGGCGGCGGGGTGAGCAGCTCCGGCGGCGGCCCCTGCCAGATCCGGGAGAGCATCCGGTGCGGCTCCACCAGGGCGACGTAGAGCAGCGGCGCGAGCGAGGCCAGGGCGAGGAGCGTCGGCAGGGCCGCCGCGGCGAGCGAACCGGCGGCCGGGCTGATCCGCCAGCGGCGTGCGGTGCGGTCGTCGGGCAGCCGGCGCAGCGCGCCGTCCAGCAGCACGGACCACCGGCGGACCGGCTGGGCCGAGCCGACCGGCGGGACGGTGGCCGCCCGGACCAGTTCGGCGAGCACCCCGAGCAGCGCCGCCGCGGCGGCGTACACGCCGGAGGGGAGGTGGGCGAAGATGGCGGCCAGCGCGCTGACCGTCGCGCCGCCGACGATCGCCGCGCTCGCGTACGGCAGGTACTGCGGCACCTGGCGACGGACCGCGGCCGCCCCGGCGAGCCCGACGCTGGACGCCGCCAGCGCGGCGGTCAGCACCACCTGGGCCGAGTGACCGAACTCGGCGGCCAGCGCGGCGACCGCACCCGGCAGTGCCAGCAGGGCCGCGCCCGCCGCCACGCCGCCGATCCGCACCATGTGCGGCGGCATCCCCTCGGTCTCCACGTCCTCGACCAGCGCTGGGGCGAACCCCCGGGCCAGCCCCGCGACCACCAGGCCGATCAGCGCGATGGCGCCCAGCGCCAGCGCGGTGGTCCACGGCCGGACCAGCCCGGCCGCCGCCGCGTGCAGCGCCACCGCACCGGCCACGACGGCCCGGGACAACCCCGCGCGCGGATCGGCAGAGGCCGCGGCGGCCATCCCGAAGACCGTCGCGACCATCGTCCCGACCAGCACCGGCGACCACCAGGGCAGCGCGAAAGCGGCCGGCGCGCCGATCGTGGCGAGCACGGCGGCCGCCCCGGCCACGTCGTACTTCCAGGGCGACGGGAGCAGGATCCCGGCCGCCGTGCCCAGCATCGCCAGCGCCACCGGGGCCTGCCAGGTGGCGCCGCCGGTGGGCGCGGCCGGCCAGCCGGCGAGGTCACCGGCCCAGATCGGGCCGGGGGTGGCGAGCACGCCGACCCCGCCGCGCAGGGCGGACCAGCCGGCGAGCAGGCCGATCAGGGTGCCGCCGACGGCGATCCCCAGCACCGGGCCCCGGCGCCACTCCTCGGGCATCGCCCGGGCGGCGACGGCGACCACCAGCACCAGCGTGGCGGCCACCGCGAGCTGCTCGCCGGCCGAGATCACCGCGGCGATCCGGGCCAGCGTGGCGATCAGTGCGGCGGTGACCGCCGCGGCGGCCAGGTCGGAGCCGTCGAGGGCGAGGTCGGACCGGCGACCGGCGTCGATCCGCGGGGCGAGCAGGAGCAGTATGGTGGCGACCAGCAGCAGCCCGCCCACCCAGGCGTCGGCGGCGGTGGTGCCGGGGGCGCCGAAGGCGGCGGCGACGACCGTGAGTGCGCCCAGTGCCGTGCCGGCCGCGTGGGGCAGGGCGATGCGCCGCTGGGAGACCTGCACCATGGCCGCGTAGCCGAGCGTGACGCAGACGGCGAGGAAGCCGGCGGCCAGGATCGGCACGGTCAGCTCGCGCAGCATCGCCGGGGTCGGCGCCGGGACGGCCGGTTCGGTGGCGGTGACGAAGGCGGCCACCGCGCCCGGCAACGCGAACGACGCCCCGCCGGCCGCCCAGCCGGAGAGCGTGTCGGCCGCCGCCGGGGTGATCCGCACCCGGGGCGCGAGCGCGACCAGCACCCCCGCCACGACCAGGGTGACCAGCGCCGCCGCGGTCAGCGCGGGACGGCTCAGCGCGGCTCCGGCCCCGATCACCCCCACCACCGCCGCCGTGACCGCGTGCACCAGCGCGGCGCGGGTGGTGCCGGCGGAGAGACCGAGCACCCCGATACCGACCGCCGCCAGCACCATCGGCCACGGCGCGGCCGCCCAGCCGAGGGCGAGGGAGGCCGGCACGGCGAGCGCGGTCAGCCCCGCGCCGACCACCGCGAACTCGCGGCGGATCTCCGGGGGCAGGGCGACCACCGCCGCGACGGTCAGCAGCAGGGCGCTGGCGGCAAGCTGCCAGGCCGCCGGGCCGACCGCCGCCGCCAGCTCGGCGGGGAACCGCGTCAGGTCGGCCGACCAGGCCGGCAGGGCGGCGCGGGCCGGGGCCAGGCCGGCGCGCAGGGCGCCGCCGGCGACCACCACCCCGCTGACCGTGAGCGCCGCCGCGGCGGCGAACTGCGGCCCGCGCCGGGCCGCCTCCGGTACGGCCCGCACGGCCAGCCCGGTGAGCGTGATGACGGCGGCGATCAGGAGCAGCGCCCGACCGGGGTAGGCGACCGAGGCGACCCGCCCCAGCGCCCCGATCACGGCCAGGGTCATCATGCCGGCGGCCACGTCGGGCAGCGGCGGTCGCCGCAGCACCAGCGCGCCGGCCAGGGCCACCGCCGCGGCCAGCAGCAGCGCCGCGCCGGCCACCGTGGCCGTCGGCACGGTGCTCGCGCGCAGCAGCGCGGTGACCGCGTACGCCAGGGCGAGCGCCACCGCGGCGCCGTGCAGCAGCCAGGTCACCTGGGGCAGCCACGGCACCGGCCGTACGGCGTCGCCCGGCGCCGGGGCGGCGACGGTCGCGTCGAGCACCTCGCCGGCCTCCTCGGGCGCCGCCTCGGGCCGGCCCTCGGGGGCCGTGCGCTGCCGGGGTGCGGTCGGCGGGGCCGGCGCGTCGGCCGGCAGGTCGCGGCGGACCGGGCGTTCCAGCAGCAGCGACGAGCGGGCCAGCCAGAGATCGAGCACGGCGACGACGGTCAGCGCGAGCGCCCACCCGCCGGGGCCGGTGATCCGGTCGTACGCCAGCAGCGGCACCACCGGTTGGGCGGCGAGCACGGCGGCGAAGCGGGGCGCGCGCAGGCCGGAGCCCCGGGCGTAGCCGAGGGCGACGGCGGCGGTCACCGCGAAGATCACCCCGGAGAAGACCGCGCCGGACGCCCCGCCGCTGATCCGGTCCACCGCCCAGAGCGCGTACCCGGCCAGCGGCACCAGCAACAGGCCGACCGTGGCGATCGTCTCGGCGGTCGAGGTGAGCCCGCGCCGGGCCAGCACGGGCGGGGCGAGCAGCAGCAGCACGGTGGCGACCAGCAGGATGCCCAACCGGGCCAGGGCGTCCATCGAACTGGTCGCGACGGCGGCGAAGACCACCGCGGCCACGGCCAGCAGCAGCGCGCCCAACCCGAGCGGGATGTTCTGCACCTCGCGGGAGGACGCCTCCGGCGGGTGCTCGGGATCGTCGGCGTCCAGCCAGGTGGCGGTGGCGCGCGGGGGCGGTGGCGGGCCGTCCCCCGGCCCCGGCGGCGAGGCGCCCTGCCGGGGCACCCGGGGCGGCGCGCCGGTGGCGGCGGTCGGCGGGCGGCGGCCGGGTTTGCGGCGCAGCACCCGGCGGGGCCGGGTGGCCTGTCCGATCCGCTCCTCGCCGGCGTGGGCGAGGATGTCCCGCTGGAAGAGGGCGGCCTGCATCTTGGCGGCGATCTGCCGCTGCTCGGCGAGGATGGCCGCCTCGCGGGCCTTCATCTCCGCGATGGACCGCTCGATCTCCGCCAGGTGTTCCCGCCACTGCGGCTGTTCGGCGCCGCAGTGCGGGCAACGGGCGGCCGGTTTGATCTCCCGCCCGCACGAGGAGCACTGAAAGCTCTCCACGACACCCCTCCACCCGGCCGGCCCGCGCTGTGGACCTCCAGTGTCGAGCATGCCCTGCCTCGGCGCGGATTTCGACACCTGGCGCTGCGTTTCGGAGCAACAAAGAGCGCCGGCCGGGAAGCGTTGCTTCCCGGCCGGCGCGTCGGCGCGTACCCGTCAGGGGCGGCCCATGCCGCGGTACTCCCAGCCGGCCTGGGTCCACAGTGCGGAGTCGAGGCAGTTGCGCCCGTCGACCACCTTGCGGCCGGCGGCCAGCTCGCCGAGGGCGACCGGGTCGGCGTTGCGGAAGTCGGCCCACTCGGTGAGCACGCAGACCAGGTCGGCGCCGGTCACCGCGTCGTTCATGCTGGCCTCGTAGGTCAGCTCGGGGGCCACCCGGCGGGCGTTCTCGGTGCCCTGCGGGTCGTACACGTGCACGTCCGCGCCGGACTTCGCCAGCAGGGCGGCGACGGCGAGCGCCGGGGCGTCGCGGACGTCGTCGGTGTTGGGCTTGAAGGTGGCGCCCAGCACCGCGATCCGGGTGCCGGAGAAGTCCGGGCCGGCCGGGCCGGAGCGCCGGTCGAGCAGGTCGGCGGCGAGCTGGAGGACCCGGGTACGACGGCGGAGGTTTATCAGGTCCACCTCGTGCAGGAAGCGCAGCGCCTCGCCGGCGCCCAGCTCCTGCGCCCGGGCCTGGAAGGCGCGGATGTCCTTGGGCAGGCAGGCGCCGCCGAAGCCGAGCCCGGCCTGGAGGAACCGGTTGCCGATGCGCGGGTCGTACCCGATGGCCCGGGCCAGCTGGGTGACGTCGCCGCCGGCGGCCTCGCAGACCTCGGCCATCGCGTTGATGAAGGAGATCTTGGTGGCCAGGAAGGCGTTCGCGGCGACCTTGACCAGCTCGGCGGTGGCGAAGTCGGTGACCACCAGGGGCACCTCGCGGTCCTCCGTGGCGGCCAGGTCGAAGACGCCCTTGTGGGCGGCGTAGAGCATGCCGTTGGCCCACTCGCTCTTGACGCCGACCACGATCCGGTTGGGGCGCAGCACGTCGTCGACGGCGAAGCCCTCCTGGAGGAACTCGGGACTCCAGGCCACCTCGACGCCCAGGTCGGTCGGGGTGTGCTTGCCTACCAGCTGCTCGACCCAGTCGGCGGTGCCGACCGGGACGGTGGACTTGCCGACGATCAGCGCCTTGCGGGTCAGGTGCTGGGCCAGGCTGGTCACCGACGCCTCGACGTACGACAGGTCGGCGCCCATGCCGTCGGCGCGCTGCGGGGTGCCCACGCAGATGAAGTGCACGTCGCCGAAGTCGGCGACCTCGGCGATCTCGGTGCTGAACCGCAGCCGGCCGGCGGCGAGGTTGCGCTTGAGCAGCTCGTCCAGGCCCGGCTCGTGGATCGGGACCTCGCCCGCGTTCAGCATGGCGATCTTGTCGGCGTCGACGTCGAAGCCGAGCACCTCGTAGCCCAGCTCCGCGTAGCAGATGGCGTACGTCGCGCCGAGGTAGCCGGTGCCCAGGAAGGTCACCCGCGGTCGGGGCGCCCCCGAGGGCGGCGTCACCGGAGCGATGGCCGGCACCGGCTGGATGTTCGGGTACGGGATCGTCACGCCTGTCTTCTCCGCTCGCACTGGCGGCGCGTCGCTGCGTCGCAATCGGCTGGGGCGCCATGGCGGGCACCGAGGGACTTTTGTTGTCTTGGGTGAGGGTAGTTGTGCCGGGTCGACGCCTGTCGTGCGCGAGCCTACCTGCCGGTAAGGTCCGGCTGAACCTGGTGACTATCCTTCAGTCTGCGGCAGTCGGCGGTCTCCGGACTCCACAGACTGCGCATGATAGCGGTGAAAGGGGAGGCCGACATGGCCGCAGAGCAGTCGTTCGACGTCTACCGGTTGCCCGAGGAGCACGAGGCGATCCGGGCGGCGGTCCGTGAGGTCTGTGCCGCGAAGGTGGCCCCCAACGCCGCCGAGGCGGACGAGACCGGCGAGTTCCCCAAGGCGTCCTACGACGCGCTGCGGGCCGCGGACTTCCACGCCCCGCACATCCCCGAGGAGTACGGCGGCGCCGGTGCGGACGCGCTGGCCACGGCCATCGTGATCGAGGAGGTGGCGCGGGCCTGCGCCTCGTCCTCGCTGATCCCGGCGGTGAACAAGCTCGGCACCATGCCGCTGATCCTGGCCGGCTCCGAGGAGCTGAAGCGGAAGTACCTGACCCCGGTCGCCTCCGGCGACGCGATGTTCTCGTACTGCCTGTCGGAGCCGGAGGCGGGCAGCGACGCCGCCTCGATGACCACCAGGGCGGTGCGGGACGGCGACCACTGGGTGCTCAACGGCGTGAAGCGGTGGATCACCAACGCGGGCGTCTCGGAGTACTACACCGTCTTCGCTGTGACCGATCCCACAGCGCGCTCCCGGGGCATCTCCGCCTTCGTGGTCGAGAAGTCCGACCCCGGGGTCGGCTTCGGCGCGCCGGAGAAGAAGCTCGGCATCAAGGGCTCCCCGACCCGCGAGGTCTACCTGGACAACGTCCGCATCCCGGCCGACCGCATGATCGGCGCCGAGGGCACCGGCTTCGCCACCGCGATGAAGACCCTGGACCACACCCGGGTCACCATCGCCGCGCAGGCCGTCGGCATCGCGCAGGGCGCCCTCGACTACGCCAAGGGGTACGTCGGCGAGCGCAAGCAGTTCGGCAGGCCGGTCGCCGACTTCCAGGGCATCCAGTTCATGCTCGCCGACATGGGCATGAAGCTGGAGGCGGCCCGGCAGCTCACCTACGCCGCAGCCGGCAAGTCCGAGCGCGGCGACGCCGACCTGACCTACTTCGGCGCGGCGGCCAAGTGCTTCGCCTCCGACGCCGCCATGGAGATCACCACCGACGCGGTGCAGCTGCTCGGCGGCTACGGCTACACCCGCGACTACCCGGTCGAGCGGATGATGCGGGACGCCAAGATCACCCAGATCTACGAGGGCACGAACCAGGTGCAGCGCATCGTGATGGCCCGCCAGCTCCTCAAGGGCTGACCGCGGTCGGGCGGGCGGGCCGGTCCTCCCGGCCCGCCCGCGGCCGTCAACGGTTCTCGGTGGTCTCGCTCGTGGACCCGGCCCCGTGGCGGGGCGGCGCGGTCCACGGCGACTCGGTGCCGCTGCGCCGGGGCAGCGGATCGGTGTTGGGGTCCGGGTAGCCGAGGGTGAGCGGGGCGGTTTCCTGCTCGTTCCGCGCCCCGGACGGCGGCCAGTCACTGAGCGTGAAGGCGTTCTCCGGCGGTGTGCCGTCGGCCGGGGTCAGCTCCGCCCCGGTCGCCGGTGCCGCCGGCCCGCTCCGCCACCGCTGCACGCTGAAGGTCGCCATCAGCAGCAGCAGGCCGATCAGGAACAGCGTGCCGTTCTGCACCGGGTGGTGCAGCGGCAGCGGGTCCCCGAGGATCTTCCAGTCCTTCGGGATCTTGTCGAGGACGGTGAACGGGGCGATGAACATCCCCACGTACGGGGTGACCAGCAGCAGCCCGGCGACGAGGGGGCCGAGCGGCGAGATGCGCAGCGTGCCGAGCAGGCCGAGCAGGATGCCGGCGACGCCGAGGTAGACGGCCGGCTCGATCAGGTTGGGCGTGCTGTACGTACCGATCTCCACCCAGCGGTTCACGGTCCGACCTGACCCGTCCTGCCCGAGGGTGACCAGCACCCAGGTGATGGGCGCCACCACCAACCCGGCGAGGGAGCTCCAGAGATGTCGCATCCGCGCACCGTACCGTTTCCTCCATGACCGAGCACCCCTCCGCCGCACCGCCGGGCAAGCCGACCTCGTACTCCCGGGTCACGCTGAGCCGCATCATGACCGCCGTCGACGTGAACCTCTACGGAACGGTGCACGGCGGTGTGCTGATGAAGTTCGTCGATGACGTGGCCGGGGCCGCCGCGGCGCGGCACAGCGGGGGCACGGCGGTCACCGCCGCCATCGACGAGATCGTCTTCTCCGAGGCGGTCCGGGTCGGCGACCTGGTGCACGCGCACGCCCAGGTGAACTGGACCGGGCAGACCTCGATGGAGGTGGGCGTCCGGGTGGTCGCCGAGCGCTGGGACTCGGCCGAGGACGAGCCGGTCGGGGTGGCCACCGCGTACCTGGTCTTCGTCGGCGTCGACGTGGGCGGCGCGCCCCGGGCGGTCCGGCCGGTGCTGCCGGAGACCCCGGAGGACGAGCGCCGGTTCCGGGAGGCGGAGATCCGCCGGGCGCACCGGCTGGCCAGGCGCCGGGCCATCCAGGCGCACCGGGCCGGCTGAGGCGTCCCGCCCGGCCCGGGGCGGGCCGACCCCACACAGCTGGCGGGTCCGGCGTGTGGAACGGCCCCGCCCCCTGACCGGCGCCGGGTGCGGAGAATGACGCTTCGAGGTAGGGCAAGATGGCGCCACGGCCCACTCACGGTGTGGTGCGGGGCCCGAGGGAGGGTGGATCAGTGGGTGACGTGCTGTGGACGCCGCCGGCGGACGTACTCCAGCGGTCGCGGATCGGTAACTACCTGCGCTGGCTGCGTGAGCACCGCGGGCTGGACTTCGCCGACTACGACGAGGTGTGGCGCTGGTCGGTCGAGGACCTGGACGCGTTCTGGCGCTCGATCTGGGACCACTTCGAGGTGGTCGCGCACACCCCGCCGACGGCGACCCTGACCGACCCGACGATGCCCGGCACCCGCTGGTTCCCCGGCGCGACGCTCAACTACGCCGAGAACGTGCTGCGGATGCCGGGCCGCTCCGACGACGACCCGGTGGTCATCGCGCACAGCCAGACCCGCGCGCCGGTCACGCTGACCGCGGCGCAGCTGCGCGAGCAGGTCCGCCGGGTGGCGGCCGGGCTGCGCCGGCTCGGCGTGGTCGCCGGGGACCGGGTGGCCGCGTACGCCCCGAACATCCCCGAGACGTACGTCCTGCTGCTGGCCGCGAGCAGCCTGGGCGCGATCTTCTCCTCCTGCGCGCCCGAGTTCGGCACCCGCAGCGTCACCGACCGTTGGCAGCAGATCGAACCGAAGGTGCTGGTGGCCGTGGACGGCTACCGGTACGGCGACAAGCCGGTGGACCGGCGCGGCGAGGTGGCCGCCATCCGCGCCGCCCTGCCCTCGCTGGCGCACACCGTCGGCATCGCGTACCTCGACCCGGCGGGCGCCCCGCCCGAGGGCGCGATCTCGTGGGACGAGCTGGCCGCGGCGACCGACGAGCCGCTGACCTTCACCCCGGTGCCGTTCGACCACCCGCTCTACGTGCTCTACTCCTCCGGCACCACCGGCCTGCCGAAGCCGATCGTGCACGGGCACGGGGGCATCCTGCTGGAGCACCTGAAGATGCTCGCCCTGCACCACGACCTGGGCCCGGCGGACCGCTTCTTCTGGTTCACCACCACCGGCTGGATGATGTGGAACTTCCTGGTCTCCGCCCCGGCGGTGGGCGCGGCGATGGTGCTCTTCGACGGCAACCCGGGCCACCCCGACCTGGGTGCGCTCTGGCGGCTGGCCGAGGAGACCGGGACGACCTACTTCGGCACCTCGGCGCCGTTCCTGCTGGCCTGCCGTAAGGCCGGCCTGGTGCCGAAGGAGATCGCCGACCTCTCCGCGCTGCGCGGGGTGGGCTCGACCGGCGCGCCGCTGCCCGCCGAGGGCTTCACCTGGGTGTACGAGACGGTCAACGAGACCCTCCAGCTCCAGTCCCTCTCCGGCGGCACGGACGTCTGCACCGGTTTCGTCGGCGGGGTGCCGCTGCTGGCGGTCCACGCCGGAGAGATCACCTGCCGGGCGCTGGGCGCGCGGGTGGAGGCCCGCTCCGCCGACGGCACCCCGGTCATCGGGGAGCTGGGCGAGCTGGTGATCACCGCGCCGATGCCGAGCATGCCGGTGGGCTTCTGGAACGACCCGGACGGCCGCCGTTACCGGGAGGCGTACTTCGAGGTCTACCCCGGGGTGTGGCGGCACGGCGACTGGATCACCATCAACGACCGGGGCGGCTGCGTGATCACCGGCCGCTCGGACGCCACCCTGAACCGGGGCGGCGTGCGGCTCGGCACCGCCGAGTTCTACTCGGTGGTCGAGGGGCTGGACGAGGTCGTCGACTCGGTGGTCGTGCACCTGGAGGACGATGAGGGCGGCGCGGGGGAGCTGCTGCTCTTCGTGGTCCTCGCCGCGGGCGTCGACCTGGACGACGCGCTGCGCAGGAAGATCTGCCGCGAGCTGCGTACCGCCCTCTCGCCCCGGCACGTCCCGGACGAGATCCACCAGGTCCGCGCCGTCCCGCGCACCCTGTCGGCGAAGAAGCTGGAGGTCCCGGTCAAGAAGATCCTCACCGGCACCCCGGTCGACAGCGCCGCCGCCAGGGGCGCCCTGGCCAACCCCGAGTCGCTGACCGCCTTCGCGGCCTTCGCCCAGCGCCGCGCCACCGAGGAGTCCACGCCGGCCTGACGCCGGCGCGAGCCGCGTGGTCAACAGCAGGATCGCGCGAACGGCGGTGTCCGAGCCGGTCGGACACCGCCGTTCGCCCATTCCGAGTCGATCTCGTGGCTGAGGGTCGGCGCGGCCCGGGCGGGTCACGCCAGGGTGTGGGTGACCTTCTCCGAGGTGGTGCGGGACTCGACGCGGGCCGGGTCGAGGTTGCCGCAGAGGACGACGGTGGCGGTCGCGGTCAGCGGGGCGAGCAGCCAGTCGAGCGGGTCGGGGTGCCGGTCGGCGTCCACCAGGACGCGGTCGCCGGGGGCGATGCCCAGCTCCGTCGCGCGGGCGGTCGCCCGGGCCAGCAGCGCCGCGTCGTCCGGGCCGCCCTGCGGGTACGGCGTGAAGTGGTCGCCGTGGGTGCGTACCTCGACCACGTAGTCGGCGAAACCGGCCGGCACCTCGCGCAGCGGGGCGGCGAACGGGGCCAGCGCGAGGGCGTACCGGTCCCCGGCCGGCCAGGCGTCCGCCTCGGCGACCCGGCCGGCGGCGGCGAAGAGCACGTCCACGTCGCCCGGCGTGTCGGCCACCGTCAACCCGGCCGACCAGCAGCCGAGCAGCACCGCGGCGGTCTGCCAGTGCGGCGGGAGCAGCACCCCGGCCGAGTCGCCGGGGGAGAGGGCGAGTTCGTCGACGACCAGGTTGGCGGTCTTGGCCACCCAGTTCGCCAGCGTCGCGCCGGAGAGTTCGGTGCGCTCGCCGGTGGCGTCGTCGTACCAGGTCAGCAGGGGTCGGGTGGGGTCGGTCGCGATCGCGTCGGCGAAGACCCGGGCAATGTTCTCGGCCATCGGCGCGAACGATACGCCGCCGTGACCCGTACTCGATGACGATGACAAGTCGGCGTACCGTCGGGTCGCAGTCAGCGTCCGGACCGCGCTCCGGCGTAGGCTTGCCCGGAGTGTCGTTCCCCACAGACCCGCCAGTTCAAGGAGTCGCCCCGTGACCGCCGGTCGCCCGCCCCGCGTGCTCATCGACGCCACGAGTGTCCCCGCCGACCGTGGCGGCGTCGGTAGATACGTCGACGGCCTGCTCGGTGCCCTCGGCGCCGTGTGTGGTTCGGGGGTGGACCTGGTCGTGGTCAGCCTCCGTACGGACCTGGAGCGCTACACCCGGATGCTGCCGGGGGCCGAGGTCATCCCCGCCCCGGCGGCCGTCGCGCACCGGCCCGCCCGGCTCGCCTGGGAGCAGACCGGCCTGCCGCTGCTCGCCCAGCAGGTCGGCGCGGAGGTGCTGCACTCGCCCTTCTACACCTGCCCGCTGCGGGCCGGCTGCCCGGTCACGGTGACCGTCCACGACGCGACCTTCTTCACCGAGCCGGAGCACTACGACAAGTCCCGGCGGACGTTCTTCCGCAGCGCGATCAAGACCTCGCTGCGCCGGGCGGACCGGGTGATCGTGCCCAGCAAGGCCACCCGGGACGAGCTGATCCGGCTGCTCGACGCCGACCCCACCCGGATCGACGTCGCCTACCACGGCGTCGACCACGCGGCCTTCCACGCGCCCGGCGCGGAGGAGAAGGCCCGGGTGCGGGCCCGGCTGGGGCTCGGCGACAGCAGCTACGTGGCCTTCCTCGGGGCCAAGGAGCCGCGCAAGAACGTACCCAACCTGATCCGCGGCTGGGCCCGCGCGGTGACCGACCGGGACGACCCGCCGGCCCTGGTGGTGGCCGGCGGCCAGGGGCACGACGACGACATCGACCGGGCGGTGGCCGAGGTGCCGTCGCACCTTCGCCTGCTGCGCCCGGGCTACCTGCGCTACGCCGACCTGCCCGGCTTCCTCGGCGGTGCGCTGGTCGCCGCCTACCCGTCGTACGGCGAGGGTTTCGGGCTGCCGATCCTGGAGGCGATGGCGTGCGCGGCCCCGGTGCTCACCACCCCGCGCCTCTCCCTGCCCGAGGTGGGCGGCGACGCGGTCGCCTACACCAGCGAGGACCCGGAGCAGATCGCCACCGACCTGGCCGCCCTCCTCGACGACGAGCAGCGCCGGCTCTCCCTGGCCAAGGCCGGTTTCGACCGGGCCAAGGAGTTCACCTGGGAGTCCAGCGCCGAGGTGCACATCGCGGCGTGGAGCCGGGCCCGTTCCTGATCGTGGGTCGGCCGTACGGCCGACCCGGCGTCCGGCCCGGGTCGGTTCGGGCATGATGTGCTGATGCTCTACGCCGTCATCCCGGCGGGTGGCAGCGGCACGAGACTGTGGCCGCTGTCCCGCGCGGGGCACCCCAAGTTCCTCCACCCGCTCACCGGCACCAGCGCCTCGCTGCTGCAGGCGACCGTGCAGCGGCTGGCGCCGCTGACCACACCGGACCGCATCCTGGTCGTCACCGGGGCGGCGCACGCGGCGGCGGTGGCCCGGCAGCTCACCGGGCTGCCCGAGGAGAACATCCTGGTGGAGCCCTCGCCGCGGGACTCCTGCGCGGCGATCGCGCTGGCCGCCGCCGTGATCGCACAGCGGGACCCGGAGGCGGTGATGGGCTCCTTCGCGGCCGACCACCTGATCCACAACGCCGACGCCTGGGCGGAGACGGTGCGCGCGGCGGTACGCGGCGCGCAGCGGGGGCTGCTGATGACGGTGGGCATCACCCCGACCCGCGCCGAGACCGGGTACGGCTACCTGGAGACCGGCGAGCCGACCGGCGACGGTCCACTGCGCCCGGTGACCGAGTTCAAGGAGAAGCCGGCCGCGCCGGTCGCCGAGGCGTACCTCCGCTCGGGGCGGCACCTCTGGAACGCCAGCATGTTCGTCTGGCGGGTGGACGTCTTCCTCGCCGAGCTGGCCCGCCAGCAGCCGGCCCTGCACGTCGGGGTGACCACCATCGCCGCCGCCTGGGGCACCCCCGAACAGGACGACATCCTCGGCACGGTCTGGCCGACGCTGCCGAAGATCTCCGTGGACTACGCGGTGATGGAGGGCGCGGCGACCGCCGGCCGGGTGGCCACCGTCCCCGGCGACTTCGGCTGGAACGACGTCGGCGACTTCCACACCCTCGGCGACGTGCTCGCCGCCGATCCGGACGGGAACGTGGTGCTGGGCACCGACGCCAAGTCGGGTGTGCTGCTGCGCGACTGCGGCGATCTGGTGGTGGTGCCGCAGTCCGGCCGGCTGGTGGCCGCGCTCGGGGTGCGGGACCTGATCGTGGTGGACACCCCGGACGCGCTGCTGGTCTGCCCGCGTGACCGCGCCCAGGACGTCAAGTTGCTGGTCGACGAGCTCAAGGAGCGGGGCGAGGAGGGCCTGATCTGACCCGCGCCGCCGCCGGCCGTCCCGTCATGGACGGCGGCGGCGCAGCGCGGCCAGGGCCGGCGCGACGAGCTGGACCGTCCCGCTGGCCAGCGGCTCGGGCAGCCGGTCCGGCGGGAACCAGCCCAGCGCCTCGGACTCGTCGCTGACCCGCTCGACCGCGCCGGGCGGGGCGAAGACCGCGAAGCGTACGTCGTGGTGCAGCGAGCCGCCCTGGCAGGCCACCGGGTGGATGTCCACGTCGATCGGGACCGGATCGACGGCCAGCCCGGCGATCCCGGACTCCTCGGTCGCCTCGCGCAGCGCGGCCCCGGCGAGGGTACGGTCGGTCGGCTCGCAGTGCCCGCCGAGCTGCACCCACCGGCGGAACTTGCCGTGCAGGCAGAGCAGCACCCGGTCGCCGGCGGCGTCGAGCACCAGCGCGCTGGCGGTGACGTGCCCGGGCCGGTGGCTCCGGCTCAGCGCCACCGGCCCGGCGGCCAGCAGCTCCAGGGTGCGGTCGCGCGCCTCGGCGGCGGTCGGGCTGGTCGGCGCCCACCCGCTCAGCAGCGCCACCGCGTCGGCGTGCAGCGCCCGCTGCGCGTCCCGCCCGGCGGCGTCCTGACCGGTGCCGGGCGGCGGCACGGGAGCGTCGGGCGGGACGGGGCGGGGCGGCGGGCCGGCGGGGCCGGTCGGGGCGGAAAGATCGGGCACCCCGACACTCTACGAGCGTCGGATTCGTACCCTGGCCCGGTGACCCCGCGACTCGTCGAGTTCGTCGTGGCCGGCAACGAGGCCAGCGACCTGCTGCCGGTCCGTTCCCCGGCGCTGCTGCGCGCGCACCGGGCCCGGCGCGGGTTCTGGACGGTGCTGGACGAGGGCCCGGTGGAACGCTGCCTCGCCCTGCTGCTGGAACGCGAGGACGGCGACTGGGTCGCCCACCACGTGCCCGCCGACGCCGGGCCGGAGAACGGCCGCACCGAGGACGGCGAGGCGCTGGCCCACCACGACGGCTGGGTGTACGTCTTCGGCTCGCACTTCGGGTCGAAGGCCGGCCCGTTGCGCCCGCGCCGGGCGTTCGTGGCCCGGTTCCGCGAGGACGACGCCGCGGCGGGAACCCTGCCGCTGCGGGTGGTGCGCAACCGGTTCCGGGTGCACCGGGTGGTCAACGACGCGTTGGCGAAGGCGCCCTTCACCCCGCTGCCGCCCGGTGACCGGGTCCGCCGCCGGTTCATCGTCGAGACGCTGGCCCGCGGCACCGCCCGGGCGAAGAGCTGGGTGAGCCGGCTGGCCGAGGACGACCTGCCGCTGAACGTGGAGGCCGCCGCGTTCACCCCGGACGGCACCGTGCTGCTCGGGCTCCGCTTCCCGGTGACCACCGCCGGGGAGCCGATCCTCGTCGAGCTGGCCGGGGTGCCGGAGATGTTCGCCGCCGGCGGCGACTGGCCGGTGGCCGGGCGGGCGTACGCGCTGGCCGGGGTGACGCCGCCGGGCGTGCTGGTCGGTTTCCGCGCGATCGCCCCCACCGCCGACGGGGGCCACGCGGCGGTGATCGGCTCGATCGACGCGCTCGGCAAGGGCTCGGTGCTGCTGGACGACCACCCGGCGGGGGGCGAGGTGACCTCCCGGCACGTCCGCTTCCGCTGGGAGCCGGCCGCCGACGACCACCGGGTCGCCGGCGAGCTGGTGGCCGACCTGGCGCCCTTCCACCACGTGGAGGGCCTGGCTGAGCTGGACGGGAGCTGTTTCTACGTCACCGACGAGGACCATCGGGTCGCGCTCTGGATCGGCTGACCGGCCCGCCACGGGCGGAGCGCCCGGGGGACACCTCTGCGGAACCAGGGCCGCAGACCCTCGTGGTGTCACCCGGAGCGCCCACTGCCCCCAGGCAGCCCGGACGGGTGGCTGGCCCCCTCCAGACGCCGTGCCGGGCAGTAGGAGCATGCCAACCGGCGGTCGGGGGCGTCGAGGACTTTCAGTTCACGCTTAAAAGTGGAGGTAAGTGCCGGGCGGGTAGAGTGCAGAGGGTCGGTGGGCCATCCCCCTGCCCGCCCTCAGGAGCGCTTCCATGCTGACGATCCACTTCTCCCAGGAGGACATTCTCCGGACCCGGGTGGCCCCGGCGGCGGACCCGATCTGGGAGCTGGTGCTGAGTCTGCACCTGCTGCAGGGCCGCGCCAAGGACCCGCTGATGGCGCACTGGCGCCGGGGCGTCGCCCGCGAGCTGCGCCGTGATGTCACCTCCGACCAGCTCCGGCTGCTCTTCGCGCTGAACCCGCCGCGCGGCTACTTCCCCGACTTCCTCACCCCGTACGAGAGCGTGGCGGGGTTCGAGGCGGGGCTGGAGGCGGTCCGGTCCACCCCGCTCGACCTGCTGAAGCGGGATCTCACCGTGCTGGCCGGGACGAACCCCCTGCCCTCCTCCGCCGCCGCGCTGGCCAGGGGTGAGCCGGAGGTGCTGCAACTGCTGACCGACTCGATGACGCACTACCGGTCGGTGGCGCTCGAGCCGTACTGGGGGCGGGTCCAGGCGGCGGTGGAGGCGGACCGCACCCGCCGCGCCCGGGCGCTGCTCGACGGCGGCGTGGAGGGGCTGCTGGGCAGCCTGCGCCCCACCATGCGCTGGGAGGCCGGCCGGTTGGAGGTGCACGACTATCCGGACAGCCGGGAGCTGCACCTGGACGGGCGCGGATTGCTGCTGGTGCCCTCGTTCTTCTGCGCGCGTACCCCGGTGGCCCTGCTCGACCCGGCGCTGCCCCCGGTGCTGGTCTACCCGGTGGACCGGCTGGGCGGTCTGGCCCCGGCGCCCGGTGAGGGCGCCGGCCGGGCGCGCGAGGGGGCCGGGCGGGAGGCGCTCGCCGCGCTGCTCGGCCGGACCCGGGCCGCCGTGCTGGAGGCCAGCGACGACGGCTGCACCACCGGTGAGGTGGCCCGACGGCTGCACATCTCGCCGGCCGCCGCCAGCCAGCACACCGCCGTGCTGCGCAACGCCGGGCTGCTGGTCAGCCAGCGGGACCGCAACACCGTGCTGCACACCCTGACCCCGCTGGGCCGGGCCATGCTCGACGCCTGACCCGGCTCCCGCGCGGTCGTCAGATCGCCAGGCAGGCGCTGGCCGTGCTGCCCGCCGGGGGCGGCAGCAGCGCGGAGGGCACGCCCTCGGCGGCCAGCGCGGTGCGCAGCCGTTGCAGGTCCGCGCCGAAGCGCACCAGGTCCGGCCGGTCGACGGGGGTGGGCGCCGCGCCGAGGACCAGCCCGGTGGCCCGCTCCGGCCAGCCCGGCACGGTGGCCACCAGGCCGGCGCGTACCTCCTCGTCGGTGACGTGGGTGAAGGCGGTGCCGGGCGCGACCACGTCGGCGACCGCGGCGACGGCCCGCCGGACCGCCTCCGGGTCGGCCGGCGTCGGGCCGGGGCCGTCGGCGAGGGTCGCGGCGGACCGGAGGCCGGCCGTCCGCGCCTCGGCGGTGCCGAGCGAGAAGAGGTCCATCGCCGCGTCCCGGACCAGGGCGGCCGCGCCCGCGCCGTCGTCGGTACGGGTGGCACCCAGGTAGCCGCGGACCACCGCGACCGGGACCTGGTCGCACTTGCCCTTGATCAGCTCGCCGGCGCCGGCCAGCTCGTCCACCACGGCCATCTCGGTCAGTTGCAGCTCGTTGCCGTACGGGTCGACCTCACCCCGGTGGTCCCGGATGGCGGACATGCCGGCCACGCCGAGCGCCACGTCCGTGAGCCCGTTGCGCCAGGGCCGGCCCATGGTGTCGCTGACGATCACCGCCACGTCCACGCCGTAGCGCTCGCCCATCGCGGCGCGCAGCGCCCGGGCGGATGCGTCCGGGTCCTTGGGCAGCAGCACCAGCCGGGTCCTGTCGACGTTGGAGGCGTCGATCCCGGCGGAGGCCATCACGAAGCCGTGGTGCGTCTGCACGATCCGGGTCGCGCCACGGCTGGCCACCACCCGGGCGGTCTCCGCGGCCAGCACCTCGTCCCGCGCGGCGAGCCGTTCCGGCCCGTCCGCCGGCACGTCGACCAGCCGCCCCTCCGCCTTCGAGACGATCTTGCTGGTGACCACCAGCACGTCCCCGTCGCGCAGCCACGGCGCGGCGGTCGCGATCAGCGCCGCCAGGTCGTCGCCCTCGCCCACGTCGCCGATGCCCGGCACCGGCAGGATCTCCAGCCTCACACCAGCTCCAGTGCGGCCCGCACCAGCTGCGCCGTGGCCGCCTCGTCGGTCATCCGCAACGGCGCGGACCGGACCGTCACCCCCGACACCACGGTGCCCTCGTCCTCCGGCGCGACCAGCCAGCCGTCGAGCAGGCCGCCCTCGCTGCGCCCGCCGTAGAGCCGGCCCACCCCGGCGGCGCTGCACTCCACGCCCAGCACCGACAGGCACCGGTCGGCCATGCCGCGCACCGGAGCGCCGCCGATGATCGGCGAGACCCCGACGACCCGGGCCGGACCCTGGGCCACCGCGTCGCGCAGCCCGGGCACGGCGAGCACCGGGGCGACGCTCACCACCGGGTTGCTCGGCGCGATCAGCACGGCGTCGGCGCCGGCGACCGACTCCAGCACCCCCGGCGCCGGCTTGGCGCTCTCCGCGCCGACGAAGACGAACCGGTGGGTGGGGATGTCCGCCCGGTAGCGCACCCACCACTCCTGGAAGTGGATCGCCCGCTGGCCCTCCTCGCCGTCCACCACGACGTGGGTCTCCAGGCGGTCGTCGGTGGCCGGCAGCAGGCGTACGCCGGGCTGCCAGCGGGTGGCCAGCGCCTCGGTCACCGCGGAGAGGGGATATCCGCCGTTGAGCATGGTGGTCCGCACCAGGTGGGTGGCGATGTCCTTGTCGCCGAGCCCGAACCAGGTCGGCTCCGCGCCGTACGCGGCCAGCTCCGCCTTGACCGTCCAGGTCTCGCCGACCCGTCCCCAGCCGCGTTCCGGGTCGGCCCCGCCGCCCAGGGTGTACATGACGCTGTCCAGGTCGGGGCAGACCTTGAGCCCGTGCAGGAGCAGGTCGTCGCCGACGTTCACCACGGCGGTCACCTCGGCGCCCACCGCACGGGCGTACGCCCGGACGCCGAGCAGGAACCGGGCACCCCCGATTCCGCCGGTCAGAACCACAATGCGCATGACGTCCATCCTCGCGTACGCGACGCCTGCGGTCCGCCGTCGGCCCGGGAGACTAGGCTCACGTCGGCATCTGTCCGTTTCGCCCGAGGGAGAACTCGTGACCAGCCCCGCTGAGCCGGCGCCGAAAGACGCGACGCAGGCTCGCCAGCTCACCAGGCCACTGCGCGAACTGGCCGCGCTCGTGCTGCTCGGCGCGAACGCCGTGCTGCTCTTCGTCGGACTGATCCGACTGCTCGCGCCGACCTCCGAGTACAGCACCTTCTCGGGTCGGGCCGGCAGCACCTACTTCTCCTTCATCGGCATCGAGTCGACCATGCTGCCGCTGCTGGCCGTGCTGCTCGCCACGCACGTGTCGCCGGTCGTCCCGCGGGCGAAGCAGATCACCCAGGTCGCGGTCGGCGAGTACGCCTTCGGCGCGCTCCTCGGCACGCTGACCTTCCTGATCTGGCTGGTCGGTCGGCTGGCCGAGGCGGAGATGCTGGACGCCCTGCTCGGGCTGCTGACCCGGGCCGCCTGGTTCGCGGTCTTCGCCGTCGCCGCGTTCGTCGTCTATCGGGTCTGGCGGACGTTCTACCACGTCCCCCGACCCAAGCCGCAGCCCGGCGTGTACGGCCAGCCGCAGCCCGGCTGGCCGCAGCAGTCCGCCCCGGGCGGCTACCCGTCGGCCGGTTACCCGCCCCCGGGTCACCCTGGCGGTCACCCGGGCGTCGGGTTCCCGGCGGCCGGTCAGCCCGGCGGCCACCCGTCCGCCGGTCAGTACGGCCAGCCGGCCCCGTCCTCGGCCCCGCCGTTCGGTGCCGCTCCTCAGCCGGCCCCTCCGTTCGGTGCCGCTCCTCAGCCGACCCCTCCGTTCGGGGCGCCCCAGTCCGCGCCGCCGTTCGCCGGCCCGAACACCGCCCCGCCGTTCGGGCAGCCGCCGTCGGCCGACCCGACCCAGGCCATCCCCCGCCAGCCGGGCGAGGCGGTCGGCCCCACCGCACCGCTCGGCGGTGAGGACGCTGACCGGACCCAGCGCTTCCACCGGGACGACCCGAACTCGCCGCACTGACCCGACCATCACCACCGTGCGGTGACACCCGCCCGGCCGGGGACGGCGGCGGCGGACGTCGCGCGCAGGCCCATCTCACAACGTGTTCCGTGCCCGTCCGGCCGTCCGACCCAGCGCATAGGCTGAGCGGATGGCTGACCGCACCGATCCCGCCCCGACCGCGGCGAGCGTGCGGCGCGCGCTGCGCCGGGCGGCCACCGGCCGCGCGCTGGACGTCGCGGAGGCGACCGCACTGCTGGCGGCCCGGGGGGCCGAGCTCGACGAGTTGCTTCGCGTCGCCGGGGAGATCCGCGACGCCGGGCTGCGCGAGGCGGGGCGGCCGGGCGTGGTGACGTACTCGAAGAAGGTCTTCATCCCGCTGACCCGGCTCTGTCGGGACCGCTGCCACTACTGCACCTTCGCCACGGTGCCGCACCGGCTGCCGGCCGCCTTCCTGGAGCAGGACGAGGTGCTGGCGATCGCCCGGCAGGGCGCGGCGCTGGGCTGCAAGGAGGCCCTGTTCACCCTCGGCGACCGGCCGGAGGAGCGCTGGCCGGCGGCCCGCGATTGGTTGGACGAGCGTGGGTACGACTCCACCCTGGACTACCTGCGCGCCTGCGCGGTCGCGGTGCTGGAGGAGACCGGCCTGCTGCCCCACCTCAACCCGGGCGTGCTGTCCTGGTCGGAGCTGCAACGGCTCAAGCCGGTCGCGCCGAGCATGGGGATGATGCTGGAGACCACCGCGACCCGGCTCTGGTCCGAGCCGGGCGGACCGCACTTCGGCTCGCCGGACAAGGAACCCGCGGTCCGGCTCCGGGTCCTCGACGACGCCGGCCGGGTGGGGGTGCCGTTCACCACCGGCATCCTGATCGGCATCGGGGAGACCCCGGCCGAGCGGGTCGACGCGATCTTCGCGATCCGCCGGGCGCAGCGGGAGTACGGCCACCTCCAGGAGGTGATCGTGCAGAACTTCCGGGCCAAGCCGGACACCGCGATGCGCGGCATGCCCGACGCCGAACTGCACGACCTGGCCGCCACCGTGGCGGTGACCCGGGTGCTGCTCGGCCCCAAGGCCCGCGTCCAGGCCCCGCCCAACCTGATCGAGGGCGAGTACGACCTGCTGCTGCGCGCCGGCATCGACGACTGGGGCGGGGTGTCGCCGCTGACCCCGGACCACGTCAACCCGGAGCGGCCCTGGCCACAGCTCGACGAGCTGGCCCGGCACACCGAGAAGTCGGGCTTCACCCTGCGCGAGCGGCTGACGGTCTACCCCGAGTACGTCCGGGCCGGCGACCCCTGGCTCGACCACCGGCTGCTGCCGCACGTCGGCGCGCTGGCCGACCCGCGGACCGGTCTCGCCGTCGAGGCCGCCCGGCCGGTCGGCCGGCCGTGGCAGGAGCCCGACGAGACGTACGGCGGGCGGACCGACCTGCACGTCACCATCGACACCACGGGGCGTACCGGGGACCGGCGGGGCGACTTCGACAGCGTCTACGGCGACTGGTCCGAGGTCGCCGGCAAGGTGAGCGCGGGCGCCGCCCCCGGTGGAGGTGCCGTCGACGTACGGGCCGGGCTGCGGCTGGCCGCCGACGAGCCGGCGGCGCTGCTGGAGCCCCGGCACGCCGCCGCGGCGCTGGCGCTCTTCGGTGCGGACGGCCCGGCGTTGGACGAGCTGTGCCGGCTCGCCGACGACGTCCGGCGGGACGCTGTCGGCGACGACGTCACCTACGTGGTCAACCGCAACATCAACTTCAGCAACGTCTGCTACGTGGGCTGCCGGTTCTGCGCCTTCGCCCAGCGGGAACGGGACGCCGACGCGTTCCGGCTCTCGGTGGAGCAGGTCGCCGACCGGGCCGAGGAGGCCTGGGCGGCCGGGGCCAGCGAGGTCTGCCTGCAGGGCGGGATCGACCCGAAGATGCCGGTGACCGGCTACGCCGACCTGGTCCGGGCGATCAAGGCGCGGGTGCCGGGGATGCACGTGCACGCCTTCTCCCCGATGGAGATCGTCACCGCCGCCGCGAAGGCCGGCGTGCCGGTGAAGGAGTGGCTGATTCGGCTGCGCGAGGCCGGGCTGGACACCATCCCGGGCACCGCCGCGGAGATCCTCGACGACGACGTGCGCTGGGTGCTCACCAAGGGCAAGCTGCCCGCCGCCGCCTGGGTCGAGGTGGTCAGCGCGGCCCACGAGCTGGGCATCCGATCCAGCTCCACCATGATGTACGGCCACGTGGACCACCCGGGGCAGTGGCTGGCGCACTTCCGGGTGCTGGCCGGGGTGCAGGACCGTACCGGCGGGTTCACCGAGTTCGTGGCGCTGCCGTTCGTGCACACCAACGCGCCGATCTACCTCGCCGGCATCGCCCGGCCGGGGCCCACCTGGCGGGAGAACCGGGCGGTGCACGCGATGGCCCGGCTGCTGCTGCACGGCCGGATCGACAACATTCAGTGCTCCTGGGTCAAGCTGGGCGACGCCGGCACGGTGGCGATGCTCCAGGGCGGCTGCAACGACCTGGGCGGCACGCTGATGGAGGAGACGATCTCTCGGATGGCCGGCTCCGGCAACGGTTCCGCCCGCACCGAGGAGCAGTTGTGCGCGATCGCGGCCGCCGCCGGCCGGCCGGCGCGCAAGCGGACGACCGCGTACGGTCACCACCGCGCATAGCGTCGAACCTTTCCCCAGCTTCCCTCCGGCGGACCGGACTTGTTCGAGTTCGGCGACGACGTGCGGTACGAGATTCACATCGACAACGATGGAGACGCCCGTCCGGACGTGACCTACCGGTTCGAATTCACCACCGAGATCACGAATCCGAACAGCTTTCTCTGCAACACCGGATGCGCACCGGGCGTGACCGGTACGGCCGGGAGATCGAGATCAGCCGCGCTGACCGGGCCGGCGGGGCGCGTACCCACTCCGCCGTGCGGGAACGCGTCGTCCGGGACGGCGTCCTCCACAGTGCCGGGTACCCGGATCTGCCCGCCCGCCTCTGTACCGTGTGGTGGGACGAGCGGACGCCGGCCGGGGCGGTCCGGGTCGCCGGCGGCGCGGTCGTCGAATTCGTCTGGCCGACCAGTGCTCCGGCGAGGGTGGGCTGATCGCCGCACCGCGTCCGAGCGGTCGCGCCCGTCCACATCGTGGACGGGGCGATGTCGGCATTTCCGGCTCGACGGGCAGCCTCGGCGGAACCGCGTTAACCTGTGCCCCACCGAGATCCTGATCTTGGTGGGCTGGTCCACCGGAGCCTCCGCCGGCGTACCCCGGCGGCGTCCACGACGGCCACGCCACGGCAGAAATCTCGGGCAACTCGCCGGAGAGGGCGTTACTCGTCCGGGGTCTGAATCGATATGGCAGGTTGCGAGGCCGGGCGGCCGAAGTGGTCGCCCGAACGGTGTCGGGAGGGCGACTCCATTATCAAGTTCAGCTTGACGGCGCACGCATTACACGCGTGTAATTTGAATGGGGTTGTTCGCACGGAACGCAACAAATGGGGCCCGTACGGACAAGCACGCCTTTCGCGTGGGGGGTTGCAGCGGCGGTGACGCCGGTGCGCGACAAGGAGGCATCTGATGGACGGCCAGCTTGAGGTGGCCGACCTGCTCGGAAACGCGCCGGAGTGGCAGGAGCGGGCGCTCTGCTCGCAGACCGATCCGGAAGCGTTCTTTCCCGAGAAGGGCGGCTCGACCCGCGAGGCGAAGCGCATCTGTTCGCGGTGCGAGGTCAAGACGGAGTGCCTCGAATACGCTCTCGGTCACGACGAGCGGTTCGGGATCTGGGGCGGGCTCTCCGAACGGGAGCGGCGCAAGCTCAAGCGGCGGGCCGCCTGAGCTGATGTGGGGCCGGGGCGGTGGGGGCCGCCCGGCTCACGCCCGGGGTCGGGGCCGTGGGGGCGGCCCGACCGAGGGGGGTCGGTCAGGCCAGCTCGTCCGGGTCGACCCCGAGCAGGTTCGCCACCTGCTCGATGATCACGTCGTGTACGAGGTCGGCGAGGTCCTCGCGGTCCATCGCCCGGAACTCCAGCGGCCGGCGGTAGAGCACGATCCGCGGCGGCATCTCCTGCCGGCCGGGGCGACCCGGCAGCAGGCGGGCCAGCGGCACCTCGCCGTCCTCGAGCACGTCGGAGTCGTAGACGTTCAGGTCCGGCGGGACGTCCTCGACGGCGAACTCGACCCCGGCCAGCTCCTTGGCGAAGCGGCGCTCCAGCGTCTCGACGGTGTCCAGCACGAGGTCGTCGAAGACCTCGGCCTTGGTGCGGGCCAGCGGGACGGTCGCCGGCACCAGCCGCCCCCGCAGGCCACGACCGTGGCGGTCGCGGTGGGTGCGCCGGCCGGAGCCGGGGCGGCGGTGTTCCGGGCTCGTCATGAGGCACAGGGTAGCTCCCGCGACGGCCTGGCCTGCGGCAGCGGCGCACCTCTGGCGCGGCGGGACGCGACGGGCGCGAATTGTGATCACCGTGACGGGCGTGTCGCAACGCGAACCGGTGCGCCGGACCCGGTAATGGGGATACCCTGCCGCCGTGAGGTCACCACGGCGCTGCTCCCGTAACGGCTGCCCCCGGCAAGCGGTTGCCACGTTGACCTATGTCTACAACGAGTCGACCGCCGTGGTGGGCCCGCTGGCGGCCTTCGCCGAGCCGCACACGTACGACCTGTGTGAGCCGCACGCCCGGAGCCTGACCGCCCCCCGGGGCTGGGACGTGGTCCGGCACGAGGGCGAGTTCGAGCCGCCGCCGCCCACCACCGACGACCTGGTCGCGCTGGCCGAGGCCGTCCGGGAGGCCGCCCGCCCGGTCACCCCCCGTCCCCCCGCGGACGACCACGACCAGCACCAGACCCCCCACACCGGCCGCCGCGGCCACCTCCGGGTGATTCCCCCCAACCACTAACCCCCCGGCCCCCGGGGGCCCGCGGTCGATCATGAAGTTGTTGCCGTTCGCGTCGGCGTGTCGCGGCAACAACTTCACGATCGACAGGGAGGTGCGGCAGGGGTCAGTGGCCGAGGAGGCGGGAGAAGGCGGCGGCGCGCCGGGACGGGCGGCCGGTGCGGTGCTCGGACCGGTCGGCGGAGAACATCAGGCGTAGGCCGGCGTTGACCGCGAGCCAGCGCAGCGGTTCGGGTTCCCACCGGGGGGAGCGGTGGTTGACCCAGGGGAGGGCGGTGAGGTCGCTGTCCACACCCCGGATCAGGTCGGCGAGGGTACGACCGGCGAGGTTGCTGGTGCCCACCCCGTCGCCCACGTAGCCGCCCGCCCAGCCGATGCCGGTGGCGGGGTCCAGCCCCACCGAGGCGGACCAGTCCCGGGCCACCCCCAGCGGGCCGCCCCAGGCGTGGCTGACCGGCACCTCGGGGCCGAGCACGGGGAAGAGTTCGCCCAGCACCCGGCGCAGCGCGAGGAAGACCTCCGGCTCCCGGTCGTACGCGGGGGAGACGCGGGAGCCGAAGTGGTAGGGCGCGCCCCGGCCGCCGAAGGCCAGCCGGCCGTCGGCGGTGCGCTGGCCGTAGATGATGACGTGCCGCTGGTCGGAGAACGCCTCCCGCTCGGCCAGCCCGATCCGGGCCCAGGTCTGCTCGGGCAGCGGCTCGGTGGCCACCATCATCGAGTAGACCGGGGCGATGACGCGCCGCTGCCCGGGCAGCCCCGGCGTGTACCCCTCGGTGGCCCGGACCACCACCGGCGCCCGGACCGTGCCGTGCGGGGTGACCGCCGCGCCGGCCCGGATCGCGGTCACCGGGGTGCGTTCGTGCAGGCGTACCCCGCGGCGTTCCACCGCCCGGGCCAGCCCGCGGACCAGCTTCGCCGGGTGCACCACCGCGCAGTGCGGGGTGTATGTCCCGCCGAGGACCCCCTCGGCGGCGCACCGGGCGGACGCCTCGGCGGCGTCGAGCAGCACCAGGTCGTCGGGGTCGAGGCCGTGCTCGCGGGCCGCGGCCACCTCGCCCCGGGCCCGCTCGAGCTGGACCGCCGAGCGGGCCAGCACCACCGTCCCGCCCTGGTGCCAGTCGCAGTCGATGCCCTCGGCGGCCACCACCCGGCCGACCTCGCGCACGGTCTCCTGCATGGCCCGCTGCATGGCCAGCGCCCGGTCCCGGCCGTGCCGGCGGGCCAGCGCGGGCAGGGAGGTGGGGAAGAGCGCCGAGCACCAGCCGCCGTTGCGCCCCGAGGCGCCGTACCCGGCGATCTCGGCCTCCAGCACGGTGATCCGCAGCGACGGGTCGGCGCTCGCGAGGTGGTACGCGGCCCACAGCCCGGTGTAGCCGGCGCCGACGACGACCACGTCGGCGTCGGTGTCGCCGGGCAGCGGCGGGCGCGGGTCCAGCGGCTCGTCCACCGTGGACATCCAGTGCGAGAGCTGCTGGTAGCGCATCACCACTCCGGTGGGGGCAGGTCGTGGCGCAGCCGTGGGTCGGGCTGCGGGGTGCCGAGCGTCTCGACGACCGGCACCACCCCGGCCCAGACCGGCCGGTCGAGATCGCCGGCGGGGTCGTCGGGCGGGCCGGCGCTGACCTTCACCGAGCACTCGTCCAGCGGCAGGGCGAGCACCAGCGTGGCGGCCAGCTCCTTCGCCGACGGCGGCCGGATCAGCGGCCACCGGCCCGGGAGCAGGTGCGCCGAGAGGCGTTCCAGCGCGGCCAGCTTCTCGTCGCCGTCGAGGACGGTGAGCCGGCCGAGCACCATGGCGCACCGGTAGTTCATCGAGGACTCGAAGGCGCTGCGGGCCAGCACGAGACCGTCGAGCAGGGTCACCGTCAGGCAGGCCGGCCCGCCGGCCGCGAGGTGCCGGAACAGTCGGCTGCCGGTGGACCCGTGGACCAGCACCCGCTCGTCGTCGCGGGCGTAGGCCACCGGCAGCGCGTACGGCTGCTCGCCGTCGGCGATGGCGAGGTGGCCGACCCGGCCGGCGTCGAGGACGGCGTGCAGCGTCGCCCGTTCCGGCACGGCGAGGTCGGGCAGCCGGCGTACCCGGGTACGGTCGGTGCCACCGACGGCCCTGGTGCTCGCGGTCCGGCCCCCGGTGTCCCGGGAGCCGGCCCCGTCCGGCCCGGGTCCGCCGCTCAGAGGCGGTTCCATGCCTCGGTCAGTACGGCACGCAGGATCTGCTCGATCTCGTCGAACTGCTGCTGCTCGGCGATCAGCGGCGGCGCGAGCTGCACGACGGGGTCGCCGCGGTCGTCGGCGCGGCAGTAGAGCCCGGCCTGGAACAGCGCGGTGGACAGGAAGCCGCGCAGCAGCCGCTCCGACTCGGCCTCGTCGAAGGTCTCCCGGGTCGTCTTGTCCTTGACCAGCTCGATGCCGTAGAAGTAGCCGTCGCCCCGGACGTCGCCGACGATGGGCAGGTCGTTGAGTTTCTCCAGGGTGGACCGGAAGGCGTCCTCGTTGGCCCGGACGTGCCCGATGAGGTCCTCACGGGCGAAGACCTCCAGGTTGGCCAGCGCCACCGCGCAGGAGACCGGGTGGCCGCCGAAGGTCACCCCGTGGGCGAACATGCCGGTCTCGGTGAGGAACGGTTCCATCAGCCGCTCGCTGGCGATCATCGCGCCGAGCGGGGCGTAGCCGGAGGTGATGCCCTTGGCGGTGGTGATGATGTCGGGCTGGTAGCCGTAGCGGACGGCGCCGAAGTACTCGCCGAGCCGACCCCAGGAGCAGATCACCTCGTCGGAGACGAGCAGCACGTCATACGCGTCGCAGATCTCCCGGACCCGCTCGAAGTAGCCGGGCGGTGGTGGGAAGCAGCCGCCGGAGTTCTGCACCGGCTCCAGGAAGACCGCGGCGACGGTGTCCGGCCCCTCCCGTTCGATGGCGCGGCCGATCTCCTCGGCGGCCCAACGGCCGAACGCCTCGGGCGAGTCGCCGTGCTCGGGGGCGCGGTAGAAGTTGGTGTTCGGCACCTTGATGCCGCCGGGTACCAGCGGCTCGAAGTCGCTCTTGATGCCGGGCAGGCCGGTGATCGACAGCGCGCCCATCGAGGTGCCGTGGTAGGCGATGTACCGGCTGACCACCTTGTACTTGTTCGGCTTGCCGGTGCGCTTGAAGTACGCCCGGGCCAGCTTCCACGCCGCCTCGACGGCCTCCGAGCCGCCGGTGGTGAAGAAGACCCGGTTCAGGTCGCCCGGGGCGAGCGTGGCGATCTTCTCCGCCAGCTCGACCGCCTTCGGGTGGGCGTACGACCAGAGCGGGAAGTAGGCCAGCTCGCCGGCCTGCTTGGCCGCCGCCTCGGCCAGCTCGGTACGCCCGTGACCGGCGTTGACGACGAAGAGCCCGGCGAGTCCGTCCAGGTAGCGGCGGCCCTGCGCGTCCCAGACGTACGCGCCCTCGCCGCGCACGATGGTCGGAACCTCGCCGGCGGAGTAGCTGGCCATCCGGGTGAAGTGCATCCAGAGGTGGTCGGTGGCGTTGGCCATGTCAGCCCCATCGGGTCTCGGGCCGGTCAGGGGTGACACCGGCCGCTCTGCCCACGGTTATCGCACAGCCCAGCCCCGAAAAGCAAGTGGGATCAGTGGCGTATGGCCGTTATGGCGACGGAATCAGCGGATGGCTGCCGGCGATGCAACGGAATCCGAACCTCCGGGTTGCGGCTGGTGGGGGTCCGCCCGGGGGTGGGTGTCACAGGTCGGGCCCTGTCGAGCTGAATCGCTTACGACATCACGGCCGGCCGGGATGGCGGGGCAGCGGCACGTGGCGTCTTGCGACGCGGCCTACCGGGGCGTCGGCGGAGAGCGGCGCCGGACTGTCGTGGCGTCCCACCGGCTGAATCGTTTGCGACGTCAGCTCGAAAGGGCGCGGGCACCACATGGTGGGGCCAATCCAGGGCCTGCTCCCCGGGCGCTGGTGGGACATCGGCGGATGCGCCGAGCGGCAGTCGGCCAGACCGGGCGGCGGCCGGGCGGAACTGGGCGCCGATTCAGGCGGTGCCCCAGCTGTAGGTCTGCTTGCGCAGCTTGAGGTAGACGAACGCCTCGGTCGCCAGCACCCCGGGGACGGCGCGCAGCTTCTGCAGGATCTCCAGCAGGTGGGCGTCGTTGCGGCAGACCACCTCGGCCAGCAGGTCGAACGAGCCGGCGGTGACCACCACGTAGTCGATCTCCTCGAACTCGGCGAGCCGGTCGGCCACCGTCTCCAGGTCACCGTCGGTGCGCAGGCCGATCATGGCCTGCCGGGGGAAGCCGAGCTGGAGCGGGTCGGTGACCGCGACGATCTGCATCACCCCGGCGTCGAGCAGCCGCTGCACCCGCTGCCGTACGGCCGCCTCGGAGAGCCCGACCGCCTTGCCGATGGTCGCGTACGGCCGGCGGCCGTCCTCCTGGAGTTGCTCGATGATCTGCTTCGCCACGTCGTCGAGCAGAACGTGGCTGGCGCCATCACGCACGGTGACGCGCCGCCCGCCGGTGCCGTTCTCCTGTTGCCGGTTCGTCATCGACCGCTCCCCATGTCCGTTCCCCGCGCTGAACCTAATGCCATCGGGCAGTGTGGCGTAATTCGTCGTCAATTGCTATTCCCGCAACGGAATCCCTTGTGGGGTCCGTCACCTCATGTCAGGATCAGTCGTCCCAGGCACCTGACCCCTCCCGCCGGCGCGCCACCCCCGTCCCCGCCGCCGACGGACGACCCCCTAGGAGTCGTCACATGCGAACTCCCCTGAAGCCCCTCACCAGGCGCGGACTGCTCACCGGCACCCTCGGTTCGGCCGCCCTGGTCGCCGCGGGCGGCGCGCTGGCCGGTTGCGGCACCAAGGCCGCCACCCAGACCGAGGAGGGGTGCAAGAGCGAGGACCTCTCCGCCACGGAGAAGAAGCTGGCCTTCGCCAACTGGCCCCAGTACCTGGACGTCGACGAGAAGGACGAGTCGAAGCGCCCCACGCTCGACGCCTTCGTCAAGAGGACCGGCATCCAGGTCACGTACACCGAGGACATCAACGACAACAACGAGTTCTTCGGCAAGGTGCAGAATCAGCTCGCCGGCTGTCAGAGCACCGGACGGGATCTCATGGTCCTCACCGACTGGATGGCCGCCCGGATGATCCGGCTCGGCTGGATCCAGAAGCTGGACAAGGCGAAGCTGCCGAACGTCGAGGCGAACCTGCTGCCGTCGCTGCGCAACCGCCCCTTCGACAGCGACAACCAGTTGGCCATCCCGTGGCAGTCCGGCCTGGCCGGGCTCGCCTACAACGCCAAGGTCACCAAGGAGATCCGCACCGTCGACCAGCTGCTCACCCGCGCCGACCTCAAGGGCAAGGTGACCGCGCTCTCCGAGATGCGGGACACCATGGGCCTGCTGCTCCAGTCCAACGGCCACGACCCGGCCAACTTCACCGGCGCGCAGTTCGACGACGCGCTGAACAAGCTGAAGAAGGCCGTGGACTCCAAGCAGATCCGCAAGTTCACCGGCAACGACTACGCCCCGGACCTGGCCAAGGGGGACATCGCCGCCTGCATCGGCTGGTCCGGCGACGTGATCCAGCTCGGCTTCGAGGACGAGAAGATCAAGTTCGTGGTGCCGGAGTCGGGCGTGATGCTCTGGTCGGACAACATGCTGGTGCCGAACAAGGCCACCCACAAGGGCAACGCCGAGGAGCTGATCAACCACTACTACGAGCCGGCCATCGCCGCCCAGGTGGCCGCGTACGTCAACTACATCTGCCCCGTCAAGGGCGCGCAGGCGGAGATGGAGAAGATCGACCCGGAGCTGGCCAAGAACCCGCTGATCTTCCCGGATGATGCCCTGCTGTCGAAGTCCAAGGTCTTCATGGCCCTGGACGAGAAGCAGGAGAAGGAGTACGAGTCGAAGTTCCAGCAGGTCATCGGGGCGTGAGGACGATGGGGCACGAGTCACCGGCCGGCGACCTGAGGCTGGCCAACCTCACCAAGCGGTTCGGCATCTTCACCGCGGTGGACGATCTCAGCCTGACCATCCCGCAGGGCTCGTTCTTCGCCCTGCTCGGCGCGTCCGGCTGCGGCAAGACCACCACCCTGCGGATGATCGCCGGCCTGGAGGAACCGACCAGCGGGCAGGTGCTGCTCGGCGACCGGGACATCGCCCGGCTGCGGCCGTACAAGCGGCCGGTGAACACCGTGTTCCAGAGCTACGCGCTCTTCCCGCACCTCGACATCGCGGAGAACGTGGCCTTCGGGCTGCGCCGGCGCGGCATCCGCACGGTGGACGACCAGGTCCAGCGGATGCTGTCGCTGGTGCAGCTCGACGGCTACGACCGCCGCCGTCCCGCCCAGCTCTCCGGCGGGCAGCAGCAGCGGGTCGCCCTGGCCCGCGCACTGATCAACCACCCCCAGGTGCTGCTGCTCGACGAGCCGCTGGGCGCGCTCGACCTGAAGCTGCGCCGGCAGATGCAGATCGAGCTGAAGCGGATCCAGACCGAGGTCGGGATCACCTTCGTGCACGTCACCCACGACCAGGAGGAGGCCATGACCATGGCCGACACGGTCGCGGTGATGAACGCCGGGAAGATCGAGCAGCTGGGCGCCCCGGCCGACATCTACGAGTTCCCGGCCACCGCGTTCGTGGCGAACTTCCTCGGCCAGTCCAACCTGCTCGCCGCCGAGGCCGCGGGCACCGCCGGCGCCGAGGTGCCGGTCACCGCCCACGGCGCCCGCTTCTCGGTGCCCGCCGACCGCGCCCGCGCCGACCAGGGCGCGGTCTACCTGGGGGTACGCCCGGAGAAGCTGCACCTGGTCGGCGGAGCCGACCAGGTTCCCGGTGGCCACCAGCACGTCGAGGGTGTGGTCACCGACGCCTCCTACGTGGGGGTCAGCACCCAGTACCTGGTCCGGACCGGCTGGGGCAGCGAGATCTCCGCGTTCGCGGCGAACAGTGGCGCCGGCGGTCAGTTGCCGGTCGGCAGCCGGGTGGCGGCGCACTGGGACCCCCGGCACGCCTTCCTGCTGCCCCGGGAGCCGGGCCAGGAGGACAGCACCACCCCGCTGCTCGACGAGCCGGTCGGGGCGACTTCATGAGCGCTCTGGCTCACGTCTCCACCCCGTCGGGGCAGGCGGCCGGCCCGCCGCCCCGGCGGGGGCGACACCGGCTGCTGCCGTACCTGCTGCTGCTGCCGGGCGGGGCCTGGCTGCTGGTCTTCTTCGGCCTGCCGCTGCTGCAACTCGCCGCGGCCAGCCTCTACGACCCCAGCGGATCGCTCTCCACCGGGTACGCGCTGACCTGGGCGTTCGGCAACTACCCGGACGCGGTGCAGGCGTACTGGCCGCATTTCGTCCGCTCGTTCCTCTACGCCGGGATCGCGCTGGTGCTGGCCCTGCTGATGGGCTACCCGCTGGCGTACGCGATCGCGCAGAAGGCCGGCCGGTGGAAGAACCTGCTGCTGGTCTGTGTGGTCGCCCCGATGTTCACCAGCTTCCTGGTGCGCACCCTGGCCTGGAAGACCATCCTGTCCGACAACGGCGCTCTGGTCGGGCTGCTGCGCGACGTGCACCTGCTCGGCCCCGACGGCCGGCTGCTCGCCACCCCGGTGGCGGTGATCCTCGGCCTGACGTACAACTTCCTGCCGTTCCTGGTGCTGCCGCTGTACGCGAGCCTGGAGCGGCTGGACCACCGGCTGCTGGAGGCGGCGAGCGACCTGTACGCCAGCGGAGTGCAGGCGTTCCGCCGGGTCACCCTGCCGCTGTCGATGCCCGGCCTGATCGCCGGCACGCTGCTCTTCTTCATCCCGGCCACCGGCGACTACATCAACGCGGAACTGCTCGGCACCCCGAACGAGTACATGATCGGCAACGTCATCGACTCGGCGTTCCTGGTCCGGCTGGACTACCCGCAGGGCGCGGCGCTGTCGTTCCTGCTGATGGCGGCGATCCTCGTGGTGGTCTTCGTCTACCTGCGCCGGGCCGGCACGGAGGAGGTGCTGTGAGACTGTCCCGTTGGTTGGCCGACCGCTGGGTGATGGGCGTCGCCCTGCTGGTGCTCGGCTACCTCTCCCTGCCGATCCTGGTGGTGGCCGGGCTCTCCTTCAACCGCCCGTCCAGCCGGCTGTCGTACGACTTCCACGAGTTCACCCTGGACAACTGGCGGCAGCCCTGCGCCACCTCGGAGATGTGCGACGCGGTGGTCCGTAGCGTGCAGATCGGCTTCATCGCCACCGTCGTCGCCACCGTCGTCGGCACCCTGATGGCCTTCGCCCTGGTCCGGCACCGGTTCCGCGGCCGTACCGGGATCAACCTGCTGATCTTCCTGCCGATGGCCACGCCGGAGCTGGTGATGGGCACCTCGCTGCTCGCCCTCTTCGTCGCCGCCGGCGTGCCGCAGGGCTTCTGGACCATCGTCATCGCGCACGTCATGTTCTGCGTGTCGTTCGTGGTGGTGACGGTGAAGGCGCGGCTGGCCGGAATGGACCAGCGGCTGGAGGAGGCCGCGATGGACCTCTACGCCAGCGAGTGGCAGACCTTCCGGCGGATCACCCTGCCGCTGGTGCTGCCCGGCATCGTGGCCGCCGCGCTGCTCGCCTTCTCGCTCAGCTTCGACGACTTCATCATCACGAACTTCAACGCCGGCACCACCGTCACCTTCCCGATGTACGTCTGGGGCGCCGCCCAGCGGGGCATCCCGCCGCAGGTCAACGTGATCGGCACGGCGATGTTCGTGATCGCGCTGCTGCTGGTCGGGGCCGGCTCGCTGCGCGGACGGCGGGCCCGGCGCGCCGACCTCGCGGTCGCCCCGGCGGCCGGCCGGCGGGCGAAGAGCCCGTCATGACCCTCCCGCATACCGGCCGGGCGCTCGCCGAGGCGGCGCCCGTGCCCTACTGGCTCGACCGCCCGGACCGGCCCGACCCGCTGCCGCCGCGGCACGGTACGCACACCGCCGACCTGCTGGTCGTCGGCGGCGGCTACAGCGGCCTGTGGGCGGCGCTGCTCGCCAAGCGGGACGATCCCGCGCGGGACGTGCTGCTGGTCGAGGCGGGCACCTGCGGCTGGGCGGCGTCCGGGCGCAACGGCGGGTTCTGCGCCGCCTCGCTGACCCACGGGCTGGCCAACGGCGTGGACCGCTTCCCCGGCGAGATCGACGAGCTGGAGTGGCTGGGCCGGCAGAACCTGGACGCCATCGCCGCGACCGTCGAGGCGTACGGGATCGACTGCGACTTCGAACGCACCGGCGAGCTGGCGGTGGCGGTCGAGCCGTACCAGCTCGCCGGGCTCGCCGAAGACGCCGAGCTGGCCCGCCGGTACGGCCACGACGTGCGGCTGCTCGACGCCGACGAGGCCCGTGCCGAGGTGGACTCGCCGACGTACCTCGGTGGGCTGTGGGATCGGGACCGGGTGGCCATGCTGGACCCGGCGAAGCTGGCCTGGGGCCTGCGCCGGGCCTGCCTCGACGAGGGGGTGCGGATCCACGAGCACACCCGGGTGACCGGCCTGCGCCGCGACGGCGCCGGGCTGCGGGCGGCGACGGCCGGCGGGCCGGACGCGGCGCCGGGGACGGTGCGGGCCCGGCAGGTGGTGCTCGCCACCAACGCCTTCCCGCCGCTGCTGCGCCGGCTGCGCGCCTGGCTCGTGCCGGTCTACGACTACGCCCTGATGACCGAGCCGCTGACCCCGGCGCAGCGGGACGCGATCGGCTGGCGCAACCGGCAGGGGCTGGCCGACACCGGCAACCTGTTCCACTACTACCGGATCACCGGCGACGGGCGGATCCTCTTCGGCGGCTACGACGCGGTCTACCACTACGGCAACCGGGTCGCCCCGGAGCTGGAGCAGCGGCCGGCCACCTTCACCGCCCTCGCCGAGCACTTCTTCACCACGTTCCCGCAGCTGGAGGAGCTGAGCTTCAGCCACCGCTGGGGCGGGGTGATCGACACCTGCACCCGGTTCTGCCCGTTCTTCGGCACCGCGTACGGCGGTCGGCTGGCGTACGCGGCCGGCTTCACCGGGCTCGGTGTCGGCGCCACCCGGTTCGGCGCCCGGGTGATGCTCGACCTGCTGGGCGGCGAGGAGACCCCGCTGACCCGGCTCGACCTGGTCCGCAGCACGCCGCTGCCGTTCCCGCCGGAGCCCGTCCGGGCCGCCGGCATCAACCTCACCCGCTGGTCGCTGGCCCGCGCCGACGCGCATGAGGGCCGGCGCAACCGCTGGCTCCGTACTCTCGATCGTCTTGGTTTGGGGTTTGATTCCTGATGCGCATCCTGCTCGTCGGCGCCGGTGGCGTCGGCTCCGCCGCGGTCGCCATCGCCGCCCGGCGTTCCTTCTTCGAGACCATGGTCGTCGCCGACCACGACCCCGGCCGCGCCGAGCGCGCGGTGGCCGGGCACGGTGACCGGTTCGTCGCGGCAGAGGTCGACGCCTCCGCCGCCGACGCGGTCGCCGCGCTGTGCCGGGAGCACCGGATCACCCACGTGCTCAACGCGGTCGACCCGCGCTTCGTCATGCCGATCTTCGACGGCGCCTTCGCCGCCGGGGCCGACTACCTCGACATGGCCATGTCGCTGTCCCACCCGCACCCGTCGCGGCCCTACGCCGAGACCGGGGTGAAGCTCGGTGACGACCAGTTCGCCGCAGCCGACCGGTGGGAGGCGGCCGGCCGGCTGGCCCTCTGCGGCATCGGCATCGAGCCGGGCCTGTCCGACGTCTTCGCCCGCTACGCCGCCGACGAGCTGTTCGACGAGATCGACGAGATCGGCGTACGCGACGGCGCGAACCTCACCGTCGAGGGCTACGACTTCGCGCCGTCGTTCTCCATCTGGACCACCATCGAGGAGTGCCTCAACCCGCCGGTGATCTGGGAGGCCGACCGGGGCTGGTACACCACCGAACCGTTCAGCGAGCCGGAGGTCTTCGACTTCCCCGAGGGGATCGGCCCGGTCGAGTGCGTGAACGTCGAGCACGAGGAGGTGCTGCTCATCCCGCGCTGGGTCAGGGCGAAGCGGGTCACCTTCAAGTACGGCCTCGGCGACGAGTTCATCGAGGTGCTCAAGGTCCTGCACAAGCTCGGCCTGGACGCCGTCTCCCCCGTCCGGGTCGGCGGTGTCTCCGTCTCCCCACGCGACGTCGTCGCCGCCAGCCTGCCCGACCCGGCCACGCTGGGCGACCTGATGCGCGGCAAGACCTGCGCCGGCACCTGGGTCACCGGCACCGGCAAGGACGGGCGGCCGCGTGAGGTCTACCTCTACCACGTGGTCGACAACGAGTGGTCCATGCGCGAGTACGGCCACCAGGCCGTCGTCTGGCAGACCGCGGTCAACCCGGTGGTGGCCCTGGAACTGCTCGCCACCGGCGCCTGGTCCGGGACCGGGGTGATCGGCCCGGAGGCACTGCCGCCCCGCCCCTTCCTCGACCTGCTCACCGGGTACGGCTCGCCGTGGGGTGTCCAGGAGCGATGAACCGCTACGGCCCGATGTACGGCCCCGACGTCACCTTCCTCGGGGTGGACCGCTGCTCGCTGGCGGAGCCCTCGTCGTTCGCCGACGCCGACGTCGTCATCGTCGGGGCGCCCTTCGACGGTGGCACCTCGCACCGGCCGGGCACGCGGTTCGGCCCGTCCGCCATCCGGCAGGCCTGCTATCTGCCGCACGACGGCTCCCGCCCGTCCCTGGCGTTGCGCGTCGACGGGCTGCGCGACCTGCGCGTCTACGACGCCGGCGACGTGGAGATGTTCTCCGGCGACATCGAGCGGTCGCTGGCGTCCCTGGAAGCCGCCGTGTACGCCGTCGCCTCCGCCGGCGCGATCCCGATCGTGCTCGGCGGGGACCACTCCATCGCCCTGCCCGACGCCACCGGGGTGGCCCGGCAGCACGGGCCCGGCCGGGTGTCGCTGGTGCACTTCGACGCGCACGCCGACACCGGGCACATCGAGTTCGGCTCGCTGCACGGGCACGGCCAGCCGATGCGCCGGCTCATCGAGTCCGGCGCGGTACGCGGCGACCGCTTCCTCCAGATCGGCCTGCGCGGCTACTGGCCGGACCCACCCACCCTGGCGTGGATGGCCGCGCAGCGGATGCGCTCCTACGAGATGACCGAACTGGTTTCTCGTGGGCTCGACACCTGCCTCACCGAAGCCTTCGCCATCGCGACCGACGAGTGCGAGGCGGTGTTCCTCTCCGTCGACGTGGACGTGGTCGACCCCGGCATGGCACCCGGCACCGGCACCCCGGAGCCGGGCGGGCTGACCTCGCGGCAACTGCTCGACGCGGTCCGCCGGGTCTGCTACGAGCTGCCCGTGGTCGGGGTGGACGTGGTCGAGGTCGCCCCGCCGTACGACCACGCCGACATCACCGCGTACCTCGGCAACCGGGTGGTCCTGGAGGCGCTGTCGGCCATCGCCCGGCGTCGCCGCGACGCCGCCGGCGGCCCACCCTGGGACCCGACCCAGCCCCTCCTCGACGCCCGCTGACCCCCCCCCCGCGATCTTGCGCTTTTTGCCCCGACATTTTGTGCAAAAAGTGCATTCTCTGGGCCGCAAGTGCAAGATCGCGGAATGGTGGCGGTGTGGGGAGCGAGGTTGGGGAGGGGGGAGGGGATCGGGGGAGGGGGTGGGGGGTAGCAGAGGGGGTGGGGGGTGCGGGGGTTTTCCACAGGGGGGTGGGTTGTCCACAGGGGCTATCGCGTGGGGAGTGGGTTGGGAAGCGGTTCGGGATCCTGCTGTCATGCCTACTCAGCTTTGGCGCGCCGATGCTCTGATGCGCACTCTCACCGTGAAGCGGATCCGGATGCAGGTCAGCAGAGAGGAGCTGCTCCGGGTGCGGAGAGGTGTCTATGCGGATCAACCCTGCGGGGCCGAGGACGAACTGCGGGCACTGATGTTGTGCCTACCCCAGGAGGCCATGCTGACCAGGCAGAGCGCGGCCCGTCGGCACGGGTTCGGGGTGCTGCGTGAGGGCCAGGTCCACGTCCAGTTGCCGGCCGCAGTGCCCAGGCCCCGGCTTCCCGGGCTGGTCGTGCACCACTCCGTCCTCCCCGTGCGGCCGGTTCTCGTTGGCGGCGTTCCGTGCGTCCCGGCGGCCCGGTGCGCCGTTGATCTGGCGCGCACCCTCCGCCGAATGGATGCCCTGCCGGTGCTCGACGCCGCCATCCGGTCGGGCGCGGTCACGCAGGGCGAGTTGGTGGCGGAGCTGTCGGCCCATCGCGCTCTCCGCGGTGTCCGGCAGGCTCGTGAACTCGTGCCGTTGGCGGACGGTCGGGCGGAGTGTCGCCAGGAGAGTCAGCTGCGACTGGTCTTGGTCGACGGGCGACTGCCGCCTCCCGAGCCGCAACTGTGGGTGCACGATCGCGACGGCATCCGTCGCTACCGCCTTGACCTGGGTTACCGGGAGCGCAGGATCGGCATCGAATACGACGGGCTGTCGCATCTGGACCGGGAGCGACTCCGGCATGACCGGGATCGGATGAACTGGCTCCACGCGAACGGGTGGCGGATGCGCTACTTCACCGACCGTGACCTCTATCGTCGCCCAGCCCACATAGTCGCCACCATCCGCGCCGCTCTTGCCTGACCCCTTCAAGCGATCTTGCACTTACCGCCCGGGCTATTCGGGTCAAGCTGGACACTTGCCGGGCCGAAAGTGCAAGATCGCCGAGGTTGGCGACGGGTTTCCCGGGGCATTGACACGCGTCGCACCGACCGTGATCATGTTGGGACGCTGCGGCCGTACGGGGGTCCGCGGCTCGATTCTCCGGAGGGCCTTCATGGGTCGTGCCATGTCCGCATTCGCCCTGGGTGTCACCGCTCTCGCCGCCGCCGTGCTGGTGGACACCGCGCCCGCGTACGCGGCCACCGAGCAGCTGCGGTTGGACTTCGACGCCACGCCGACCGGGCAGGTCGAGCCTGGCCCGTGGACGTCCGGCTGCTTTGCCGACGTCGCCACCCCCGGCGACTCCGGCTGCATCGCGGTGAGCGCGCCGGGCAGCATCTCCCGGGCGACCCGTCCCAGCGGCGCCGGCAGCAGCCCGGCGATCGCCTTCCCCGCCTCGGGCAGCGCGGTGGTCCAGGTGCCCGACGCGCCGAACCTCAGCCCGGGTACCCAGGACTTCACCATCAGCACGCTGGTCAAGGTCACCTCCGGTCAGGTGACCGGCGGGGCGAACCTGATGCAGAAGGGCGTCTTCGCCGACACGAACCAGTGGAAGCTCCAGCTCGACAACGGCAAGCCGGGCTGCCGCATCGAGGGCATCGACTCCCAGGGGGGTAACCCGTTCGTGCTGCTCACCGCCGACACCTCGATCGCCGATCAGGGCTGGAAGTTCGTCCAGTGCAAGCGGCGCGGCGACGTGCTGAGCCTGGTCGTCGGCACCGAGACGGTGAAGACCTCGACCGGCGCCACGATGGACATCACCAGCACCGCGACGGTGAACATCGGTGCCAAGGGTCCTGGGCTGACCAACAACGACCAGTTCCGCGGCGAGCTGGACAACGTAATCTTCAGCATCGGCTGACGAAGCATCCTTCCGGTGGGCGGGCGCCCGGTGCCCGCCCACCGGTCTGCGCGGTGACGGCGTGGATGGAGCTGACAGTTCCGCGAACGATGTCCGCGCTTGTTTAGCTCAAGCTGTAGCTGGGGCGTGGCGGAGCAGGCCAACCGACGCTGGGCCGTCCGGGTGACCGGCGAGGTGCGGCAGTGGCTGCGAAACCTGCGGCGTGCCGATCCCGACGCGTACCGGTGTGTCAGCGTCGCCATCGACATGTTGGCGGAGACGGGCCGGGGCTGGGTCGCCCACTCGTGGACACTCTCCGCGGCTCCAACGTCAACAACCTCAAGGAACTGAGGCCCCGGTCCGGACGTGACGTGGCCGTCCGGGTGCTCTTCGTCTTCGACCCGTGGTCGCAGGCGGTGCTGCTGGTGGCGGGTAACAAGGCGCACAACTGGACCCGGTGGTACGAGGAAAACATCCCTCTGCCGGAAATCGTCTACAAGGCATGGCTTGACACGAGAGGCAGCAAAGGGGTGAGAAATGACCGAGTTCCATGACTGGGAGGATGTCCGGAACGAGCTTCGCGACGACGAAGCCGAGTACGAAAGGGAGCGCGCCCGCACCGAAGCGTGGGTGAGCGCGTACCACCTCGCGGAGGAGCGCAAGCGACTGGGGCTCACCCAGCGTCAGGTGGCCGAGTTGATGGGCGTCACGCCGGGCCGGGTCAGCCAGATCGAGAACGGCGACCTCGACGTCAACGAGGTGGCCACGTTGAGCCGTTATGCCAACGCCCTCGGGGCGCGGCTGCGCATCATCTTCGACTACGGCAACGACCTGCGCCAGATCGCCTGACGGGGCCTCCCGGTGCCGGGAGGCCCGTCCAGTCGGCCAGGGGCAGCCATCGGCGACCTCCTCGCGCATCGTGACGCAGCTCATCGGTGATCGCCAATACCGGTTGCCGGCGTCGATCGACGCCCCTCATCCTGGTGCCTCGGTCGTCGCCAACGGGCGCGGCGTCGTGAATGGAGAAGGGGCGGTCGTGATGGTCGGGACGAGGGAACGGATGATGGTACAGCTCCAGCTGGTCAGCGGCGATCGCCACCTGGTCGCCTGGGTGCGTGACGACCGCCGGGTACGCGTCGGCGCCGAGGTGTCGCTGCGCGATCACGCCGAGCCGCACCGCTTCTGGCGGGTGGTCGCCAGGGGCGAGCCGCGCCCGGCGGGCGAGATCAACCGTGGCTGGCACAACGACATCTGACTTCGGCGCGACGAGGTGGAGATGTGTACCGACGAACTGGCCGCCGTGCCCTGGCGGGCCCTCGGTCCGGCCGTCGGGCGGCTCGCGCAGCTCGTCACGCCGGTGATGGCGGGGTCCGACGCAACGTCGAACTGCTCCGCTGAGCGAACACCATGGGTGCCACGGGGAGGGTGTGACACCCATGGTGTTCCACCGAGGCGCGGGCTCGGAAACGTGCGGGCGGCGGGTCAGGCGATGCGGCGGAGGCGGCGTACGGCGAAGTAGAGCAGGAGCGCGGCGAGGGCGACGAAGATGCCGGTCTCGATGTACTGGAACAGCCAGAACCGGTTGGCCGGCTGGTAGAGCTGCCAGTTGTAGGCGCCGGGTCCGAGGCCGAGGTCGGCGCCGCAGACACCGCCTCCCGGCCCGGGAGCACCCGGGGGACACACGACCTGAGCATCCGCTGCCACCATCCTCCCGTCGGCGTTGCGGACACCGCTGGAGAGGATCCAGTCGCCACGGGTCATCCGCATCGGTCCGGCCCCGTCCACCGGGAAGGTGAGGGTGCGGGCGGGCTGGTAGTGCGGTCTGGCCAGGACTGCGACTGCCGCCCGGACGCCGACGTACCCGACGAGGGTGACGGTCATGGCGGGCAGCATCCGGCGCCAGAGGGTGCCGGCGAAGATGCCGAGCGTCACGGCGAAGAGGGTGTAGCCGATCGGGGCGACGCCCTGCAGGTCGAAGACGATGATGCCGAGCCGGCCCTCGTGTGCGGCCTGGGTCAGCGGACTGACCCACCATGACATGCCCAGCCCGTAGCAGACCGCGACGGCCGCTGTCACCGCGACGACCAGCCCGAACTTCACCAGTGCCCAGTGGGTCCGACCGACTCCCTGGGTCCAGGCGAATCGGTGCGTGCCGTGCTCCACCTCGCGGGCGACCAGCGGCGCGCCCCAGAACAGACCGACGAGCATCGGCAGGATGAGAAGCAGGACGGCCACGAGGTTCATGCTGCCGTACCGGTTCGCGAAGCGGCGGAACGCCGCCTCGCAGCCGTCCACGGTCGCCGGGGCCACGTCGGCACGGGCCACCTGACGGACACATTCCGGCAGCCCGAGATCGGCGAAGGTGTGCCGCATCGACAGGCCGATCGGGATCATCAGGGCGGCGAGTGCCGCGAACCCGAGCAGGGTGATCAGAATTTGTCTGCGGTGTTGCCGCCAGGCCAGCCAGATCATGCCGGCACCTCCCATTCGGTGTGGCTGGCCGGCGTCTCGCCGTCGGCGAGATAGGCCAGGATGAGGTCTTCCAGGGTCACCTCGTGCACCGTCCACTCCGGATCGATCACCTGACCGTCGGTGCGGACCAGCAGGGTGGACTGGCGCGCGGTGTGGCTGGTCCGGACCACGGCTGCGACTCCGGGGATCGGGCCGTCTTCGTGCCGGGGCCCGATCAGCTGCCGGTGCGCGGCGACCAGGTCGTCGACCGGGCCGGCGAGCTGCACCCGGGCGGCGTGCAGCACGACCAGGTAGTCGCTGACCCGTTCGAGGTCGGCCAGCAGGTGCGAGGAGAGCAGCACGGTGGTCTCCGATTCCGCGACGCTGCCCATCAGCGACTGGAGGAACTCGCGGCGGGCCAGCGGATCGAGGCTGGCGACCGGTTCGTCGAGCAGCAGCAGCCGGGGGCGTTTCGCCAGGGCGAGCGCCAGCGCGACCTGGGCGCGCTGGCCGCCGGAGAGCTTGCCGACCGGCAGGTTCGGCGGGATGCCGAGCTGGGCGAGGCGGTTGCGCGCCAGCGCGGCGTCCCAGCGCCGGTTGATCCTGCCGCCGACGTGGACCAGTTCGGCGGCCGTGAAGTCGCGGTACAGCGGCGTGTCCTGGGCGACGAATCCGATCTCCGGCAGGACCCTCGGGTTGTCGTACGGCGACTCGCCGAAGACCTGGACCGTACCGGCGTCGGGCCGCAGCAGACCCACCGCCAGGTGCAGCAGGGTGCTCTTGCCCGCACCGTTGGGCCCGACGAGGGCGGCGATGCGCCCGGCGGGCAGGCGCAGCGAACAGTCCCGTAACGCCCAGGTTCTCCCGTACCGTTTGCCGAGTTGCTCGGCCTCCAGCGCGATCTCCATCCGATGTCCTCTCATCCTGCTGAGGCGGGCTCGGCGCGCGGCGTCCCAGCGATGAGCGCGGCCCGCATGGTGGTCTCGACGAGGGCGGTCACGTCCTCTGGTGTCAGCCCGGCGGCCCGGGCCCGGTGCAGCCAGGCCACCAGTTCTTCGCGCAGTTCGGCCTGGTGGGACAGTGACGAGCTGGCGAGGGTGCGCCGTACGAAGGTGCCCACCCCGGGGCGCCCCTCCACCAGGCCCTCGATCTCCAGCTCGCGGTACGCCTTCAGCACGGTGTTCGGGTTGATGGCCAGCGACTGCGCGACGTCGCGGACCTTCGGCAGTTGGTCGCCGGGCGTCAGCAGCCCCACCCGCAGAGCTTGTTTGACCTGCTGGATCAGCTGCACGTAGGTGTTCACCTTGGACCGACCGTCCAGCACGAACTCGATCACCCAGTCACCCTTCCATTGTCCTACGACAGTAGGACTATAGGACAGGCTGACGCCGAATGGGACCCGAGGCACGAAAATGGGAACGGCCCGGGTGCGGTGGCACCCGTGCCGTTCCCCGAGAGTGAGACCGGCCCGGCGGTCAGCCGAAGGCGGCGTCCAGGATGTCCAGACCCCGGGCCAGCTCCTCGTCGGAGATGACCAGCGGCGGCAGGAAGCGCAGCACGTTGCCGTACGTGCCGCAGGTCAAAGTGAGCAGGCCGGCGGCGTGACAGGCCGCCGAGACCGCCGACGTGGCGGCCGGGTCCGGGACGAGGGTGCCCGGCTGCACCAGCTCCACCGCGAGCATCGCGCCCCGGCCTCGTACCTCGGCGATGCGCGGGTCACGCTCGGCGATGGTGCGCAGCCGCGCCGTCATCGCCGTGCCGATCCGCTGCGCCGCGCTGGTCAGATCCAGCTCCCGCATGGTCTCGATGCTGGCCAGCGCCGCCGCGCAGGCGATCGGGTTGCCGCCGTACGTGCCGCCGAGGCCGCCCACGTGCACCGCGTCCATCAGCTCCGCCCGGCCGGTCACCGCCGCCAGCGGCAGCCCACCGGCGATGCCCTTGGCCAGGGTGATCAGGTCCGGCACGACCTCCTCGTGCTCGCAGGCGAACCAGTGCCCCGTCCGGCAGAACCCGGTCTGGATCTCGTCGGCGACGAAGACCACCCCGGCCGCCGTCGCCCACTCGCGCAGCGCCGGCAGGAACCCCGCCGCGGGTACGACGAAACCGCCCTCGCCCTGGATCGGCTCGATCAGCAGCGCGGCCACGTTCTCCGCGCCGACCTGCTTCTCCACCATCTCGATCGCCCGCGCCGCCGCCTCGGCCACGGAGAGGCCCCCGTCGCGCAGCGGGTACGACATCGGCACCCGGTAGATCTCCCCGGCGAACGGCCCGAACCGGTGCTTGTACGGCATGTTCTTCGCGGTCAGCGCCATGGTCAGGTTGGTCCGGCCGTGGTACGCGTGGTCGAAGACCACCACCGCCGGCCGCCCGGTCGCGTGCCGGGCGATCTTCACGGCGTTCTCCACCGCCTCGGCGCCGGAGTTGAACAGCGCCGAGCGCTTCTCGTGCTCGCCCGGGGTGATCGCGTTGAGCTGCTCGCAGACCGCCACGTACGACTCGTACGGGGCGACCATGAAGCAGGTGTGGGTGAAGCGTTCGACCTGCGCCTTCACCGCCTCGACCACCCTCGGGGCGGAGTTGCCCACGTTGGCGACCGCGATGCCGGCGGCGAAGTCGATCCACTGCCGGCCCTCGACGTCGGTGATGGTGCCGCCGCCAGCGCGGTCCACGTAGGACGAGATGGTGCTGCCGACGCCCCGGGCCACGGCCGCGCCGCGTCGCTTGTGCAGCTCTTCCGACGATGCCAATGCTGCGCCTTCTCTCGTTCGCGACTGCGGGGCTCGCAAACCCGGCTCACTCCTCGCGCTCACCGTCAGCCCTCGATGTTGTGCATGACGTGCTTGATCCGGGTGTAGTCCTCCAGGCTGTAGACCGACAGGTCCTTGCCGTGCCCGGAGTGCTTGAAGCCGCCGTGCGGCATCTCGGAGACGAACGGGATGTGGGTGTTCACCCAGACGCAGCCGAAGTCGAGCCGGCGGGTCATCCGCATCGCCCGGCCGTGGTCCCTGGTCCAGACCGAGGCGGACAGGCCGTAGTCGACGCCGTTGGCCCAGCGCACCGCCTCGTCCTCGTCGGAGAAGCGCTGCACGGTGATGACCGGGCCGAACACCTCGTCCTGGATGATCTCGTCGGCCTGCCGTACGCCGGAGACGACGGTCGGGGCGTAGAAGTAGCCGCGCTCGCCGAGCGGTGAGCCGCCGGCCTCGACGGTGGCGTGGTCGGGCAGCCGGTCGACGAAGCCGCGCACCCGGGCGAGCTGGTTGGCGTTGTTCAGCGGGCCGTAGAGCACGTCGGCGTCGTCCGGGGCGCCGGTCTTCGTGTTGCGGGCCTGCTCGGTCAGCGCGGCGACGAAGTCGTCGTACACGCCGGGGCCGGCGAGCACCCGGGTGGCGGCGGTGCAGTCCTGGCCGGCGTTGAAGTAGCCGCCGACCGCGATCGCCTCGGCCGCCGCCGCGACGTCCGCGTCGTCGAAGAGCACCACCGGGGCCTTGCCACCCAGCTCCAGGTGGGTCCGCTTGAGGTCCGGCGCGGCGGCGGAGGCGACCTCCATGCCCGCGCGGGTCGAGCCGGTGATCGACACCAGCTGCGGGGTGGGATGCGAGACGAGGGTACGACCGGTGTCCCGGTCGCCGCAGACCACGTTGAACACGCCCGGCGGGAAGAACTCCGCGGCGATCTCGGCCAGCAGCAGCGTCGACACCGGCGTGGTGTCGGACGGCTTCAGCACCACCGTGTTGCCCGCCGCCAGGGCCGGGGCGATCTTCCAGACCGCCATCATCAGCGGGTAGTTCCAGGGCGTCACCTGCGCGCAGACGCCGATCGGCTCGCGCCGCACGTACGAGGTGTGCCCGGCCATGTACTCGCCGGCGGAGCGGCCTTCGAGCAGGCGGGCGGCGCCGGCGAAGAAGCGGAACTGGTCCACCGCCGGCGGCAGCTCCTCGTCGGCGGTGAGCTGGCGCGGCTTGCCGGTGTTGCGCACCTCGGCGTCGACCAGCTCGGCGGCGCGGGCCTCGACGGCGTCGGCGAGCTTGAGCATCGCCTTCTGCCGTTCGCCGGGGGTGGTGTCCCGCCAGCTCTCGAAGGCGGTGGCGGCGGCCTTCATCGCCGCGTCCACGTCCGCCGCGCCGGAGACGGGGGTCTGGGCGAAGACCTCACCGGTGCACGGGTCGATCAGGTCGGCGTACCCGCCGTCCACCGGATCGACGTACTGGCCGTTGACGAAGTTGCGCAGCTGCTGCTGGTCGCTCATGAGGATGTCTCTCCAGGGGTGGCCGGGAGTCTGGTCGCGGAGGTAATCGCAATCTTGTTGCCATCTTGGCTACTGAATTCGAGGCAGACAAGGCCTGCGGCGACTGTTTCCGTGTGGCCGGTCGTCGTCTACGCTGCCGACGTGGAGCCGAGAGCCTTCTTTGTCGCCGGTCGCCCCGTCCACGGTGAGGGCGAGTTGACCGTCATCCACCCGTACGACGGCCGGACGGTGGGGCGTACCACGCTCGCCACGGCCGACCAGGTCGAGGCCGCCGTCGCGGCGGCGGCCGGGGTGGCGGCGCAGGCCGCGGCCCTGCCCGCGCACGTGCGGGCGGCGGCCCTGGACCACGTCTCCCGGCGGCTGGCGGAGCGGGCCGACGAGGTGGCGGCGCTGATCACCGCCGAGAACGGCAAGCCGGTCAAGTGGGCGCGGGCCGAGGTGGGGCGCGCGGTGTCGACGTTCCGCTGGGCGGCGGAGGAGGCGCGGCGGTTCTCCGGCGAGTTGCAGCGGCTGGACACCGACCCGGCGGCGACGGGGCGGATCGCCCTGGTGCGGCGGGTGCCTCGTGGCCCCGTGCTGGGGATAGCGCCATTCAACTTCCCGCTGAACCTGGTGGCGCACAAGGTTGCCCCGGCGATCGCGGTGGGCGCGCCGATCATCGTGAAGCCGGCCCCGGCGACGCCGCTGTCGGCACTGCTGCTCGGCGAGATCCTGGCCGAGACGGAACTGCCGGAGGGCATGTTCTCGGTGCTGCCGCTGCCCAACGAGCGGGCCGCCGAGCTGGTCACCGACCCGCGGCTGCCGGTGGTGTCGTTCACCGGTTCAGGCCCCGTGGGCGCGGCGATCCGCCGGCAGGTTCCGGAGAAGCACGTCACCCTGGAGTTGGGCGGCAACGCGGCGGCGGTGATCTGCGAGGACTGGGCCGCCGACGAGGACCTGACCTTCGCCGCGCACCGGATCGCGACGTTCTCCAACTACCAGGCCGGGCAGTCGTGCATCGCCGTGCAGCGGGTCTTCGTGCACGAGTGGCTCTATGACGGCTTCCTGCCCCGGCTGGTCGCCTCGGTCGAGGAGTTGCGGACGGGCGACCCCGCCTCGGAGCTGACGGACGTCGGGCCGCTGGTGTCTGTCGAGGCTGCTTCCCGCGTGGAGGCGTGGGTGGACGAGGCGGTCGCGGCCGGGGCCACCATCGAGGTGGGTGGCCGGCGTGAGGGCGCCACCTACCCGCCGACCGTGCTCTCCGGGGTGCCGTCATCCGCCAAGGTCTGCACTGAGGAGGTCTTCGGGCCGGTGCTGGTGGTCGCCCGGGTCGAGAGTGACCAGGCGGCGTTCGCCGCGGTCAACGACTCGGCGTACGGGTTGCAGGCTGGCGTGTTCACGCACCGCCTGGACGTCGCGTTCGAGGCGGCGCGGGTGCTGGAGGTCGGTGGGGTGGTCGTCGGGGACGTGCCGTCGTACCGGGCCGACCAGATGCCGTACGGCGGCGTGAAGGGCAGCGGCGTGGGGCGCGAGGGGCTGCGCAGCGCGATGGAGGACTACACCGAACCGCGGGTGATGGTGCTGACCGGCCTGGCGCTGTAGCCGGTCGGCTTTGGCCGGGCGGGTCGGCGCGGGGAGCGGTCACCTCCTTGAGCCGTATGCCTGTCAGGCATATTCATGCCTCTCAGGTATATCGCCCAACCGGCATACGACCGCCGCTCACCAGGTCCCGTCGTCGCGGACCCGGGCCGGGGCCAGGCCGAGCAGCAGCGTGGTGAGCGCGGCGTCGATGTCGTCGCCGAGGAACCACTCGCCGGCCTGGTCGAGGGCGAAGATCCGGCCCCGCTCGTCCACCGCGAGGATGCTGTCCTGCCGCTCGGAGCCGATCGGGAACAGCCGCACACCCAGGACCGCGCCGAAGTCGGCGAGGGTGTCGGCGGTGTGCGCCGCCCGGAGTGGGTTGGTGTCGAAGAGGCGAATCCACACTTCCCGACCCGGTCGCCGACGGAAGGTGCCGATTGCTGGAAAGTCTAAGAAGACGCGTTCGGCCGCCGGGAACGGCTCGTGGCGATGGGAGCGGCCGACCAATTCGCAGGTCTCGGCGATCGCACCCTCCGCCATGGCCCAGTTGAAGGGGTTCTGGTCCCAGCCTGCGTCGGCCAGCGCCTCGGCAACCTCGGGCGGGAAACGGTCGGCCACCGGCACCTGCCGATGAAAACCTCGGGGTTCCGTGATCGCACCGAGTTCGCCCCACGGAAGGGCACCAAGACGCACCAGGGCGATCGTGCACGACTCGCACAGGTTTTCCGTCGGACCACCGGCCGGATCGCCCGGTTCGCGTATGCGAAACACTTCCAATCTGCTGCCGGCGAGTAGCGTTCCCGCCTCGCTCGCGGTCAGCGGGGCCTGACCGGCGGCGGCGCGGCGGTGGTCGTATTCGTGGAGGACGTCGGAGACGACGATCAGTTCGGCGTGCCGGTCCCCGCCCCGGACCAGGTGCCCGGCCGGCAGCTCGTCCAGGTACGCGCGGACCAGCGGGTGGTGGTGCAGCTCGACGTCGCCCTTGGCGCCGTGACCGACGTACGTGCGGCCCTCGACGGTCAGGTGGGCGACCGTGGCGGGGGTCGGCAGCCGCCGGATCTCGCGGAGCAGTTGGCTCGCGGGGGCGACCGTGCGGGGCGCCGGCGTGCCGGCGGCGCGACTGCGGCGGTACATCTGCTCGACCGCCGCGGCCGGCACCCGTGGCCAGGTGGAGACCTCGCCGGTCTCCTTGTCGACGACCGTGGTGGGCAGGTCACCCGGCACGGTGTCGACGCCCGGGGCCACGACGGACCGGACGACGTACCCGAGGTCGAACTCGTCGATCCTCGGACGGCACTCGTAGCCGAGGCGCTGTGAGTCGCGGCGGGCCCACACCGTGGCGAGCTGCTCGGCCTGCTGGCGATCGATCACGGGCTGAAACTACCGGACCCCCACGACTTCGTGGCACCCGGTATGGTTCGCCTGACTGAACGTGACCGGGGGAGGGTGGCGTTGGCCGAAAGTGTTGACCGGGACGCCAATCGCGCGCTCCGCGCGCGGTTCGACGAGGTGTACGGGCAGTACCGGCGACTCCGGTCCGGTTTGGACGAACTGCAGACCAAGCTGGCCGAGCTGCGGGTCACGGAACGCTCCGACGACGGCCAGGTGACCGCCACCGTGGGCGCCCGGGGTGAGCTGATCGCGGTGGAGCTCAGTCCCGCCGTCTTCCACGATCGGGACGCGAGGGCGTTGAGCCGGAAGATCACCACGACGGTGCACCGGGCCACCGCTGCGGCTATTGCCGCCACCCAGGACCTGGTCGCCGGTTACCTGCCGGCGGGGTCGGGCTCGGTGGACTTCCTCGGCAGTGGTGACTTCGGCGCGTTGCTCGGCCGGGCCGACACGGTGATCCAGAGCGAAGGGGAGCGGCGTGGCTGAGGGACAGCTCTGGCTCGACCCGGACCGGGCCCGGCGCGGCGGCACCGACCTTCACCTCGCGGGCGAGGCGGTCGGCACCCGGCGGCAGCAGGTCGGCGGTCGCATCGCGGCGGCGAGCGCGCTGCGCCCCTGGGGCCGTGACGACATCGGCGCCGCGTTCGAGAAGAGCTATCGCGGCTACGAGGAGACGCTGCTGCGCGCCTGGGAGGGGGTCGGTCGGGCGCTGGCGGGGCTCGGTGCCGATGTCGTGGCCTCCGTCGAGGCCACGGTGGAGACCGACACCGCGAGCGGCCGGCGCCTCGACGGGGTGTCCGGCCAGCACGACTACCGGCGCTGACCTGCGGGGGACCGAGCCGTGAGCCTGCTGCCGAGCCCGATCCCGCACCCCCTCGACTACAGCCCCTGGGACCTGCCGGGCTGGGTGTACGAGGCGCTCGACTGGGTCATCGGGGTGGAATGGCCGGAGGGGGACGAGCGCGCCGTCTGGGACCTCGCCGATCAGTGGTACGCCGTCGCCGTGGCGCTCGCCGGGCCGCGCGACGACGCGATCGCCGCCGCGACCGAGGTGCGCAGCGGGTACGGCGGCATCGGCCTGGTGGCCGAGGCGTTCGACACCGCCTGGCGGCGGGTGGCCGAAGGCGACGAGACTCCCCTGCCCGTCCTGTTCGCCGTCAGCGGCGAACTCGGCCGGCTGGTCGAGGAGTGCGGCTGCGACATCGAGGGCGCCAAGCTCGAGGTCTGGATCGAACTGGGCATCCTCGTCGTCGAACTGCTGGCGATCGCCGTGGCGAGCGTGGTGACCGCCGGCGCCGCCTCACCCGCCGTGGGGGCGGCGACCACCGCCAGTCGGCTGGTGGTCCAGCAGATCTTCAAGCGGCTGCTGGCCCAACTGGCGAAGAAGGAGCTCAAGCAGGGCCTGAAGGAGGCCGGGGAGCGGGCCACCAAGGAGGTGGCCCGGGGCGGCATGCGCGGGCTGGGCAAGCGGGCCGTCAAGGGCGGGCTGGAAGAGGCGGCGGAGGAGTCCGGGATCAGCCTCGCCACGCAGGCGTACCAGAACTCCACCGGACGTCGCCACGGCCTGGACCTGGCCGACCTGGGCGCGTCGGCGGTCGGTGGGCTCGCCGGCGGTGCGGTGGCGCCGCTGGCGGGGCTCGGCCGGCATGCCCATGGCCCCGGCGCGCGGATCGCCGAGCACTTCGGCCGGGAGATGACCGGCGAGACCCTTGCCGAGGGCGCGGCGGGCCTGGCCACCGGCCAGGGCGTCATGTCGGTGGAGGACGCGGCGCGGGCGGCCGTCTCCGGTGCCACCGGCTCGGCGACCGGCCAGGTCGACGCGGCGGTGCGCGCCCGCATCGACGGACAGTTGACGTCGCTCGCCGCACCGCTGCCGCCCATGGAGCTGCCCGTCGCGCCGCCGGCGGTGGCCGCGGGCGCCGACCTCCCCTCGCCCCGCGACGGATCGCCTCCCGAGGCGGGCGGGTCGACGCCGACGGTGCTGTCCGGCGGCCTAGGAGCGGGCGCGGGGGCAGCCCTTACGGACGCATCTCCGCCCGCGCCGCTGCCGGACAGGGAGACGTTGGCGGTGGAACCTGTTCCTACCGTGCAGGTCGGTTCGGCGGCAGATCCCCGCGTGCCGTCGTCCGTCATGGTGGAAGCCGACGCTGCCGTGTCGGCTCAGGCAGAGCACGGACGGTCGTCGGACAGCCCCACGCTCTCGTCGGTGACCACCGAACGCCCGCCATCGCCGCAGACGGTCGAGGCGGCCACCGCCGCCGGTCACACCACCACTCAACCCACGGCTGCCAACCCGGCGACCTCCGCCACCGTAAGCACCGCCCCTGTGACGGCCTCCGTCACCACGACGACGGCCGCCACCGTGACGTCGCCCGCCACCGGAACGGTCGGCAATACGGCGACCAGCATCCCTCCGACCAGCGCGAGCGTGTCGGCGTCGGCACATACGCCCGTGGCCGCCGCGCACAACACCGCTGCGGCCCTCACCCCGCCGTCGGTGCAGAGGCCATCGCCGGTGGTGGGCGAGGAACCGGCGCCCCAGCAGGGGGTCGGGGCGCCGGAGCGGGACGCTGCCGTCACCAACGCGCCGAGGGCGAACCGGTTCCCGTCGCTGGAGGCGCTGGCCCCGGCGCCCGCGACCTCACCTCCTTCCGAGGCGCAAACCCCGCCGGGGCCGGCCACCGAGCTGCCGCGCCCGAGGACCCCCGAGTGGTACGCCGCGAAGTGGGCGGCCGAGCGGGAAGCCCTTGAGCGACGCCGCTACCGGGGCTACTTCGAGTCGCAGCGAGCCTGGTACGAGGACCGGCGACGGAGGGATCTGGCCGGACACCTCTTGGAATCGGCGAGCCACTACCTGGACCGGGCGCGTTGGCTGAAGCAGCGCGCACGTGATGTGGTCAAAGCCGGGCTGACACTCCGCGCCGAGCACATGTTCAAGGCCAGCGAGGTCGCGGAACGCGATTCATACGAGTACACCGACTGGGCCGACGGGGTGCGAACCGGCAAGGTCGTGCCGGACGAGGTCCTCATCGACGACCCAGCCGACTTCCAGCGGATCAACGACGACGTCGCCGACCTGGCCCTCGGCGCGGTCGAGACCAGCGACCAATCGGCGCTGACCGGCGCCGACGGTGATCCGCCTCCGATCGACCGTTCACGTCGGTACGGGCAGTGGGGTGGGCTGCGCCCGCCGCTGGCGCTGCACCAGACCGACCTCGAACGGCAGATGCCCCGCAACCCCGACGGCAGCGTGGTGCGTACCGCCGATCCCCGACAGGGCGGATGGTTCGGGCTCGCCAACGACGGCGGGCCGGAGGCCGACCCCACCCGGGGCATCAACTGCCTCGACTGCACCCTGTCGCTCTACGAGACCTGGGTACATGGCCGGCCGCGGGTCTCCGCGCCGCGTACCTTCGACGGCTACAGCGGGGGCGACATCCGGCGCCCGATCCTGGGAGAGAAGAACGGCCCGCAGCGGGTGGAGGAGGTGACCGGCGGGCGTTTCCAGAACCTCGTGGGGGGTCGGGAGCGGGGGACGGGGAGCCCTACCCCGCTGTCCGACGCGGTCGACCGTGGCTTCGACAACCTGCACGTCCAGCTCAAGATCGGTGGTCACGGCAGTTACGCCTTCCTGATCACCGAATGGGAGAACGGCGGCTCACACGCCTGGGTCGCGCTCAACCAGAACGGGACGATCCTCTATCTCGATCCGCAGAGCGGCGTTGTCCACGACCAGCCCCTCTACCGCCACCAGGGCGTCACCGATCCGGACAACGTCGTCAGCATCGATGCCCTGGTGCTGGGCGGTGACGGCCGGCCGATGCCGTTGGGCGGGCTGGCTCGGGGACAGTTCAGCGTCCTCCCCGACCTGCCCGACTACCCGTCGACTCCGGACGAGGAGGCCGGGTACGGCGACCCGTACCTCAACCGCCTCCACCTGCTCGACGGTCCGGGCGCCGCTTCCGTGGGTAGCGGACCAGCGAGGGATGGCGGGACGACTGCCGGACCCGACCTGGCGCGCGAGGCAAACGAGCCGCTTGACGAGCAGGAAGAACTGCGGCGAGCACGTCAACTGGCGTACGGGGAGCGCGAGGCGGCCGGCCTGCCAACTCGTGAGGTTGTCGCGGCGAACGCCGATCTCGACGCGGTGTTCGGAGCGGGCGTCACCCCTGCGGAGGTGGCCGCCCACCTTGATGCTCCGACGCTCCGGCGGCTCGCCCCGCACCTCGATGACGCGGCGGCCCGGGACGTGGCGCGCTTACTCGCCGATCCGCGAGTCGATCGCATGCTCGATGAGACGTGGCGGACGCCCCCGTACGGCGAGCCGATGCTCGCCGAAGCGCTGGTCAGGCAGCTGACCCAGCGACCCGACCTGGTACGGATGATCCTGGCCACGCCGGAACTCGCGAATTCGCTGACGGCGCGTCCGCTGACGCTGCATCACCTCGCGGTTCATCAGCAGGCCGTCGACGTCCTGGGGGCAGTGCTCGACGACATCGCCGCGCGAAGCGCCGAGGTGGTCGCCGCCGAGACCGCTTCGGCGGAAGCCACGCCGTTGACGGACGAGCAGCGCCGCATCAGCAATTCCTTCACCGGCACCGACGACTTGGCTGTCCAGCCAGGCTTCGACCTCAGTCGGAGGTCTGACCCCTCATACCGTAAGCAATACCTCGATTGGTTGTATCAAGAGGCAGTGGTCGCACAGGTCGAGGTGACAGCTCTTGCCGAACGCCTTGCTGGTCGTGCGGGTGGAAGCGCGACAGCAGAGCCACGTCCAGGTCCGAAGGACAGACAGCGTGCTGAGGACAAGGTCAGCAAGTATCGGTTCGATGTTTCCCTGCTGACGGATCTGGCGGCTGCCAAGGTTGTATTCACCCGACTTGACGACCTCTACCAGGCTTTGGGTGAATTGCGGTCAGATCCCGGGGTGAGGATCGTGGAGTTCGAAGACCGGTTCATCAGCCCGCAAGTCAGCGGATACCGCGACGTGCAGATGATGCTACGCACGGCAAACGGGCACGTGGCCGAGTTCCGATTACATCTTGCTGCACTGGACGAGGTTGCGACGTGGGAACACGCACTTTACGAGGTAAGGCGGGACTTGAAGGCGGTAGCTGATCAAGACAGGCGTAGCATGTCTTCGATGGAGCATGCGCTTCGCAAGGGCATCCTTCGGCAAGAGCGTCAGTACTTCTGGGTGGCGCTGCGGGAGACTTTGGACCGGGGGCAAGGGATTGAGTGAGACGCCGGGGCTGACCCTGCCGGCATTCTTCAGCTATTACAAATCGCCGGTCAAGATTGTACCCACGCCTGAGGGGGGACTGGCGGCATGGCGACTGTCGATCGATACGGGTGGCTGGGAGCCGGCGGTTGAGATAGTTGACGAGATTCTGTTCGCCCGCGGTGGCGAGATCAGTACCCTGACCGTCGACCAATTCGTGCAACGGACGGAGAGCCAGCGCGCTCGGTATCTGGGCGGCACAGGGCCCATCTATGCTCTCTATGAGACGGTGCAGGCGATCGAGGGGGCCGCCGGCGCCGAAGGGCGGCGCATGACGGCGCATGAGATCGCTCTGATCAGCGGGATCAGGCGCAAGACTTTCGTGATGTTCGAGGAACAGCTGCGAGCGGCCGGCGATGAGGGAGCGGACCCGAGCCTTGCCGGGTGACCCCCGGGCAGTGGCCGCCTCGGAGACCCTGCTCCCGAGCCTTGCAGCACGAGCACGGCGTAGCGGTAGTCCTCGATGGCCTGCTCGACGTCCGCTTGTCGGGCCCGCGGTCGTCGCAACGAGTTGCCGGCCCGCCACTCCCGGTTCATCGCGGGCGACCCTGCCAACGGCAATCATCGGCTCGCTGCCCTGAGTGAACCTCAGGGGTGGGTCTGTAGCCGACGCAACAGGGATCGCGCGGATTTGTCGAGGTCGGTGCTAGGACTTGGAACCGCGGTCTGTGACGTAGACGCCCTTGCCCTGCCGGCCTTCGATGAGCCCTTCTGCCTTGAGGATGAGCATCGCGCCCCTGACTACGGTGCTGCTGGCTTTGTAGTGCTCGCAGAGTGCGGCGAACGACGGCAACTTGTCGCCGGGCTTGAGGCGACCGTCCTGGATCTGCTCGCGGATGTCCCGGGCGACTTGCATGTATGCGGGCTCGTACATGTGGTGGTGCTCCCAGCTTGGCGGCTGAGTCAAGAACACCACAGGTGGCCCCGCGTTACAACACAATGTGCTCCTTGTTGTAGCGATGCACAATGTGCAGTATGTTGCTCGTGGGGTTGCTGAGCTTGGCGGCTTGATGCCCCGCCGTGGGTGTCTGGCCTGGTCCCCCGTCTGGGACGGGCACCCGCGGCACCGTCCTGGCGAGTGGCGGGAGGACCGGTGAGCAGTCGGAAGCGCGGGACTCCCCAGCAGGTGATCGACCTTCGGGAGCGGGATGCGGGTTCAGGAGAGTGGGCGGCGTAATGGCGCGCCGCGTTTCCTACGAGGACTACCTCCTCGCGGCGGCGATGACCCTCGCCCGCCGGCATCAGCCGGTGTGGTGCTGGCGTCGGTGGCGTCGGGTCTGCCGCTGCGGGGCCGAGCTGCCCTGCCGGGCGCGGCACCGGATCCCGATCAACCGGGGCCACTGGCCGGGGGAGGAGCGCCAACCGCCGACCAGGTGATGTGGCTTGTCCTCGCGGTGCACCTGCGCGGGCTCGACGGCCTGTGCGTCGGGTGCCGGGCGTGGTGGGGGAGGCTGTCGCCGTACCCCTGCTGGCAGGTCGACTGGGCGACCAGCCGGCAGGCGCGGTCGCGGACGGCGCGCTTCCTCGGTGGTCTGCCGTGACCACCCACGGGCCGGTGCTGCCGGTCTGGACCTGCGGTGGCTGCGACCTGCCGTGGCCGTGCCCGACCCGGAGGCGTGAGTTGCGAGCCGAGTACGACCGGGCGCCGGTCTCGCTCGCGATCTACATGGGGTCCTACCTGGTGTGGGCGGCCGAGGACCTGGTCTGGCTGCCGGCGGGCACCCTGCATCGACGGTTCGTCGGGTGGGTGCGGTGAGCGCCCTGCGGCCGAGCGACGAGAAGTTCCACTACAGCGACGGGTCGCACAAGTGGATCCCGCCCGGGCCCGACTACGACCAGGAGGTCTGGGACGAGCAGGTGCGTCAGCACAAGCTGCGGCACCTCGCCGGTGAGAAGCCGAAGCCGCGTTTCCGGCTGCGCACGATCTGAGCGGGCGGAAATGCCTTGCGACCGCTCGATGCCTGGGTCAGGGTCGCGACATGACGGACCCTTACGGCGACGCCCCCGCCGGCCTCCCCACCCGCTCCTTTGGCTGGTCGGACATGTTCCTCAAGCCCGACGACGACCCGCGCTCCGACGGTGGCTTCGACGACGAGCGCAGCATCCTGGTCAACTACCTGCGCGACCACCGGCTGACCCTGGAACTCAAGTGTGCCGGCCTCGACGCCGAGGCGCTGGCCCGCCGCAGCGTGCCACCGTCGACGATGTCGCTGCTCGGCCTGGTGCGGCACATGGCCGAGGTGGAGCGGGGCTGGTTCCGGCGCACCATGGCCGGCGAGGACGCGCCGCGGATCTGGTGCACCGAGGAGGAACCCGACGGCGACTTCGACGGCGCGGTCGCCGACCCGGCGGTGGTCGAGGAGGCCTGGGCGGCCTGGCGGGCCGAGGTCGCGTACGCCGAGCGTTTCGTCGTCGAGGCTGCCGACCTGGGCGTCAAGGGGCACCGGGGGGACCTGACCATCTCGCTGCGCGAGCTGCTGGTGCACATGATCGAGGAGTACGCCCGCCACAACGGCCACGCCGACTTTCTGCGGGAGCGGATCGACGGTCGGGTCGGCCAGTGACCGACGGGCCATCGCCGCACCGTCAAGGGGGTCCGGGTTGGCCGTGTTCGGCGGCGAACCCTGGCACGCCGAGGACGGTCGCGGAGGCGGTGGCCGTACAGGATCGGTTGCGGCCGCTCGCGGACCTGGTCGGGCCGGGTCCGCGTCGGCCCGCGACGGTGGCCGGCCTCGACGTCGCGTACGCGGAGACCGGTGACCTGCTCGCGGCGGCCGTCACGGTGCTGGACGCGGCGACCCTGGCGGTGGTCGACCGGGCGGTCAGCGTGGGGCGGCCGGCGTTCGACTACGTGCCGGGGCTCTTCGCGTTCCGGGAGCTGCCGGCGTTGCTGGCCGCGCTCGACGGGCTGCGCGTCCGCCCGGAGCTGCTGGTCTGCGACGGGCACGGACTGGCCCACCCGCGCCGGTTCGGGCTGGCCTGTCACCTGGGCGTGGTCACCGGGCTGCCGGCCATCGGGGTGGGCAAGACGCGGCTGGTCGGCGAGTGGACGGAGCCCGGGCCGTGGCGCGGTGACAGCACGCCGCTGGTCGACGGGGGTGAGACCGTCGGGCGGGTGCTGCGCACCCGGGACGGGGTGAAGCCGGTCTTCGTCAGCGTCGGGCACCGGATGAGCCTCGACAACGCCGTCGACCAGGTGCTCGCGCTCACCCCGCGCTTCCGGCTGCCGGAGACCACCCGCACCGCCGATCGGCTCTGCCGCGACGCCCTTGCCGCCGCCACGCCACCGGTCTGAACCCTGCGCCGAACCGGCGCGGCGGCAGGCATGCGCGGCGGCCGGTGAGGGTAATGCCGCACACATGCGAAGCTCTCTGTGACCCGGTCGCCACCTGGCCCGGTAGTAACCTGACCGCCGGACCCCAGCGGGGGCGGAGACGGTGAGGTGGACATGTCCGTGCGTCGGCAGGTGGCGCGACTGGTGACGGTCGGCGCGCTGCTGGGCGGCCTGGTGGCCGTCGGGGCGACACCGGCGTACGCCGAGGAGGACCGGGTCGGGGTGCACGCGGCGAGCAGCTTCAGCGCGGGTGGTTCCCCGGGCGCCGTCTCGATGGAGGTGCGAAAGCGTACCGAGGGCTGCGTGCTGCTGCGCAGTTCGCTTGGGCTGCGGCTGGACGGGCTCACCCCCGACCAGGTGCGGGTCCAGGTGAGCATCGGCGGTCAATGGTTTCCGGTGCCGGTCTCCGGCGGCGGGGGCAGCGTCGGCACCGCCCGTACCTCGCCGGCGAATGCCACGTTGTGCAAGGGGAAGAGCATCACCGTTCGCTACCGGGTCGCGTTCCTCGCGGGCACGCCGGCGGGCAGGTTGGAGGTGGTCGGTGAGGCGACGACCGCCCTCGGCCGGCTGATCGGCCGGGGCGCCGACACCTCCCGGGTCGGTGGCCGGGCCGCCGGGAGCGCCTCGCCGACCCCGAGCCGCAAGCCCACTCCGAGCCCCACTCCCACCGCGAGCGCGACCGGGACCCCGGCCGCCGTCACGGACGTGCCGACCCAGGCCGTCCTCGCCGCCCCGACCACCGGCCAGGCCACCGCCGCTGCCGAAGAATCCTCCGGAGGATCCATGATCATGTGGTTCGGCATCGCCATGGTCGCCGTCGGCGCCGGGCTGATCGCCCTGCTCATCCGCAACAACCGCAAGGACCGCGGGCCCGCCGACGAGCGCCCGGCGTACCCGGGTGTCCCGTTGCCCCGCAACCCCGGTCCGACCACCTACCGCTCCGGCGGCGGGGTGCCGGGCGCGACTCCCACGTCGAGCGGACCGGGGTACGGCCAGCACGCCGCCCCCGCGCGCCCCGGCGGCCTGTACGGCGGGGCCGGTTCGTACCCGACCGTCGCGCCCGCGCCCCGCCCGGCCGGCGGGGTGTACGGCGCCCCGACCTCGGCCCCGCCCGCTGCCACGCCGCCGGCGCCGGAGCGGCCCACCTCCGCCCCACCCGGCCCGCCGTCCGCCGCCCCCGGCGGTGACGCGACGACCTTCATGCCCCGCCTCCCCGGCTAGGACGGGGCGGACGGCACCGCTCCGTTAGGCTCAGGTTCGTTGACGACCTGCTGCGGAGGAGCGAAACCGGTGTCTGACCTGTCCCAGATCGTGAAGGCGTACGACGTCCGGGGGACGGTGCCCGACCAGTGGGACGAGCGCGCCGCCGAGGCGCTCGGCGCCGCCTTCACGCAGGTCCTCAACGCCACCGGTGAGCCCGGTGAGGCGGTGCTGATCGCGCACGACATGCGCGCCACCGGCCCCGGCCTGGCAAGCGCCTTCGCCGCCGGCGTGCGGGCCGAGGGCCGTACGGTGATCGAGCTCGGGCTGGCCTCCACCGACATGCTCTACTACGCCTCCGGCGCGCTGGGCCTGCCCGGGGCGATGTTCACCGCCAGCCACAACCCGGCGCAGTACAACGGCATCAAGATGTGCCGGTCGGGCGCCCGCCCGATCGGGCAGGACAGCGGCCTGGCCGACATCCGCGACCGGGCGCAGGCGTTGCTGGCCGGCGGCGAGCGCCCGGCCGGTGCGCCGCAGGCCCCGGCCCAGCGCCGTGACCTGCTGCCGGACTACGCCGCGTACCTGCGCAAGCTGGTCGACCTGTCGACGATCCGGCCGCTGAAGGTGGTCGTGGACGCCGGCAACGGGATGGGCGGCTACACGGTGCCCACCGTGCTCGGCGACGCCGCCCTGCGGGCCCTGCCGCTGGAGATCGTGCCGCTGTACTTCGAGCTGGACGGCACCTTCCCCAACCACGAGGCCAATCCCCTCGATCCGAAGAACCTGGTCGACCTCCAGCGCGCGGTGGTGGCGCACGGCGCCGACATCGGGCTCGCCTTCGACGGCGACGCCGACCGGTGCTTCGTGGTGGACGAGCGCGGCGAGCCGGTCTCCCCGTCCGCGATCACCGCCCTGGTGGCGGCCCGTGAGCTGGCCAAGCACCCCGGCTCCACGGTGATCCACAACCCGATCACCTCGCGTGCCGTGCCGGAGATCATCCGTGAGCACGGCGGCGAGCCGGTGGTGGCCCGGGTCGGCCACTCCTTCATCAAGGCCGAGATGGCCCGCACCAACGCCATCTTCGGCGGGGAGCACTCGGCGCACTACTACTTCCGGGACTTCTGGTTCGCCGACACCGGCATGCTCGCCGCCATGCACACCCTGGCCGCTCTCGGCGAGCAGTCCCAGCCGCTGTCGCTCCTGGCCAGCGTCTACGAGCGGTACGTCGCCTCCGGTGAGATCAACTCCACGGTGGCCGACCAGGCGGCGAAGCTCGCCGAGGTGCGCGCCGCGTACCCGGAGGCGGACGCCGACGAGCTGGACGGCCTCACGCTGCGCTTTCCGGACGGCGCCTGGTTCAACCTGCGCCCCTCCAACACCGAGCCGCTGCTGCGGCTCAACGTGGAGGGCCCGACCGAGGAGCGGATGATCTCGCTGCGCGACGAGGTGCTGGAGCGGGTTCGCCGATAAGATCGCCTGCGCCGGTCGGCACCGCCGGCCGACGGGACCGCACACGTGGAAGGAGCCGCACCGTGGCCCTGGACCCGCAGTTGCTCGAGATCCTCGCCTGCCCGGACACACACCACGCCCCGCTGGACTACGACGCGCAGGCGCAGACCCTCACCTGCACCGAGTGCGGTCGCGTCTTCGAGGTGCGCGACGACGTGCCGGTGCTGCTGCTGGACGAGGCGCGCGGCGGCCCGGAGGCGCAGCGGTGATGGACGGTTCGGCCGGGGTCAGCGGCCGGCGGGTGGCCGACGAGTCCGTCCTGGACGACCCGGACACCTTCGCCGAGCAGGACCCGGGCGGCATGCTGCGCTTCACCGCCTCGGCCGGCGCGCAGGTGCGCGAGTCGGCGAGCCTGGCCGCCGAGGCCAACCTGTCGCTGCTGGAGGACGACGGTCGCCCCCGGGCGGTCGTCATCGCCGGCATCGGCACCGCCGGGCGTACCGGTGACGTGCTCGCCACGGTCGCCGGGCCGCGTTGCCCGGTGCCGGTGATCCCGCACCGCAGCGCGGGCGTGCCCGGTTGGGTCGGTGCGGCCGACGTGGTGATCGCGGTCAGCGCCTCCGGTCGCAGTCCCGAGGCGCTCGGCGCCGCCGAGGCCGCGCACCGCCGCGGCGCCCGGCTGGTCGCCGTCGGCGCGCCCGACTCGCAGCTCCAGTCGGTCGCCGAGCGGGCCCGCGCCCCGTTCATCCCGGTGCCCCGGCGGGCCCCGGCCCGGGCCAGCCTCTGGGCGCTCACCGTGCCGGTTCTGCTCGCCGCCCGTACGCTCGGCCTCGTGAAGGTCAACGAGGCGGATCTGGCCGAGACGGCGGCCCGCCTGGACGCCGACGCCGACCGGTGCCGGCCCACCGCCGAGTCCTTCGTCAACCCGGCGAAGTCGCTGGCCCTCGGGCTGGCCGGGTCGATCCCGATCGTCTGGGGGTCGTCCCCGCTGGCCACCGTCGCGGCGCGGCGCTTCGGCGACACGCTCTCCGCCAACGCCCGCTACCCGGTGGTCACCGGGGCGCTCGGCGAGGCGGGTCGCGGTCGCGTCGGTCTGCTCGACGGCGTCTTCGGCGGCCTGGTCGAGTCGGCACGGGACATCTTCGCCGACCCGGCCGAGGTCGAGGGCGACCCGACCCGGCTGCGGCTGGTGCTGCTGCGCGACGGCGGGCTCAACGCCGAGGACGACACCGACGAGCCGCTCGCCGTCGAGGAGCGCCGCGCCGACGCGGTGCAGACCCTCGCCGAGCGGCGTGGCGTGCGCTGCGACGTGGTGACCGCCGAGGGCGGCTCCGCGCTGGAGCGGCTCGCCTCGCTCGTGGCGGTGCCCGACTTCGCCTCGGTCTACCTGGCCCTGGCCCACGGTCTGGACCCGATGGCGGTCCCGGCGATCACCGAGATGAAGGAGCTGTCGAACCAGTGAGTGCAAATGGCGGGACGAAGGCGATCGTCGCCGCCCTGCTGGCCAACGTCGGTATCGCCGTCACCAAGTTCGTCGCGTTCATCCTGACGGGTTCCTCGTCGATGCTGGCGGAGGCGATCCACTCGGTCGCCGACTCCGGCAACCAGGGCCTGCTGCTGCTCGGCGGCAAGCGGGCCAAGCGCGAGGCCACCCCCCAGCACCCCTTCGGGTACGGCCGGGAGCGCTACATCTACGCGTTCATCGTGTCGATCGTGCTGTTCAGCGTGGGTGGCCTGTTCGCGCTCTACGAGGCGTACCACAAGTGGTCGCATCCGGAGGGCATCACCGCGTGGCAGTGGGTGCCGGTCACCGTGCTGGTGGTGGCGATCATCATGGAATCGTTCTCCTTCCGGACCGCGATCAAGGAGTCCAACCTCATCCGGGGCCAGCAGTCCTGGGTGCACTTCATCCGCCGGGCCAAGGCGCCCGAGCTGCCGGTGGTGCTGCTGGAGGACTTCGGCGCGCTGGTCGGTCTGGTCTTCGCGCTCGTCGGCGTCAGTATGACGCTGGTCACCGGCAACGGCCGGTGGGACGCCGCCGGCACCGCGATGATCGGCGTGTTGCTGGTGGTCATCGCGGTCACCCTGGCGATCGAGACCAAGAGCCTGCTGCTCGGTGAGGGTGCCGAGGCGAAGGAGCTGGCGAAGATCGAGCAGGCGATGACCAGCGGCCCCGAGGTCGAGCGGATCATCCACATGAAGACGCTCTACCTCGGCCCCGAGGAGCTGATGGTCGCGGCGAAGATCGGCGTGCCGCCGTGCGACAGCGCCGAGGAGCTGGCCCGCGGCATCAACGCCGTCGAGGCCCGGATCCGCAACGCGGTGCCGATCGCCCGGGTGATCTACCTGGAGCCGGACATCTACAGTGCCGCCGCCGAACGCGCGGGGACGGGCGCTGCCGCGCACACCGCCGTACCAGGGCCGGAGGTCGAGCCGGGCGAGGCGGCGGGTGGGGCCGGGAGCTGAGCGTGGAACTGCTGCGCGGGCCGATCCGCGACTACGCCTGGGGGTCCCGCTCGGCCCTTGCCGAGCTGCAGGGGCGCCCGGTGCCCAGTGACGGCCCGGAGGCGGAGCTGTGGCTGGGCGCCCACCCGGGCGCCCCGGCCACGGTCGACCGGGACGGTGACCGGGTGAGCCTGGTCGATCTGGTGACCGCCGAGCCGGGCCGTTGGCTCGGCGACCAGGTGGTCGACCGGTTCGGTGCCCGGCTGCCGTTCCTGCTGAAGGTGCTCGCCGCGGACGCCCCGCTGAGCCTGCAGGCGCACCCGGACCCGGAGCAGGCCCGGGCCGGGTACGCGGCCGACGCCGCGCGCACCGACGGGCAGCGCAACTACGTCGACCCCTACCACAAGCCCGAGCTGCTGGTCGCGCTCTCGCCGATGGCGGCGCTCTGCGGGTTCCGCGACCCGGCGGAGTCGGCCGAGGTGCTCGCCGCGTTCGGCGTACCCGCGCTGGAGCCGGTGGTGGCCGCGTTGCGCACCGGGCCGGCGGGCCTGCGCGACGCCGTACGCCTGCTGCTGACCTGGCCGGCGGCGCAGCGTGCCGGGCTGGTCGACGCGGTGGTGGCGGCGGACGTCGCCGGCCCGGACGCCGAGCTGGCCCGGGCCCTGGCGGCCAGTTACCCGGGCGACCCGGGGGTGCTGGTGGCGTTGCTGCTGCACCACGTGCGGCTGGCGCCGGGGGAGGCGATCTGGATGCCGGCCGGCAACCTGCACGCCTACCTGCGCGGCACCGGGGTGGAGATCATGGCGGCCAGCGACAACGTGCTGCGCGGCGGGCTCACGCCGAAGCACGTGGACGTCGACGAGCTGCTGCGGGTGCTCCGCTTCGAGGTGCTGACCGACCCTGTGGTCGCCGCGCGGCCGGTGGCGCCGGGGGTGGTCTGCTGGCCGGTGCCGGTCGAGGACTTCGCGCTGCACCGGGTGACGGTGGACGCGACCACGCCCGAGGTGCGGCTGTCGCTGCCGGGGCCCCGGGTGGTGCTCTGCCGGGCCGGCCGGGTCGCGGTGGACGACGGGACGGGTGCGCTCACCCTCGCCCCCGGGCAGGCCGCGGTCGGCCCGGCCGCCGCGGGCCCGCTGGTCTTCTCCGGCGAGGGTGAGGCGTTCGTCGCCACCGCCGGTATCCGCTGACGCCCTCTCCCGTCGAGGGTCTTCCCCAGCGTCGGTCTCGCGACACGAGTCCGACTTTCCCGAAATAGCTTGACTCACCTCTGGCGCAGTGTGACTCTATGGGTGCGCAGCGTTGTCGCGACGAAGGTCCGGTAGCGCGCGGGGGAACCAAACCGGGGGGATGCACGGGGCGGCCGGCTCGTGGACGGGAAAGTCTGTCCATTGCCGACCGCCCCGTGCGCTGTCTCCGGCGGTCCTCCGTGCGGCGCTGGACCACGCGCGTAAGGTGGGAGGTCGCGCAGCACATCGTCCGACAGGAGCTTTTATGACCAGCACCCTCCCGGCGTCCACCAGCGGCGCGCGGCCGAGCACCCTCGCCGAGGGCGACTACAAGGTGGCGGATCTGTCGCTCGCCGAGTTCGGGCGCAAGGAGATCCAGCTCGCCGAGCACGAGATGCCCGGCCTGATGGCGATCCGCCGCGAGTTCGCCGACGCCCAGCCGCTCGCCGGTGCCCGGATCACCGGCTCGCTGCACATGACCATCCAGACCGCCGTCCTGATCGAGACCCTGGTCGCGCTCGGCGCGCAGGTCAGGTGGGCGTCCTGCAACATCTTCTCCACCCAGGACCACGCCGCCGCCGCGATCGTCGTCGGCCCGACCGGCACCCCCGAGGCCCCGGCCGGCGTACCCGTGTACGCCTGGAAGGGCGAGAGCCTCGAGGAGTACTGGTGGTGCACCGAGCAGGTGCTGGCCTGGCCCGACGGGGCGGGCCCCAACATGATCCTCGACGACGGCGGTGACGCCACCCTGCTCGTGCACAAGGGCGTCGAGTTCGAGAAGGCCGGGGTCGTCCCGCCGGTCGAGTCCGCCGACTCCGAGGAGTACGCGGTCATCCTCGGCGTGCTGCACCGCTCGCTCGCCGAGGACGGCCAGCGGTGGACCCGGATCGCCTCCGCCATCAGGGGCGTGACCGAGGAGACCACCACCGGCGTGCACCGGCTCTACGAGATGCACCGCGCCGGCGCCCTGCTCTTCCCGGCCATCAACGTCAACGACTCGGTGACCAAGAGCAAGTTCGACAACAAGTACGGCTGCCGCCACTCCCTCATCGACGGCATCAACCGGGCCACCGACGTGCTGATCGGCGGCAAGATGGCCGTCGTGCTCGGCTACGGCGACGTGGGCAAGGGCTGCGCCGAGTCGCTGCGCGGCCAGGGCGCCCGGGTCGTGGTGACCGAGGTCGACCCGATCTGCGCGCTCCAGGCGGCGATGGACGGCTACCAGGTCGCCACCCTGGACGACGTGGTCGAGCAGGCCGACATCTTCATCACCGCGACCGGCTGCTTCGACGTCATCACCAACGAGCACATGGCCCGGATGAAGCACCAGGCCATCGTCGGCAACATCGGCCACTTCGACAACGAGATCGACATGGCCGGCCTGGCGAAGCGCTCGGACGTCACGCGGGAGAACATCAAGCCGCAGGTCGACCTGTGGCGCTTCGACGACGGCCGCGCCATCATCGTGCTCTCCGAGGGCCGCCTGCTGAACCTGGGCAACGCCACCGGCCACCCGAGCTTCGTGATGTCGAACTCGTTCGCCAACCAGACCATCGCCCAGATCGAGCTCTTCACCAAGACCGAGGAGTACCCGGTCGGCGTGTACGTGCTGCCGAAGCACCTGGACGAGAAGGTCGCCCGGCTGCACCTGGCCGCGCTCGGCGCCAAGCTGAGCACCCTCAGCAAGGAGCAGGCCGCGTACCTCGGCGTCGCCGTGGAGGGCCCGTTCAAGCCGGAGCACTACCGCTACTGAGTTCCACCTCGAAGGACCGGGTCGGCCGCCGCGCGGCCGGCCCGGTCCTTTTCGCGTACGCCGACAGTCGGCCCCCCGGCCCCCCGGCGCTCCGCGCCGGCTCCCGCCCGCTTCCCGCCGGCCCGGTGACCCGGTTTGCGCCGTGTCGCGGTGTCCGGGGCCGTCGACCCGCGACACGCCGCAGGTCCAGCGGCATCGGCCGGCCCGAGGGGCGGTGGGCGCGGAGACGACTCAGCGTGGCTTGTGACGGGTGGGTCGGATCCAGGTCCAGACGCACCAGGCGAGCCAGGCCAGCGACACCGCGGCCGCGAGTGGGCGCATCCGCAGCTCGCTGAGGACCACGACCAGCGCCAGCACGGCCAGCCAGGGCAGCAGGCCCCTCATGCCCGTCGCCCGGTGGCGTGGGGGTGGACCGTCGTGGGCTCGCGCCGCGCCGCCCGGGGGCGGACCGCCGGGAAGGGGCCGAAGGTCCCTGGCCGCGGCCTGCCGCCCGGGGTGATGGTGGAAGTGATCAAGGTGGCCTCGTCCGTCCGTGGGGGTGAGCCGATCCTGTCACGGGGCGGACGGGTGAACTCGGGGCGATCGACTTGACGGCGCCCGGGGGGCAGGAGGAAGGTAAACCTGCCCTAAGTTACCTGAGGCAACCCTCATCACCACGGAGTACCGATGTTCGCCACGTACCTGATCGGCCTGCGCGAGGGCCTGGAAGCGACCCTGGTGGTCAGCATCCTGGTCGCCTTCCTCGTGAAGTCGAACCGACGGAACCGGTTGCCGCACGTCTGGCTCGGGGTCGGGCTCGCCGTCGTGCTCTCGGTGGTCTTCGGCTGGTTCATCGAGTACACGTCCACCACGCTGCTGAACACCTCCGAGGAGCGGGAGCTCTTCGATGCGGTCACCTCCGTGGCCGCGGTGGTCTTCGTCACCTGGATGATCTTCTGGATGCGCCGGGCCGCCCGCTCCATCGCCGGTGAGCTGCGCGGCAAGCTGACCGACGCGCTCGCGGTCGGCGCGGTGGCCGTCACCGGGATGGCCTTCCTCGCGGTGATCCGGGAAGGGCTCGAGACGGCGCTCATCTTCTACTCGGCAGCCCGGGGGCTCGCCGACAACAACACCGGGCCGCTGCTGGCACTGGTGGGCGGCATTGCCACCTCGGTCCTGCTCGGCTTCCTGCTCTACGCGAGCGCCCTGAAGATCAACCTCAGCAGGTTCTTCACCTGGACCGGGGCCCTGCTGATCCTGGTCGCCGCCGGCATCTTCAAGTACGGCGTGCACGACTTCCAGGAGGCCGGCGTCCTGCCCGGCCTCAACGACAAGGCCTTCGACATCTCCTCGACCCTCGACCCCAGCACCTGGTACGCCACCCTGCTGAGCGGAATGTTCAACATCACCCCGGCGCCGAGCGTGCTGGAGATGGTCGCCTGGGTCGCCTACGCGGTGCCGGTGCTGGTGCTCTTCCTCAAGAAGCCCTCCCGCGGCGCCGCCAGGCCGGCCGCCCCCGCCGCCCCCACGTCCACCAGTTCGGCGTCCGCGCCGCAGCGCGCCTGACCCACCTGCTCCGAGGAGACAGAAACTGATGCGTACCACCCGCTTCCTGGTGCTTGCCGCCGCCGGCGTGCTGGCCGTCACCGGCATCACCGCCTGCAGCGACGGCAAGGAGCAGGACGGCGCGAAGGTCGCCAACGCGGTGACGGTGAAGGCCACCGACACCGCCTGTGAGGTCGACGTCACCGACCTCGCCGCCGGCCAGGCGACCTTCACCGTCACCAACTCCGGCAGCAAGGTCAACGAGTTCTACGTGTACGCCGCCGGCGACCGGGTGATGGGCGAGGTGGAGAACATCGCCCCGGGGCTCAGCCGCGAGCTGCGCGTCGAGCTGCCCGCCGGGACGTACGAGACCGCCTGCAAGCCCGGGATGAGCGGCCGGGGCATCCGCGGCGCGTTGAAGGTCAACGGCACGGCCACGACCGTCGCCCCGGACGCCGCGCTGGCCCAGGCCACCGCCAGCTACCAGCGGTACGTGACCAGCCAGACCGGCGCCCTGCTGACCAGGACCGAGGAGTTCGTCGCCGCGGTCAAGGCCGGCGACGCCGCCAGGGCGAAGGCGCTCTACCCGGTCGCCCGCACCTACTGGGAGCGGATCGAGCCGGTGGCGGAGAGCTTCGGCGACCTCGACCCGAAGATCGACGGCCGCGAGGAGGTCGTCGAGGAGGGCATGGAGTTCACCGGCTTCCACCGGATCGAGAAGGACCTGTGGACCACCGGCGACATCAGCAAGGACGGCCCGATCGCCGACCGGCTGCTCGCCGACGTCAAGGAGATCGTGGCCAGGGCCAACGCCGAGAAGCTCACCCCGCTCCAGCTCGCCAACGGCGCCAAGGCACTCCTCGACGAGGTCGCCAGCGGCAAGATCACCGGCGAGGAGGAGCGCTACTCGCACACCGACCTCTGGGACTTCAACGCCAACCTGGAGGGTTCGAAGGCCGCGATCGCCGCGCTGCGCCCGGCCCTGGAGCAGCGCTCGCCCGAGCTGGTCACCCAGCTCGACACGGAGTTCGCCAACGTCGAGAAGGCGCTCGGCCAGCACCGGACCGGTGACGGCTGGAAGCTGCACACCGCGCTGAGCAAGACCGAGCTCAAGGAGCTGTCCGACAGCATCAACGCCCTCGCCGAGCCGATCAGCAAGGTCGCCGCCGTCGTCGCCCGGTGACGGCCGGCCCCACAGGAGAATCGATGAGCGAGCAGACCAGCGCGTCCACCACGTCCGCCCGGGGCGGGCTGTCCCGGCGGCGGGCCATCACCCTCGCCGGGGTCGGGGCCGCCGGGGTGGCCGGGGTCGCCGCCGGCGCCGGCGCCCTGGTCCGCGGCGCCGACCACGCGGTGGCCGACGACGTGGCGGCCGGCGCGGTGCCGTTCCACGGCGAGCACCAGGCCGGCATCACCACCCCCGCGCAGGACCGGCTGCACTTCGTCGCGTTCGACGTGATCACCAAGGACCGGGCCCGGCTGATGGCGCTCCTGCAGGAGTGGACGGCCGCCGCCGCCCGGATGGCCGCCGGTCGGGACGCCGGGGTGATCGGCGCGGTCGACGGCATGCCGGAGGCCCCGCCGGACGACACCGGCGAGGCGCTGGGCCTGCCGCCGTCGCAGCTCACCCTCACCATCGGGTTCGGCCCGACGCTGTTCCGGGACGCGCAGGGCAGGGACCGGTTCGGCGTCGCTGACCGGCGACCCGCCGCCCTGGCCGACCTGCCGCACTTCGCCGGGGACGCGCTGCGCCCGGAGATCTCCGGCGGCGACCTCTGCGTCCAGGCCTGCGCCAACGATCCGCAGGTGGCGGTGCACGCCATCCGCAACCTGGCCCGGATCGGCATGGGCGTGGTGAGCGTCCGCTGGTCGCAGCTGGGCTTCGGGCGTACCTCCTCGACGTCGCGGGGCCAGGCGACGCCACGCAACCTCTTCGGCTTCAAGGACGGCACCGCCAACCTCAAGGCGGAGGACGCCGGGCTGCTGCGCGAGCAGCTCTGGGCCCAGCCCGGCGACGGGCCGGAGTGGATGACCGGCGGGTCGTACCTGGTCACCCGGAAGATCCGGATGCAGGTCGAGACGTGGGACCGCAGCTCGCTGGCGGAGCAGGAGCAGATCGTCGGACGGACCAAGGGCAGCGGCGCGCCGCTGGGGCGCCGGGACGAGTTCGACGAGCCCGACCTCGACGCCAGGGGCGACGACGGGGAGCCGGTCATCGCCACCACCGCGCACGTGCGGCTGGCCCACCCGAGTCGCAACAACGGCGCCCGGCTGCTGCGCCGGGGTTACAACTTCGTGGACGGCTCGGACGGGCTGGGCCGGCTCGACGCGGGGCTCTTCTTCATGGCGTACCAGCGGGACCCGCGCAAGCAGTTCGTGCCGATCCAGACCCAGCTCGCCCGCAACGACGCCATGAACGAGTACCTGCGGCACGTCTCCAGCGCGCTCTTCGCCTGCCCGCCCGGGGTCCGCGACGCCACCGACTGGTGGGGCCGCCCGCTCTTCGACTGACCGCTCCCGCCCTCCGTTCGCCGACCGCGACATGGTGGCCGCGGCGTGTTCGCGGCCACGACGTCGAAGGTCGACCTGGCGGCCGGAGGTCAGCCGGGCGGTGCCGGCGGGGTCGGCGCGGCGCGGGGGGCCGGAACCGCCGGGCGGAGGACGGACGGCGCGGCGTCCGCGGTGGCGCCGACGGGTACGACGGGCGTGGCCGGGGCCGGTGCCAGCTCGGGCCAGAGGGTGGCGGTGAGCGTGCGGGCCCGGCGCAACCGGAGAGCCCCGCGGCGGTTCCGCTCGGCCAGCACGGCGGCCAGCAGGAGCGGTTCCGGTACGCGGGGCGGCGGTGGCGGCGACGTCAGCGCGGCCACCTCGCTCCACAGTGCCCCCGCCAACCGGCTCCGGGACGGCTCGGCGAACCGGCGCGCCCGGGTCAGGTACTGCCGCACGGCCAGGGCCAGCGGGTCGTCCAGCCGGGTCAGGTCCAGGGTGACCGCCCACCCGGTCAGCGGCGGAATGATCATCGGAGCCGGCAGCCAGGGCTCCGTCGTCCGGGTGTGCACCACCATCGTGCCGGCCACCAGGTCGCCCAGCCGCCGGCCGCGCCGGTCGGTGAGCATCACCGCCACGCCGGCGACCCAACTCAGCAGCGGCAGCACCAGGCCCGGCCACTCCACCGCGACCCCGACCAGCGCCCGGCTGAGCGACTGCCGCAGCCCGACCGGGCCGCCGTCGGCGCTGACCACCCGCAGCCCGACGGCCATCTTGCCGGGAGTGCGGCCGTGGTTGAAGCGCTCGAAGAGCACCGGGTAGCCGACCAGCACCAGCACCAGGAAGACGGTCCCCAGGGCGCTCGTCAGGGCCCCGTCCACGCCGGACAGCGTGTTCAGCGCCACGGCCGCCAGCGCCGTCCCGAGCAGCACCACCAGGACCAACTGGGTCACGACGTCCAGCAGCAGCGCCAGCACCCGGGAGCCCAGCCGGGCCGCCCGCACGTCGAGCTCGACGGCCTCGCCGCTGACCAGGCCGGCGTCGGCCCCCGTCGGGGACCGGCCGGCGACGCCGGCCGCGGCGGGCACCGGTGGTTGCGCTCTCACCCGCACAGTGAACACTATGAGCGCCGGACGGGGGAGGACGAGTGGATCTCGACGCGTACGTCGCCGAGCACCAACACGAGTGGCGGCGGCTGGAACAGCTCTGCGACCGGCGCCGGCTGGACGCCGACGAGGTCGACGAGCTGGTGACGCTCTACCAGCGCACCGCCACCCACCTGTCCGCGCTGCGCAGCCGCTCACCCGACCCCGGGCTGGTCAGCCGCCTGTCCCAGCTGGTGCTGCGGGCCCGGGCCCGGGTGACCGGCCGGCGTGGCCCGTCCTGGTCCGCGGTGGCCCGGTTCCTCACCGTCGGCTTCCCCGGCGCCGTCTACCGCGCCTGGCCCTGGTGGTGCGCGGTGGCGACCGGATTCAGCCTGCTCAGCGGCTTCCTCATCTGGTACGTGGCCGGCAACCCCGACACCGCCGCGGCGTTCATCGGCCCGCAGGCGGCGGCCGACCTGGTCGACTCCGGCTTCGCCGGCTACTACACCGAGTTCTCCGCGCCGACCTTCGCCTTCCACCTGTGGACCCACAACGCCTGGATCGCCGCCCAGTGCCTGGCGTCCGGGGTGCTGGTCGTGCCCGTGTTCTACCTGCTCTGGCAGAACGCGCTGAACGTCGGCGTGGTCGGCGGCGTGATGGTCTCCTACGGCCGGGCCGACGTCTTCTTCGGACTGATCACCCCGCACGGGCTGCTCGAACTGACCGGGGTGTTCGTCGCCGCCGGGGTGGGCCTGCGTACGGCGTGGGCGTGGATCTCCCCGCCGGCGCACCTGACCCGGGGCCGGGCCGTCGCCGAGGCGGGGCGCTCGGCGATCCTGGTCGCCGTCGGCATGGTCGGGCTCTTCGCGGTCTCCGCGCTGCTGGAGGCCTTCGTCACCCCGGCGCCCGTGCCGGTCGCGCTGCGGGTGGGGGTCGGGGCCGCGGTCTGGCTGGGTTTCCTCGGGTACGTGGTGGTCCTGGGCCGCCGGGCGGTGGCCGCCGCGTCCGTGCCCGCCGAGCGGGCCGACCCCTGGCCGGCCGAACTCCGCCCCTCCCCTCACCCCTCCCCCCGCTGACCCCACCCCCCCGCTCCCGCCCACCACCCCGCTCCCACCACCCCGCTCCCCCCCCACCACCCCGCTCCCGCCCTGTCGATCAAGAAGTTTTGGTCTTCCGGAGCGGCGTGTCGTGACCGAAACTTCTTGATCACCGGAGCGGGCGGGCTTGGGGCGGCAGAGCGGGCGGGAGGTGGGGAGGGGAGCCGGGTCAGAGTTGGCCGAGGGCCTTGAGGCGGAGGTAGGTGTCGGCGACGGTGGGGGCCAGGCGGTCCGCCGGGGCGTCCACCACGGTCACGCCGTACCGCGCGAGGACGGCGCGCACCCGGTCCCGCTCGGCCAGCGCCCGCCAGCCCGCCGCCGCCGCGTACGCGTCCTCCGGCCGGTCCGGCACGGCGGTGGTCAGCCGGGTGAGCACCGGGTCGTGCACGGCCGCCACCACCACCCGGTGCCGGGCGGCCAGCCGGGGCAGCACCGGCAGCAGCCCCTCGCCCAGCGCGCCCGCCTCCAGCGCGGTGAAGAGCACCACCAGGCTGCGCTGCCGCTCCCGGCGGAGGATCTCCGCGACGATCAGCTCGAAGTCGGTCTCCACCAGTGCCGGCTGCAGTGGCGCCACGGTGGTCACCAGCCGGCTGAGCAGGGCCGGCCGCCCGCTGCCGGTGACCGTGGCCCGGATCGCGGCGTCCGCGGCGATCAGGTCGACCCGGTCGCCGGCCCGGGCGGCGAGCGCGGTGAGCAGCAGCGCCGCGTCGATCGCGGTGTCCAGCCGGGGCTCGTCGCCGACACGTACCGCCGAGGTGCGGCCGGTGTCCAGCACACAGACCAGCCGGCGGTCCCGCTCCGGCCGCCAGGTGCGGACCAGCACGTCGGCCCGCCGGGCGCTGGCCCGCCAGTCGATCGAGCGGACGTCGTCGCCGACCACGTACTCGCGCAGGGTGTCGAACTCGGTGCCCTGGCCGCGTCCCCGGCTGACCTGCATGCCGTCGATCACGCGCAGCCGGGAGAGCTTCTCCGGCAGGTGCCGCCGGGAGTCGAAGCGTGGCAGCACCCGCAGGGTCCAGGCCGGGGTGGCGGGCCGCCCGGCGCGCTGCCGGAAGGCCAGCCCGAGCGGGCCCAGCGAGCGCACCGCCAGGGCCACCGCGGGCCGGTCTCCGCGCCGGGTCGGGGTGAGCCGGCTGGGCAGCAGGGCGTCGTCACCGGCCATCACCCGCACGATCCGCCCCGGCGATACCTCCGGCCGGGCTCCCACCGAGGGCACCCAGGCGTCGCGGACCTGGGCGCGCAGCGTACGGCCGGAGGTGTTGGCCAGGCGCAGCGCGACGGTGGCGGTGCCGCCGAGCCGGACGGCACGGTCGCCCTCGCGGGTGGCGGTGAGCGCGTGCAGCGGCGCGGCCAGCGCCCAGTCCAGGGCGGAGAGCAGCAGCACCGCGCCGGTCATCACGACGACCCCGAGGTACGGGTCCGGCCACGCCGGCAGGGTCAGCGCGCCCACCAGCAGCAGGACGGCCGCCCGCCAGGTCATCGCGGCGTCGGCACGGTGGCCAGCACCGTGTCCAGCACCGCGTCCACGCCGACGCCCTCCAGCTCCACCTCGGGGCGCAGCCGCAGCCGGTGCCGCAGCGTCGGCCGGGCGGTGGCCTTGACGTCGTCCGGGGTGACGTGGTCCCGCCCGGCCAGCCAGGCCCACGCCTTCGCCGTGTTGAGCAGGCCCGTCGCGCCCCGGGGCGAGGCGCCCAGCTCCAGCGCCGGGGTGGCCCGGGTGGCCCGGCACAGGTCCACGATGTAGCCGAGGACGGGCTCGGCCACGTACACCCGCCCGACCGCCTCCCGAGCCGCGGCCAGGTCGGCGGCGCCTGCCACCGGTCGTACGCCGGCGGCGGCCAGGTCCCGCGGGTCGAAGCCGGCGTGGTGGGCCCGCAACACGCCCAGCTCCTCGTCCCGGGTGGGCAGCGGCACGGTGAGCTTGAGCAGGAACCGGTCCAGCTGCGCCTCCGGCAGCGGGTAGGTGCCCTCGTACTCGATGGGGTTCTGGGTGGCGGCGACGATGAACGGGTCGGGCAGCGGCCGGCGGGAGCCCTCGACGGAGACCTGCCGCTCCTCCATGACCTCCAGCAGCGCCGACTGGGTCTTCGGCGGGGTGCGGTTGATCTCGTCGGCGAGCAGCAGGTTGGTGAAGACCGGCCCCTCCCGGAAGGTGAACGCGGCGGTGTGCGGGTCGAAGATCAGGGACCCGGTGACGTCGCCCGGCATCAGGTCGGGGGTGAACTGCACCCGCTTGGAGTCCAGGTCCAGCGCGGTGGCGACGGTGCGGATCAGCAGCGTCTTGGCCACCCCCGGTACGCCCTCCAGCAGCACGTGCCCGCGGCAGAGCAGCGCGATCACCAGCCCGGTGACCACGGCGTCCTGCCCGACGACCGCCTTGGCCACCTCGGCGCGCAGCCGGTGCAGGGCGGCGCGGGCGTCGTCCGCGCCGGCGGTCGCGGTCGCGGCGGGTGCGACGGGGTGGGTCACCGGTGGTCTCCTTCGGTCGGGTGGTCGGGGGATGCCGCGACCGTACGGGTCATCCGGTCCAGCGACCGGGCCAGCTCCAGCAGTTCGGTGTCGGAGGACGGCTCCGCGCCGTACAGCAGCTCGTGCGCCTCGTCGGGGGTGCCGCCGGCCCGCGCGGCGACCAGCGCGGCCACCTGGGCGGGCGGGGCGGTGGCGGGCAGGTTGAGCCGGGCGGACAGCCGGTCGAGGGCGGCGGCGCGCAGCGTGTCGGCGGCCGGGCCGCGGGCGCGGGCGCGCTGGTAGAGCCGCGCCCGGCCGAGGACCGTCTCGGCGGAGCGGACCCGCACCGGCAGCGGCTCGGCGACCGGCGGGCCGAGCCGGCGGGCCCGCCACAGCGCCGCCAGCAGCGCCGCCAGCGCGAGCTGGATCAGCAGCGCCCAGAACCAGGCGGGGAACGCCGCCCAGAGCGGGTTCGGCGGGTCCGGCCGTTGGGCCTGCTCCTGCTGGTCGTCGTCGTCGGAGTCGCCGGAGTTGCCCGGGTGGCCGTGGCCGGGCTGGCCGCCGTGGCCGTTGCCGGTGCCGCCGTCGTAGGTGGTGGAGCCGCCGGGGGTGGGTGACCAGGCGGGTTCGCCGCTGCTGCCGGTGCCGAAGTGCGGGGGCGGGGCGGGCCCGTCCAGGTCGAGCCAGACCACCCGGCCGTGGCCGCCGAGCAGCCCGGTGGCCAGCGTCTGGTTGCCCCACTCGCCGATCCGGTCGTTGCGGAACGGGTCGCTGGCGCCGATCACCACCACGTCGGCCGACCAGGGCAGGTGGACCAGCCCGCCGGAGTAGCAGCTGTGCAGGGTGCCCGCGAAGCCGGGGGGCGGGGCGTAGCGCTGGAGCCGGGCGGCGGCGGTGCCGGCCCGGGCGGCTTCGGGGAGGGGGCAGGGCACCCCGTCGGTGTCCGGGGCGACCGCCAGGGCGGCCCAGCGCCGGTCGGCCGGCACCAGCGGCAGGTCGACCGACTCCAGCACCCGCCGGGACGGGTCGACCAGGACGAGACGGCTGCCGGCGGGCAGGTCGCCCAGCGCGCCGACGGTGTCCTGGTGCAGCAGCTCCGGCGCCGGTACGAACAGCGTCGCCGGCCGACCGTCGAGCGCCAGCAGGGCCCGCAGGGTGTCCGTCTCCCGCTGCACGGTGACGCCCTGCCCGCGCAGCGCCTCGGCCAGCCGGCTGCCGCCGTCGTCGCCGGCCGACACGGGGGAGAGGAAGCCCCGTTCGGTGGGGTCCGGCTGGTCGACCGCGTGGGTGACGACGGTGACGGTGAGCAGCACGGTGGCGAGCGCGAACGGGATCGCCAGCCGGTGCCAGCGGCGTCGCCGTCGGGGCGGGGGCGGGGCGGTGGGTGTGGTGGCCGGCGGTGCGGCGGTGGCGGTCATCGCGGCTCCTCCGGTCCGCCGGCCAGCACCCGGTCCAGTTCGTCGGCGAGTTCCCGCATCCGCCGGTCGTGCTCGGCCGAGGCGGTACGCCGGGCGTACCAGAGCTCGGAGAAGATGGTGCCCGCCGCGCGGAGTGTCGGGTCGACCGGGGGACGGTTGCGGGCTGCCGCCTCGGTCAGTTCGGTGACGGTCATGCCGGGGCGCTGCTCCACCGCCCCGGTGGCGACCAGCCGGCGCACCATGGCGCGCAGCCGTTCCCGTACCGCCTCGGCGAAGCGGCCCTCGGCGGCCAGCCGGTCGGCGAGGGAGAGCGCCGGCCCGGACGGCGGCTCGGCCCCGCCCGCGCGGGGCCGGGGCAGCTCCGGGGCCGGCGTGGCGGGCCGCGTCCGGCGCCGCCGCCACCGGGGCAGCCGGAGCCGGGGCAGTCGGCGGGGCATCCACGCCGGCCAGTGGTACCAGGCCAGCGCGGCCAGCGCGGCGGCCAGCAGGAGCAGCAGCGCCGCCAGCGGCAGCGGCACCAGGTCGCCGAGCGCGGCGGTGGTCTCGGTCCACCAGCGGCTGAAGCTCATCGGTCGGCCGCCAGCAGGACGGGCTCGGCGAGGCCGGCGGGGGAGCGGGAGAGCCGGATGTCCAGCCCTTCGGTGCGCATCCGGTTGTCCAGGTGGATCACCGCGTCCAGGCAGGCCAGTGCCGGGTAGGCGACGGTGTTCACCCCGGCCCAGACCGCGATGGCGGCGATCGGGGCCAGGGCCGGGTCGCCGAGGTCGACCAGGTCGAGGGAGTCGAGCCCGGTGAAGACGCCCAGGGCGAGGCCGACCCGCAGAATCCACCAGCCGAGGTAGCCGAGCACCCGGACGACGCCGGCCTGCCCGCCGCCGCGCACGGCGAGCCGCGCCGCGCGTCCGACCGCCCGCTCCACCGGGACCCGGTCCACCGCCAGGGCGGCCGCGACGGAGCCGAACAGGGCGTACGCGACGAACCACACCGGGCCGGTCAGTCCGGCGAGCATGACGACGAGGCCGACCAGGAGCGCGAGGAGCAGCGTGGCGCCGTACCGGGCCCCGCGGGGACGCAGCAGTTCGCGTACGCCGGCGCGGCGGCCGAGCAGCGCGGCGCCGGCGCCCCGGGCGGCCGGGTTGCCGAGCAGCGTCACGATCACCGCCTCGGTCGCGGCGCCCAGCGCCAGCAGGAACCACAGCGCGGCGAACCCGTCGCCGCGCAGCAGCCAGGTCGGCGGGTCGACGCCGGCGGCCAGCCGCAGCGGGTACAGCAGCAGTTGCTCGCCGACGGCGAACAGGGCGCCGAGCGGGAGCAGCAGGCGGCCCTGGCTACGCAGCAGCAGCACCGCCGAGTCGAGCAGTTCGCCGACGGTGAGCGGGCGCCTCGGGAGCACGGCGGTCGGGCCGACGTCGGGCACGCGTACTCCTGCTCCTGACGGGTCTCGGTGGCGGGCGGCGGCGCGCCCGGGGATCATGGTGACACGGCCGGTCCGATCGGGTGGACCCGCACGCCGCGCGGCCCCCGTTGATGACCTTCGGCGGCGGTGTTCCGCGTGGGACGTGCGGTGACACCACCTACGGCAGTACCGTGCCGGGTGACGCCGATCCCACCGAACTGAACGGGGATGGAAACATAAATCCCATGAGAGCCCGGGTACTGGTGGTCGATGACGACCCCGCGCTCGCCGAGATGCTCGGCATCGTCCTGCGCAGCGAGGGCTTCCTGCCCTCGTTCGTCGCCGACGGGGAACGGGCGCTGGCCGCGTTCCGGGACAATCGACCCGACATCGTGCTGCTCGACCTGATGCTGCCCGGTATGAGCGGTATCGACGTGGCGCGGGCGATCCGGACCGAGTCCGGCGTGCCGATCGTGATGCTGACCGCCAAGAGCGACACCGTCGACGTGGTGCTCGGCCTGGAGTCGGGCGCCGACGACTACGTGGTCAAGCCGTTCAAGCCCAAGGAGCTGGTCGCCCGGATGCGGGCCCGGCTGCGGCGCGGCGAGGACGTCGCCCCGGAGATGCTGACGATCGGGCCGCCCGGCAACCAGATCAGCATCGACGTGCCGGCGCACACGGTCAGCCGGGACAGCGAGGAGGTGAAGCTGACGCCGCTGGAGTTCGACCTGCTGGTCGCGCTCGCCCGCAAGCCGCGCCAGGTCTTCACCCGCGAGGTGCTGCTGGAGCAGGTCTGGGGCTACCGGCACGCGGCGGACACCCGGCTGGTGAACGTGCACGTGCAGCGGCTGCGCGCCAAGATCGAGCCGGATCCGGAGCGCCCGGAAATCATCCTCACCGTTCGGGGCGTGGGCTACAAGGCGGGCACCGGATAGCCTGGTCGCACCGTGACCAGTTCCCCGAACCCCCAATCCCGGATCCCCGCCGGCTGGCGTTCCGCCGGGCGGGCGCTCTGGCGTGCCCTGGTCGGTCGGGGTCTCGGCCTGGCCGCCGGCCTGCACCAGACCTGGCGGCGGTCGCTGCAGGTGCGGGTGGTCACCATCACGCTGGTGGTCTCCAGCCTGCTGGTGGGCGGCTTCGCCTACCTGATCGCCAACAAGGTCACCAACATCCTGGTGGAGAACGCCCAGACCGACGTGCTGCTGCGGCTGCGCAGCGGCAGCGAATACTCGGCCAAGCAGTTCTACCTCTACAGCCAGCCGCAGGAGGCGCAGCTCCAGGACACCATCGAGGGCACGGTCAACTACCTGGCCGGGGGCGACCCGCAGCAGACCAGCGGGGTGGTCGTGGCGATCACCGCCGACAGCTACGCGGGGATCATCGATACCCGGACCTCCCCGAGGATCGACGTCCGGCCACTGATCAGCCCGCAGCTGCGGGCCGCCGTCGCGGACGGCAAGGTCGCCCACCAGATCCGTACCGGCCGGCTCGGCGGCGAGAAGACCAAGTACCTGGTGTACGGCTCGCCGGTGCCGACCCGGTTCGGTCAGCTGGAGCTCTACTACCTGGTGCCGCTGACCCGGCAGGACGCCACCGCCGCCGACGCCAGGGCCACCGTGCTCGCCACCGGGGTGGCCCTGGTGCTGCTGCTCGGCCTGCTCGCCGCCCTGGTCACCCGTCTGGTGGTGACGCCGGTACGGGTGGCCGCCCGCACGGCCCAGCGGCTCTCCGCCGGCCTGCTCGACCAGCGGATGGTGGTCAACGGCGAGGACGACCTGGCCCTGCTGGCCGCCTCGTTCAACCAGATGGCCACCAACCTGCAACGGCAGATCCTCCGGTTGGAGGAGATGTCCCGGCTGCAGCGCCGGTTCACCTCGGACGTGTCGCACGAGCTGCGTACCCCGCTCACCACCGTCCGGATGGCCGCCGACCTGATCTTCGCCGAGCGCGACGAGTTCGATCCGGCCGTCGCCCGCAGCGCCGAACTGCTCCAGGCCGAGCTGGACCGGTTCGAGGAGCTGCTCACCGACCTGCTGGAGATCAGCCGCTTCGACGCCGGCTTCGCCATGCTGGATGCCGAGCCGACCGACCTGGTGCCGGTGGTGCACCGGGTCGCCGACCGGCTGGCCGGCCTGGCCGAGCGGGTCGGCGTGCCGATCCAGCTCGAGGTGCCGACCACCCCGGTCATCGCCGAGGTCGACCCCCGGCGGGTCGAGCGGGTGCTGCGCAACCTGTTGGGCAACGCGGTCGAGCACGGCGAGGCGAAGCCGGTGCTGATCACCCTCGGGATGGACCAGACCGCCGTCGCGATCACCGTGCGCGACCACGGGGTCGGGCTCAAGCCGGGGGAGGAGAAGCTCGTGTTCAACCGTTTCTGGCGGGCCGACCCGTCCCGGGCGCGGCAGACCGGCGGGACGGGTCTGGGCCTGTCGATCAGCCTGGAGGACGCCCGGCTGCACGGCGGCTGGCTGGAGGCGTGGGGCGCGCCCGGGCAGGGCGCCCAGTTCCGGCTCACCCTGCCGGCCCGCGCCGGGGACCGGCTCACCACCTCGCCGCTGCGGCTGGTGCCGGCCGACGCCGCGCTGCCCTTCGGCGGCCCCCGCGACGGCGACCTGCTGGCGATCGGCCCCACCGGCGGGGCCGCGCTGGCGATCGGGCCGGGCCCGGCCGTCGGCGACGACCGGGCGGAGGTGCCCTCGTGAACGCACCGACGGTGACGCTGCCGGGCCGGTGGACGCTGGCCGGGGCACTCTGCGTCGCGCTGCTCGCCGTGGCCGGCTGCGGCATCCCGGACAACACCGAGGTGCAGGTGGACGGGTCCGGGCCGGCGGTGGAGGCGGGCGCGTCCAGCTTCCGCGGCGACGAGCCGCCCACTCGGACGGCCGCCGGCACCGACCGGGAGGCGTTCGTCCGCAACTTCCTCTCCGCCGCCGCGGGGGAGCCGGACCGGGCGTACGCGCGGGTCAAGAAGTTCATCGCGCCGGAGAACAAGAGCCGCCTGCAGGAGAAGCAGGGCAGCGAGATCGCGGTCAACGTGGTCCGGCTGACCGAGGATCCGGCGATCACCGCGAACCGCAACGGGCTGTTCTCCGTGAAGCTGCGGGTGCAGCAGATCGGCCTGCTGCGGTCCAACGGCGTCCTGGCTCCCCCGGTAGCGACCGAGACGGAGTACAAGTTCACCCTGCGCGGCGCCGTCTCGCCGGGGCAGGCGGGCACCGAGGAGGCCGGACTCTTCGTCACCGACCCGCCGAACGTGCTGCTCCTCAGCGACCAGGCGCTGCGGCAGTACTACCAGACCCGGCCGGTCTACTTCTGGAACTCCAACCAGCGCCGGCTGGTCGCCGACCAGCGTTACCTGCCGCTGGCGGTGCCCGACGAGCGGCGGGTCAACGAGGTGGTCAAGTGGCTGATCGCCGGCCCGTCGGAGTGGCTGCGCCCGGCGGCCCGGCCCCTGCCGGACCGCACCGCGCTGATCAACAACGCCATCGAGGCGGACGGGCGCTGGGAGGTCACCCTCGAACTGCCGGGTGACGACAACCGCGAGCTCGGCAAGATCGGCATCCAGCTGGCCTGGTCGCTGCCGGAGTTGAGCGGCCAGCTCCAGCTGACCACCCGCAACCAGTCCCGGGTGGAGATCCCGAGCCTCAAGCAGCACCGCCTGGCGCACCCGCTCTACCCGATCGACGACGAGCCGCAGCGGTTCACCGTCTACGACGGCGCGGTCCACGCGCTGACCTTCCCCGGTGAGGCGAGCGGCGTCGTGCCGCTCGTGCCGGCCGCCAACCACGACGTCGTCTCGGCCGGGCTCAGCCGGGTCGGGGACAGGATCCTCGCCGCCCTGGTGGTCACCGCGCCGGGCGGCCGGCAGCGCCTGGCCGTCGGGTACGGCGCCGACCCGGTGCAGGCGGTCGACCCGGGGACGCAGACGTTCCGCGGCATCGGGCGGCCGGTCTGGCTGCGCCCGCTCGACCCCGGCCAGCCGTACGGGCTGGTGGTGGCCGACGGCCGGCTGTACCGCTTCGACGACCGGGCCCGGATGGTCCCGGTGTCGTTGACCGTTGTCGGTTCGGTGACGGCGGTGGCCAGTTCGCTGGACGGGCAGCGGCTCGCGCTCGTCGTCGGGGGCCGGCTGTACCTGGCGGCGGTCAACCTGGACGGCGGCCTGGTCTCGGTCGGCCCGGCCCGCGCGGTGGCCACCTCGCTGACCGACCTGTCGGCGGTGGACTGGGCGGCGGAGAACACCCTGGTCGTGGCCGGTACGGCCGGCCGCTCGGCGGTCTATGAGGTGAGCATCGACGGCGCGTTGGAGACCCCACTGGTGGCCGACGTGGGCGCCCGGGTGACGCACCTGGCCGCGTACCCGACGAACCCGGTGGTGCCGCTGCCCAGCGCGCTGATCATGTACGAGGCGAACGCCGTCGCCTACCGCTACCCGTCACCGGACGCCATCCGACGGGAGCAGGTGCTGGCGGTGACACCCCCGCCGACCGGCGTCCGCCCCGACAGCCCGACCGCCCCCTTCTTCCTGTTCTGAGCGTGCCGTGCGGGACGTCGGCGGGCTCTGGGCGGACCTGACCGACCTGGTGCTGCCGACCGGGTGCGCCGGCTGCCGGCGGCCCGGGTCGGCGCGCCGGCGGGGGTTCTGCCCGGACTGCGCCGACGCGCTCCAGGCGCTGCGCCCCGGCCGGGTACGCCCCACCCCGGCCCCACCCGGCCTGCCGCCCTGCCACGCCCTCGGCCCGTACGCCGGGCAGTTGCGGGAGGCGCTGCTGGCGTACAAGGAGCGTGGCCGGCACGGTCTGGCCGGGCCGTTGGGCGCGTTGCTGGCCGAGGTGGTGGCCGGTGCGGTGGGCCCGCCGCGGCCGGTGCTGCTGGTGCCGGTGCCGGACACCGCGGCGGCGGCCCGGTCCCGCTACGGCGACCACCTGACCCGGCTGGCCCGGCACGCGGCGCGGCGGCTGCGCGGGGCGGGCTGGGACGTGCGGACGGCCCGGCCGCTGCGGGCGCTGCCCCGGCCCGACTCGGTGGCGCTGGACAGCGCCGGGCGGGCCGCCGCGGCGGCGTCGGCGTTCCGGGCACGTGGGGGCGGGGGTGGGCGCGCCACCGACGGCCGGAGCGTGGTGGTGCTGGACGACATCCTCACCACCGGGGCGACCCTCGCGGCCGTGGCCCGCGCATTGCACGGTCTGGGAATAACGCCAAACGCCGCGGCCGTGCTCGCCGCAACGCAAAAACGGCGCCAATGGTGACGCTTCGTGTTTCCGTTTCACCCCTTGGTGTATGAGGTGTGAATTTCCTGAGGGTTCTCGGCAGTGGGGGTGACTGTCGGGCGAACAGGAGTTAGCGTTTTCGTGTCGGGGGTAGGAGGTTTCACACCCGCCCCCGGCGGTGGAAGGAGGCGTAGCCGTAACTGTCCGGTCGACGCCGCAGGGATGCTCCCGAAGGTCGATCGACCGGGTTGACGATCAGACGACCATCCGAAAAAGGGAGGTCACGTGGACATCGTGGTCAAGGGCCGAAACGTTGAAGTGCCGGACCATTACCGGGTGCACGTAGCTGAGAAACTCGCGAAAATCGAACGCTACGACCACAAGCTCATCCGAGTCGACGTGGAGTTGTTTCACGAACGCAATCCCCGCCAGTCCGACACCTGCCAGCGAGTGGAGATCACCTGTGTCTCCCGGGGGCCGGTGATCCGGGCGGAGGCCTGCACGAGCGATTTCTACAGCGCGCTCGACGCGGCCATCGCCAAGCTGGACACCCGACTGCGCCGGGCCGCCGACCGCCGCCGCGTGCATCGGGGCCGGCACGCGCCGATCTCCGTCGCCGCCGCCACCGCCGACCTGCCCGTGGCCGAGCTGGGCGAGCTGGCCGCGCCGTCCGGCGGCACCGCCACCGCGGTGGCCGAACGCCCCGAGGAATCGGCCGACGAGTACGACGACCAGCCCTGGCACATCGCCCGGGCCAAGGTGCACGCGGGCGAACCGATGACCGTGGACGACGCCCTGTTCCAGATGGAACTGGTCGGGCACGACTTCTACCTGTTCCACGACAAGGAGTCCGGCCGGCCGAGCGTCGTCTACCGGCGGCACGCGTACGACTACGGCATCATCGCGCTCGACACCTGACCCCTGTCCCACCCCTCGCAGCCGGCTACGGAGCCGTGGTGGTCCGCGCCCACCCCGGCTCCGGGGCCGGCGCGGGTTCAGCCCGGGTCCGCCGCGAGTCGGGCGTGCAGCACCGAGTCCACCCGGGAGCCGTCCGGGCCGGGCAGCCGGCCGCGCATCAGCCCCTCCCGGCGGAAGCCGGCCCGTTCCAGCACCCGCTGGGCGCCGGCGTTGTCGGGACGGGTACCGGCCCAGAGCCGGGCCAGCCCGACCTGGTCGAACGCCCACCCGGCGAGCAGCCGGACCAGCGCGCTGCCGAATCCCCGCCCGCGCCACTCGGGCAGCAGGCTGACACCGAGCATGGCCTGACCGGTGGACGGCTCGTCGTACACCAGCGCGCAGCCGCCGGCCACCGTTCCGCTCGCCGCGTCCAGCACCGCCAGGTCGGCCGAGGCGCCGGTGAGCCAGTGGCTCTCGGCCAGCACGCAGCGCCGGCGGACCGCCTCCCGCGAGGGCGCGACCGGGGGCACCCGGTTGGCCGCCACCTCCGGCAGGCCGTGCAGCCGGTGCAGCGCGTCCACGTCGTCGGGGGCGAGCCGGCGCAGCGTCACCACGCCGTCGGTGAGCCGGCCGTCGGGCAGGTCCGGCAGCGGTCGGGGTGCCGGGCCGGCGGGATCGTCGGCGAGGCGTACCCAGGCCAGCAGGTCGTGCCGGCCGCCGCCGCGGGTGGGGTTCGCGTCGCGGCGTACCCCCTCGGGCCGGAACCCGGCGGACAGCGCCACCCGCTGGCTGGCCGCGTTCTCCTGGTGGGTGAGCAGTTCCAGCCGGGCGACGCCGTCGGCGAAGACCCGCGCGGACAGTGCCCGGGTGGCGGCGGTGGCCACTCCCCGGCCGCGCGCCCACGGTGCCACCCAGTAGCCGATCTCCGCCTGGCCGCGGGCCGGGACCACCTGGCTGAGGCCGATCCCGCCGAGCAGCCGGTCGGAGGCCGGGTCCGCGATCGCGTACGCGGCGCCGCCGGTGGCCCGGGCGGCCGGGGCGCCTTCGGTGATCCACCACCGGGCGGTCTCCTCGGTGTACGGGTCGGGCATGCCGGAGATGAACCGCCGGGTGAGTGGGTCGGCGCAGGCGGTGGCGGTGTCCGCGACGTCGTCGAGCCGGAACGGGCGCAGCCGCACCCCGTGGGACTCCACGATCTCGGGGGTCACGAGGTCAGGTCCTCGGCGAGCAGCGCGGCCACCCAGGCGTCGCCCCGGCCGTCCCGGGTGACCAGGCGGCCCCGCGCGGTGCCCTCGAAGGAGAACCCGGCCTTCTCCGCCACCCGGCGGGAGGCGGTGTTGCCGACCAGCGCCAGCCACTCGATCCGGGCCAGGCCCAGGGTGGTGAAGCCCCAGGCGGCCAGCGCGCCCACGGCGGCGGGCAGGTAGCCCCGGCCCCGGGCGTGCGGGGCGGTCATGAAACCGACGTTGCCGTTCAGCGGGTCCGGGCCGAGGCGCAGGTCGACCGAGGCCACGTACCGGTCGTCGGCGTCGGCGACGGTGTAGTACGCCCCGGTGCCCCGGGCCCAGGCCGCGTCGGCGAAGTCGCGGAGGAAGCCCTCGGCGTGCTCCCGCCGGTACGGGTGCGGCACGGTGGTCCAGCGGATCGTGTCGGGGTCCTGGCAGGTGGCGACGATCGCGTCCAGGTCGCGCTCCGCCATCGGGCGCAGCCGTAGCTCGGTGCCGGTCGTGGCGGCGAAGAGGACGGGCTGCGGCCGGCCGAAGACGGCGGCCCGGCGTGCGTCGAGGGTGTCCGGGCCGGCCGGGCCGGGCTCGCCCGGCGCGGGCACCTCGCCGGGGAGCAGCGAGCCGATCCAGCCCGCCGGCCGGCCGCCCTCGGTCGGGTGGGCCAGCCGCAGTTCGCCGGAGACCTGGAACCCGGCGCGCAGCGCCACCAGCCGGGAGGCGTGGTTGCCGACCTCGGCCTGCCAGATCAGCCGGCGCAGCTTCAGCGCGTCGAACGCCCAGCGGGCGACGGCCCGGGTGGCCCGTACGGTGACGCCTCGGCCGCGTGCCCAGGGCGCGGTCCAGTAGCCGATCTCGGCGGAGTCCAGGGCCCGGTCGATCGAGACGAGGCCGCAGGAGCCGAGCAGTTCGCCGGTGTCCGCGTCGCAGACCGCGAACGGCGCCCCGGTGCCCTCGGCCCACGCCGCCGGGGTGATTTCGGTGACGAAGGCGTGGGCGCGTTCCGGCAGGTACGGGCGCGGTACGGTGGTCCAGCGCTGGATGTCCGGGTCCTGGCAGGCGCGGTGCACGGCGTCCGCGTCGGTGGCCCGCCAGGGGCGCAGCAGCAGGCCGTCCTCGGTGATCTCCACAGGCTCCATCCGAGCCATCGTGCCGGATCGTTCGCGGTGGGCGTAACCGGATAACCGCCGCTGGCGGCCCCGCCCGCGCGATATGTCGGTTTCGCCGGGCCGGACCGCCGCCACCAGTGACCATCACGCCGATGGAGCGCCTACGATGGTTCGAGACTGTCTAGGGGAGCGTTGATCCGTGTCGATTCTGGAAAAGGTCCTTAGCGCGGGCGAGGGCCGCATGGTGCGCCGGCTCAAGGCCATCGCCGCCGCCGTCAACTCGATCGAGGACGACTACGTCAACCTCACCGACGAGGAGTTGCGTGGCCTGACGGAGCAGTACAGGGAGCGGCTCGCCGATGGCGAGACCCTCGACGACCTGCTGCCGGAGGCGTTCGCCACGGTCCGCGAGGCGGCGGCCCGGGTGCTCGGCCAGCGCCCCTACGACGTCCAGGTGATGGGCGGCGCGGCGCTGCACTTCGGCAACATCGCCGAGATGAAGACCGGTGAGGGCAAGACCCTGACCTCGGTCATGGCGGTCTACCTCAACGCGCTCTCCGGCAAGGGCGTGCACGTGGTCACGGTCAACGACTACCTGGCCCAGCGTGACGCCGCCTGGATGGGCCGGGTGCACGAGTTCCTCGGTCTCACGGTTGGTGTGGTCCTGCCGAACCGGCCCGCCTCGGAGCACCGCGCCGCGTACGAGTGTGACATCACCTACGGCACCAACAACGAGTTCGGCTTCGACTACCTGCGCGACAACATGGCCTGGTCGCGGGACGAGCTGGTCCAGCGCGGCCACAACTTCGCGGTCGTCGACGAGGTCGACTCGATCCTGATCGACGAGGCCCGGACGCCGCTGATCATCTCCGGCCCGGCCGAGCACTCCGCCCGCTGGTACCAGGAGTTCGCCGGCGTGGTGGCCCGGCTCCAGCCCGGCACCGACGGCGAGGGCGACTACGAGGTCGACTACGCCAAGCGGACCATCGCCATCACCGAGCGCGGGGTGGCCAAGGTCGAGGACCGGCTCGGTATCGACAACCTCTACGAGTCGGTGAACACGCCCCTGGTCGGCTATCTGAACAACGCCATCAAGGCCAGGGAGCTCTACAAGCGCGACAAGGACTACATTCTCAGCGAGGGTGAGGTCCTGATCGTCGACGAGTTCACCGGCCGCATCCTGCACGGTCGCCGCTACAACGAGGGCATGCACCAGGCGATCGAGGCCAAGGAGGGGGTGGAGATCAAGCAGGAGAACCAGACCCTGGCCACCATCACCCTGCAGAACTACTTCCGCCTCTACGAGAAGCTCTCCGGCATGACCGGCACTGCCCAGACCGAGGCGAGCGAGTTCAACAAGGTCTACAAGGTCGGCGTCGTGACGATCCCGACGCACCGGCCGATGGTCCGGCTCGACCGGGCCGACGTGATCTACAAGACCGAGAAGGCCAAGTTCAACGCGGTGATCGAGGACATTGCCGAGCGGCACCAGCTGGGTCAGCCGGTGCTGGTCGGCACGGTCTCGGTGGGGAATTCCGAGATCCTCTCCCAGCTGCTGCGCCGCCGCGGCATCCCGCACTCGGTGCTGAACGCCAAGTTCCACGCGAAGGAAGCGGAGATCGTCGCCCAGGCCGGCCGCAAGGGCGCGGTCACCGTCGCCACCAACATGGCCGGCCGGGGTACGGACATCCTGCTCGGCGGCAACGCCGAGTTCCTCGCCGCCAACGAGTTGAGCCAGCGTGGCCTCGACCCGGTGGAGAACGAGGAGGAGTACGCCAAGGCGATGGAGGAGGTCCTGCCCGCCTGGAAGCAGGCCTGCGAGGCCGAGGCCGAGGAGGTCGCCGCGGCCGGCGGCCTCTACGTGCTCGGCACCGAGCGGCACGAGTCCCGCCGGATCGACAACCAGCTGCGCGGTCGCGCCGGCCGGCAGGGTGACCCGGGTGAGTCCCGCTTCTACCTGTCGCTGCAGGACGAGCTGATGAAGCGCTTCCGGGCCGGTGCGGTCGAGGCGGTGATGGAGCGCTTCAACATCCCGGAGGACGTGCCGATCGAGTCGAAGATGGTCACCCGCCAGATCAAGAGCGCCCAGGCGCAGATCGAGGGCCAGAACGCCGAGATCCGCAAGAACGTCCTCAAGTACGACGAGGTGCTCAACAAGCAGCGCCAGGTGATCTACGCCGAGCGGCTGCGCGTGCTCAACGGCGAGGACCTCTCCGACCAGGTCCGCAACATGATCGACGACGTGACGACCGCGTACGTCACCGGCGCCACCAGCGCGGGCTACGCCGAGGACTGGGATCTCGAGCAGCTCTGGTCCAGCCTCAAGCAGCTCTACCCGGTGGGCACCACCATCGAGGAGATGGAGGAGGAGGCCGGCGGTTCCCGGGCCAGCATCGACGCCGACTTCCTGCTCGCCCGCCTCAAGGAGGACGCGCACGCCGCGTACGACCGGCGCGAGGAGCAGCTCGGCGAGGAGGCGGTACGCCAGCTGGAGCGGATGGTGCTGCTCCAGGTCATCGACCGCAAGTGGCGCGAGCACCTCTACGAGATGGACTACCTCCAGGAGGGCATCAGCCTCCGGGCGTACGCCCAGCGCGACCCGGTCATCGAGTACCAGCGCGAGGGCTTCGACATGTTCGCCACCATGATGGACGGCATCAAGGAGGAGACGGTCGGCTTCCTCTACAACCTGGAGGTGCAGGTCCAGGAGCCGGAGGCTGAGGAGGTCCAGCTGCTGGAGAAGCCGGTCGAGATCCGGGCCAAGGGTCTCCACCGCGCGCCGCAGCAGCAGGGCCTGCAATACTCCGCCCCCACCATCGACGGCGAGGCCGGCCAGGGTGCGGTGGCCGTCGAGCGGCCCGAGCAGCAGGCGCCCGCCCTCGGCGTCGGGCGGTCGGAGACCCCGGCCCGCCCCGCCGCCCCGCGGCGTCCGGTGGCCAACGGGGCGAGCGGTCAGGCCGCCGCGGCCCGCGCCGCCGGCCGGCGGCCGGTGCCGGGTGAGGCCGAGGCCGGCAACGGCCCGTCCCGCAACGCGCCCTGCCCGTGCGGCTCCGGCCGCAAGTACAAGCGCTGCCACGGCGCGCCCAACGGCGGCGCCTGATCCCGACGCGGGGCTCTCGGCCCCGCCCGGTCGACACGACGAGAGCCGCGGTCCTTCGGGGCCGCGGCTCTCGCCGTCTCTCCATTCCGGGGTCTGGTCCCGCGCCGGGGAGCATGCGCCAAGGTCGCGCTACGTCCTGGCGGGTGGAGCGGGGCGGTGGTGGGTCAGAGCACCTGGAGGGCGGTGCAGAGCCAGCCGCCCCGGCGGTGTTCCAGGCGTACCGCCAGGGCCCAGCTGCGGCCCGCGCCGGCGAGCACCGCGGCGGCCTCGACCGCCGCCGCCCGTGGCTCACAGACCCGCAGCCGGCGTAGGTGCAGGGCGGGCCGGGCCGACCGCCGCCGGAGCGGGCCGGTGCGGGCCGACGCCCGGGCCAGTTGCTCGGTCACCTCGGTGGCCCGCCCCGGCTCGACCAGGGACCGGAGCTGCCCGGGCGGGCGGTAGCCGTTGAGGATCTCCAGGAAGGTGGCGACGAACCGCTGGGCGGCCCGGGTGGCCTCGGGCGTGGCGGTGGCGAGGGCGCCCGGCGGTGGGTCCGAGCAGGGCCGTGGCGGCCCGGGGCGGGAATCGTGCCGCCGGCCGGGCGGGCGGCCGGCGGTCTGGTGCGCCGCACCGAAGAGGTCGAGGGCGAGCTGGCCCGTGGGGCGGGGCCAGAGGTCCGGTGACTCGTCGACGTAGGGCGGGTCGCTGACCGGGGCCGGGCGCAGCCGGACCGGGGGCCGGGAGGGCCCGGGACGTCGGGAGTCGACCATGGTGCTCACCCCTGAATCCTTGCGTTTGCCTTCGTTTGCCTCCGACAGACTCCGATTTTCGGGCATGGCACTGCCGGGCGTCAATACCCTCCGGGTCGGGGTGGTTACTCGGGGTCGCGGTCGGCGAGCGGGTTGCCGCGTACCCACTCGGCGGTCTCGGCGTACTTGCGCTGGATGTACTCCTCCAGCTGGGCGCGCTCGACGCGCCACTGACCGCGTCCACCGATCTTGATCGCGGGCAGTTCCCCGCTGCGCACCATGTGGTAGACCTGCGAGTCCGACACGTTCAGCTCGGTGGCCACGTCGGAGAGCAGGAGAAACCTCGGCTCCACGGATAACCCCCGGTGTTGGCGTCGTTTGCCTCAGTTTGCCACCGCCGGCCGAACCCGCCCAGCACCACCCGGCCCACGCCGGCGCGGTGCGGCAACTTCCCCTGCGGCGGTGCGCGGTGTATGACGGTCTCGGCGTACGGCATGATCGGCGCCCGGGACCGGCAGACCAGCCCGTCCCGCGAACGATCGGGGGATACGACGGTGAGCGACGAGCTGGTCCGGGTGTACGTCCCGGCGACCGTGCCGATGCTGGCCCGGCTGCGGGAGCAGGGGCTGTCGGCCGTGGAGGCGCACGCCGTCACCCCCGCCCTGCGCGAGTGGTACGCCGAGGGCGACGAGGAGGAGTTGGAGTACGTCGCGTTCACCCGCGCCGCCCAGGACGCCCTCCAGTTGCTGCGTGAGGACCCGGCCGCCCCTCGGCGCCGGGTGGTGGTCTCGGTGGACCTGCCCCCCTCGGCGGTCGGCCGGAGCGACGGGGACCTCGGCTCCAGCACTGTGCGGCTCGACCAGCCGGTGCCGGTGACGTCGGTGGCCGCGCTGCACGTGGACGGGGCGGAGGCGGTGGACGACGTGGCGGCGGCCGTCGAGGTGGTCGCCGAGGCCCTCGCGGGCGACCCGGACGCCCGGTTCACCGTTGACAGCGCCGAGGACCACGAGCTGGAGTGGTACGACGCCTCCGAGCTGGACCTGCTGCTCCGCGCCGCCTCCTGACCCGGCCCGGGCTGCGGCGGGACGCTCGCCGCCGGGGAGCAGGCCGGCCTCAGTCCTCGACCGTCTCCGGCTCGTCGTCGCGGGGCGCCGGGCCGAGGGTGCGGCCGAAGGCGATCAGCGCGGTCAGCGCCCCCACGAAGAGCACCCAGATGCCGTTGTCCAGCCGGGAGGTGCCGAGGCTGGTCTGGGCGACCGCGTCCGCCTCGCTCAGCGCGCCGGCCAGGTCGAGCAGGGTCCGGCCGCCGATCCGGATGATCACCTCGGCGAGCAGCAGGAGCAGGCCCGGCCCGGCCCCGGCGACCAGGTACGCCGGCCAGCGCAGCGTGGGCGTCGCCGGGTCGCGGCGCAGCGCCCGGCGGCGGGCCCAGGTCAGGTAGCCGAAGGTGAGCAGGCCGGCGAGCAGCCCGGCGAGGAGCGACTCGGTGCGGGAGACCCACTTCGCGGCGCTCACCAGCGAGGCCTGGGAGCCGTCGGCGCCGAAGAGGTCGAACAGCGGGTCGCGGGCCCGGCTGAACGCCACCACGAAGAGCAGCGCACCCAGGGTGGCGGTGACGACGGCGCCGACCGGTGCGGAGTCGCGGGCGCCGGCCAGCGCCCCGCCGATGATGGCCGCCGCGGCACTGGTGCCGGCGATCGTATTGGTGGTCGCGTTGTCGGCGTAGGTCAGGTTGATCGCGACGGCGGCGGCGAGCCCGACCAGCAGGCCGGTGCCGACCGCCACCACGAAGCGCAGGGCGGCCCGGTCGCTGCCGCGCCGGGCCAGCAGCCCGGTCACCGCCAGGGCGACCGCGGCCCCGGCCACCAGCGCGGCCGAGATGACCCCGGGCAGGGCGAAGGCGGAGAGGCTGATCGCGGTGAGACCGGCCGCCGCCGAGGTGATCGCCTCGCGGGTCGACCAGAGCATCGCCGCCAGCCAGCCGACCGCCAGCAGGGCCAGCACGGGCGCGCCGGGGGCGCGCGCCGGGCGGGGGGCCTCGGCCGCCGCGACCTCGTCGGCCGGGTCGGTGGTGTCCGGCTTCGCGGCCGTCGAGCTGCCGGGCTGCTTGCTCATCGTCTCCCCTTCGACGGGCGCCCGACCACAGCGGCGGGCCGGGGCAGGTCACCGGCCATCCAGCGTACGCGCCCGGCCGGGCCGGCCCCGCGCGCCCGCTCCCGCGCCGCCGGCCTGCGTTCCTTCGGCCGGGCCCGGCATTCGCGTACGGATCGCCGCCCGGCCCGGACCCGAACCTGCCGATCAATGGTTTCGGGGCGGGCGGGGCGCGATCGGTCGGGAGAGCGCGTGGGAGAATCGCCGGAGGTCCCGCCGCCGCGACGCCTCACCCGCGCGGTGCCCGGCGTCCGGCCGTCCGGTCGGTGCCCGCGGGTCCGATTTCGCCACCGCTGCCGAGATCGCACAGGAGCCTTGATGGACGCCGTGTTCTCCGTACCCGAGCCGCGCAACGAGCCGGTACGCACCTACGAGCCGGGCAGCGCCGACCGGGAGCGGCTTCAGCGGCGGCTGACCGAGCTCGCCGCCGAGCGGATCGACCTGCCGATGACCATCGCCGGCGAGCAGCGGATGGCCGGCGGCGAGTCGATCGACGTGGTCCAGCCGCACAAGCACGCCCACGTGCTCGGCGTCACCGGCCACGCCACCCACGACGACGCCCGCGCCGCGGTGAAGGCCGCCAAGGACGCCGCGCCGATGTGGCGGGCGCTGCCGTTCGAGGAGCGGGCCGCGATCTTCCTGCGCGCCGCCGAGCTGCTCGCCGGCCCCTGGCGGGACACGCTGAACGCCGCCACCATGCTCGGCCAGTCCAAGACCGCCGTCCAGGCGGAGATCGACGCGGCCTGCGAGTTCATCGACTTCCTCCGGTTCAACGTGCACTTCGCCCGCCAGCTCCTGGAGGCGCAGCCGCAGTCGTCGCCGGGGGTGTGGAACCGGTTCGACCACCGCCCGCTCGAGGGCTTCGTCTACGCGGTCACCCCGTTCAACTTCACCGCGATCGCCGGCAACCTGCCGTCGGCGCCGGCCCTGCTCGGCAACACCGTGGTCTGGAAGCCGGGCCCGACCCAGCAGTTCGCCGCGCACTTCACCATGCGGCTGTTCGAGGCGGCCGGCCTGCCGCCCGGCGTGATCAACATGGTCACCGGGCGCGGCGAGCAGGTCTCCGACGTCGTGCTCGCCGACCCGGACCTGGCCGGCATCCACTTCACCGGCTCCACCAAGGTCTTCCAGCACCTCTGGCGGACCGTCGGCGAGAACATCGCCACCTACCGGGGGTACCCGCGCCTGGTCGGCGAGACCGGCGGCAAGGACTTCGTGGTCGCCCACCCCAGCGCCGACGTCGACGCCCTGCACACCGCGCTGATCCGCGGCGCGTACGAGTACCAGGGCCAGAAGTGCTCGGCGGCCTCGCGGGCGTACGTGCCGCGGTCGCTCTGGGAGGGCGGGCTGCGCGACCGGCTGGCCGCCACCGCGGACTCGCTGACCTACGGCGACGTCACCGACTTCAGCAACTTCGGCGGCGCGGTGATCGACGACAAGGCGTTCAGCCGGCACACCGCCGCGCTGGAGCTGGTCTCCGGCGACGACACCTGCCGGATCCTCGCCGGCGGCACCGCCGACGACTCGGTCGGCTACTTCGTCCGCCCCACGCTCTTCGAGTGCAGCGACGCCGCGCACGAGACCTTCACCACCGAGTACTTCGGTCCGATCCTCGGCGTGCACGTCTTCGACGACGCCCGCTTCGACGACGTGGTCACCCAGGCCGAGTCGATCGCGCCGTACGCGCTGACCGGCTCGATCTTCGCCACCGACCGGCGGGTGGTCGACGCGGTCGCCGAGCGGATGCGGTACGCGGCCGGCAACTTCTACATCAACGACAAGCCGACCGGCGCGGTGGTCGGGCAGCAGCCCTTCGGCGGCGCCCGGGCCAGCGGCACCAACGACAAGGCGGGCTCCTGGCACAACCTGGTCCGCTGGATGTCGCCGCGGACGATCAAGGAGACGTTCGTGCCGCCGACCGACCACACGTACCCGCACATGGGCTGAGCCGGCGACGGCCGTCGGTGGCGCGCGCGGCGTCACCGGCGGCCGGGCCGCGCTGCTGGCCCCACGGGGGAGCCGGCCCGGCCGTCCGGCGTGCCCGGGACGCCGTCCGGCCGGTAGGCATCGATAGTCCTGGCAGCACTGTCGTCCGCCGACAGTGCACATTGGAAATTCTCCCGGGTGGCAAATAGGGAAATCCTGGACGCCGTGTCGGCAAAGTGGCAGCTTAGAGGGCATGGCGGAATCCGGAGTCAACCCCACCGCGGCGGCCCTGCTGGGGCTGCTGCACGAGGGCCCGATGACAGGCGGCCAACTGATGGCCGCCGCCGAGCGCCGACTGGCGCCGTACTGGTCGATGACCCGCAGCCAGGTCTACCGCGAGTTGCCGGTGCTGGCCGAGCGGGGTTTCGTGCGGCTGGGCAAGCCAGGGCCGCGGATGAGTCAGCCGTATGCGATCACCGCCAGCGGGAAACGGACATTTTCCCGCTGGTTGGCGGAGAACCCGGGGCGGGACACCATCCGCAACCCGATCGCCCTGCGGATGGCCTTCGGCAACCTGCACTCGGCCAGCCAGCTGAAGAACCTGTACGCCTCGGCGAACGAATACCACACCGAGGCCCTGGCGCACGTCCGTGAGCAGGTGAAGAACGCCAAGAAGGAGGGCGAGACCTACGACGCCACCGCGTTGGAGTTCGCCGTCGCCTACCACAAGGCGGCGCTCTCCTGGCTGAAGGCCGCCCCGGTTGGCTGATCATCTGCCCGGGTCGGCGGTGTGACGTGAGCGGACCGCCGCACGCACAGTACGCTTGTCTGTCGTGACCGCTGCCGATTACGCCGAACAGCTCAAGGAACTCGACGCCACCCTGCGCAACATCGAGGCGGTGCTCAACCTCGACCGCCTGCACGAGGAGAAGGCCCGGCTCGAGGAGCAGGCGTCCGCGCCCGACCTGTGGGACGACCAGGCGAAGGCGCAGCAGGTGACCTCGCAGCTGTCGTACGTCAACGGCGAGATCGGCAAGCTCGGTAGCCTCCGCTCCCGGCTCGACGACGCCGGTGTCCTGTTGGAACTGGCCGAGGCCGAGTCCGACCCGGGGGTGCTCTCCGAGGTCGAGACGGAGATCGCCGGGCTGGGCAAGGCCATCCAGGAGATGGAGGTCCGCACCCTGCTCTCCGGCGAGTACGACTCCCGGGAGGCGCTGGTCGCCATCCGGGCCGGCGCCGGCGGGGTGGACGCGGCCGACTTCGCCGAGATGCTGCTGCGGATGTACCTGCGCTGGGCCGAGCGGCACGGCTACCCGACCGAGGTCTACGAGACCTCGTACGCGGAGGAGGCCGGCCTGAAGTCCACCACCTTCACGGTCAAGGTCCCGTACGCCTACGGCACCCTCAGCGTCGAGTCGGGCACCCACCGGCTGGTGCGGATCAGCCCCTTCGACAACCAGGGCCGCCGGCAGACCAGCTTCGCCGGGGTCGAGGTGCTGCCGGTGGTGGAGCAGACCGACCACATCGACATCCCCGAGAACGAGATGCGGATCGACGTCTACCGTTCCTCGGGTCCGGGTGGGCAGAGCGTCAACACCACCGACTCGGCGGTCCGGATCACCCACATCCCCACCGGCATCGTGGTGACCTGCCAGAACGAGAAGTCCCAGCTGCAGAACAAGGCCTCCGCGCTGCGGGTGCTCCAGGCCCGCCTGCTGGAGCGCAAGCGGCAGGAGGAGCAGGCCAAGCTCCAGGGCCTCAAGACGGAGGCCGCCGGCTCGTGGGGCGACCAGATGCGCTCGTACGTGCTGCACCCGTATCAGATGGTGAAGGATCTCCGAACCGAGCAGGAGACCGGCAATCCGTCCTCCGTCTTCGACGGCGAGCTGGACAGCTTCATCGAGGCCGGCATCCGTTGGCGCAAGCAGCAGCAGCTCGCCGGCGACGCTGTGTGATCAAGCGTGGGCGGAGCGCGTCCTCGATCTCCTGGTTGAGGGGGGAATCGATGACGCGCCTCGCAGAGGTGGGGCGTAGGACTTGGCTCAGCGGTTACACCGCGTAGACTCACCACCCGTGATTCAGCTTGAGCAAGTGACGAAGACGTACCCGAAGGCGTCCCGGCCTTCGCTCGACAGCGTGTCCGTCTCGATCGAGAAGGGCGAGTTCGTCTTCTTCATCGGTCCATCCGGCTCCGGCAAGTCCACGATCATCAAGATGCTGCTGCACGAGGTCAGCCCGAACAAGGGCCGGGTCGTCGTGAACGGCAGGGACGTCACCGCGATGCGCTCCTGGAAGCGACCCCACTTCCGGCGTTCGATCGGCTGCGTCTTCCAGGACTTCCGGCTGCTGCCGAACCGCACCGCGTACGAGAACGTGGCGTTCGCCCTCGAGGTGATCGGCAAGACCAAGGCGGTCGCCCGCCGGGTCGTGCCCGAGGTGCTGGAGCTGGTCGGGCTCGGTGGCAAGGAGCACCGCTACCCGCACGAGCTCTCCGGTGGTGAGCAGCAGCGCGTGGCCGTGGCCCGGGCGTTCGTGAACCGTCCGCTGATCCTGCTGGCGGACGAGCCGACAGGAAACCTGGACCCGGACACCTCGATCGAGATCATGCGCCTGCTGGACCGGATCAACCGCACCGGCACGACCGTCGTGATGGTCACGCACGACTCCAACATCGTGAACCAGATGCGCCGTCGCGTCATCGAGATCGAGAGTGGCCGCATCGTGCGCGACCAGGCCCGCGGCGTCTACGGGTGAGCCGGCGCTCCACCCCTGCCGTACCCCCTGACGACGAACACCTCATGCCGGAGAGCCGGAGGAACACCCGATGCGGATGAAATACGTCCTGTCCGAGGTACTGGTCGGACTGTGGCGCAACGTCACGATGTCCATCGCCATGATCATCACCATGGCGGTGTCGCTGTTCATGCTCGGCGCGGCCGGCCTGCTGTACCAGAAGGTCGGCGACATGAAGGACCTCTACTACGAGAACGTCGAGGTCTCGATCTTCCTGGCGACCGACGTCAGCGAGCAGCAGCGCACCGACCTGGACGCCAAGCTCAAGAGCGACCCCCTGATCAAGGAGGTCTTCTACGTCAACAAGGACGAGGCGTACAAGCGCTTCCAGGAGATGTACCAGGACGCCCCGGACCTGGTGAACGCCGTCAAGGCCGACCAGCTGCCCGAGTCGTTCCGGCTCACGCTGGTCAACCCGGAGCAGTACAAGAACATCTACGACCAGTACAAGGACACCGAGGGGGTCGACGAGATCGTCGACCAGAGCCGGCTGCTGGACAAGGTCTTCGGCGTCCTCACCAGCATCCAGACCTTCGCGCTGGCCATCGCGGTGTTCATGGCCGCCGCCGCGCTGCTCCTGGTGGCGAACACCATCCAGGTCGCCGCGTACAGCAAGCGGCGTGAGGTCGCGGTCATGAAGCTGGTCGGCGCCTCCAACTGGTTCATCCAGGCCCCGTTCGTGCTGGAGGCGGTGGTCGCCGGTCTGATCGGTTCGATCCTCGCCCTGGTGTTCATGGCGGCCGGGAAGTACTTCGGCGGCAGCGGCTCGCTGTCCGCCCTGGAGGGCCTGATCACGCCGGTCTCCTGGGGTGACATCTTCCTGATGTTCCCGATCATGGCCGGCATCGGCGCCCTGTTCAGCGCGGGCACCGGCTGGATCACGCTCCGCTTCTACCTGCGGGTCTAGTTGCCCGACGGCTCTGCCGAGGGCCCTTCCGCGCCGGAATAAACGGCGCGGGAGGGTCCTTGTCGTTCGGGTAGCATGATCTCCGCCCCGCGGCCGGTCGCACCGGTCGTGGGTCACATGGGAAAGGGGGTGGCGCCGGTGCCACGGGAAAAGGGTCGCAAGGTGGTCGCCTCCAACAAGAAGGCGCGCCACGACTACGCCATCCTCGACACGTACGAGGCGGGCATGGCGCTGACCGGCACCGAGGTCAAGTCGCTGCGGGCCGGTCGGGCCTCACTGGTCGACGCGTTCGCCCAGGAGCGCAACGGCGAGCTCTACCTGCACAGCATGCACATCCCGGAGTACACCCAGGGCACGTGGACCAACCACGAGCCCCGGCGTACCCGCAAGCTGCTGCTCAAGCGGCTGGAGATCGACCGGCTGATCGGCAAGACCCGCGAGGGCGGGCTGACCATGGTGCCGTTGCAGGTCTACTTCTCCGACGGCTGGGCGAAGGTGGAGATCGCCCTGGCCAAGGGTAAGAAGTCGTACGACAAGCGTCAGGACCTCGCCAAGCGGGACGCCGACCGGGAGATCGCCCGGGTGGCCGGCCGACGTGGCAAGGGCATGGACGACTGATTTGTCGTCTTTGTCCGGGTCGATGATCGGGGCCGGGGCTCGGGATGAATCCGGTTGCGGCAGGCGTTAGTCTTGACGGAGCCGCCACCAGGAGGGCGGCCGACCGAGGGGGTGACTGGTTTCGACTTCGTACGTTGCGGCAGGGGAAGCGAGCCGAGGAAGCCGACGTCGTCTCGAGAATCGTTCGTCGGAAACCAATAAGCGCCAAGAACAATCGCGCTGACTTCGCTCTCGCCGCCTGAGGCGAGTAGTGAGTCTGTCGGCCTGGGAACGCCTTCGTCCCAGTCAGCCGGCATCAGCTAGGAGGCTGGCCAACCGGACCCGGTCGCGGGGTCCGTGCGGCGAGATCAATCAGCGACTGGGCCCGTCACACCAACTCGCTCGCGTGAGCGGTGGGGCCGAGTAGAGGCATAGCGAGCTGCGCTCGGAGAAGCCCTGACAAACCGGCGAAGGACCCGGGTTCGATTCCCGGCACCTCCACCACCTCATGTGCGCCCCGGTCCAACTGGACCGGGGCGCACAGTCGTTTCCAGATGTTGACCCTGTGCCTAGACTGCCGGACGTGACCAACGAGAAGCTTCGGCTCTCCGTGGCCGTACCGGCCGGGCAACGCGCCTTCGTCGCCGTGGTCGGGCTGCTCTTCGCCGTCTTCGGCGCGGTCTTCGTGCTGCTGTCGCTGCTCGCGGACGGGATGACCCGTCGGATGCTCGGCACCGACGATCCGATCTCCTCGTACCAGGACGGGCGGGACCTCCCTCCGGAACTGCTCCCTCCCGAACTGCGTGATCCGTCGACGACCGGGCTCGGCGCGGGCCGGTTCATCGGGCTGTGCGGGGTGCCGTTCGCGCTGCTCGGGCTCTACCTTGTGCTCCGGGTACTGCGTACCGCCGCCTGGCTGGAGGGCACCCGGGTCACGGTGCGGGGTGCCCTCGGGGCCCGGACGGTCGACCTGGCCAATGCCGACATCACCGCCGGCACGCGCACCTTCCGGGACGCCGACGCCGACGCCGGCCCCGATCACGTCCATCGGGTGCCGACCATCGTCGCCCGTGACCGGGTGACCGGTCGTACGGTGACCGTCCCGCTGCGCGGGGCGGGGCTGACCACGCTCCCGCCGCATGAGCTGCGGGCGCTCGCCGATGCGATGTCCGCCGGTCGCCCCACCGAGGGGCGGGACGGCGACGTGCATGTCCTCGCCGGGCAGGTCCGGACGATGGCGGCCAACCCACTCGGCCTCTGAGGCTGGTGTGACCGCTGGTGCGGACGGGACCAATGAGGCGTTCCTGCCCTCTGGACAGGCCGTGAGCTGCGGGTTCACCATCGCTGTAGGCGGTAGTGCACGCAGCGCGGGAGGTGCCCATGGTCACCGGTCCGATCCAGCAGCCGTCCGTCGCCCCGCTGGCGGTCCGGCCGCCCGCCGCGCGCCGGCCCACCCCGCCCGGCGACCTGCCCGCCCTGGCCCGGGCGCTCGCCGTGCCGCCGGGGGAGCCGCGCTGGCGCGAACGGGTCATCGTCCACCTCGCCCCGGTCCGCCGGGGCTTCGCCGAACACGTCCGGATCACCGAGGGGCCGGCCGGCCTCTACGCGGAGGTGCTCGCCCAGGCGCCCCGGCTGCACCGCGGCGTCCGGCTGCTCACCCGGGAGCACGCGGCCATCGTCGCGGCGCTCGCCGACCTGCAGCGCGCCGTCGAACGGCCCGGGGTGTGCGCCGAGGAGCTGTGCCGGCGTACCGACGAGCTGCTGCGGGCGCTGTCCCGGCACCGGCAGCGCGGCGCGGACCTGCTCTGGCAGGCGTACCAGACGGATCTCGGCGGGGAGACCTGACCGGCGGGAACCGGCCCGTGGCGGACGGCGTCCAAGCGGTATGCGTCGACTTCTCGCCCTGCTGGGCCTGCCCCTGGTGATCACCGTGGCGGGCTGCGCACCGGCCGGCTCGGACCCGGCCGGCGGGCCGTCCGCCACCAGCCCGGACCACCGCTGGGAGGCGTTCGACCAGCGGGCCGCGGAGGTCGTCGGGGCCTGGCGCCCCGGACCGGCCTGGCGGACCGGGTACGTGCCGTTGCAGGACCAGACGGTCCTCGTCGGCGACCCCGGCTTCACCACCGACACCGAGACCGCCTTCCGCGCCGGCTGGTACCGCGACCAGGTCGAGGTGCCGGCTGCCCGCCCGCCCGACGGCACGATCCGGTTCCCCGACGGCACGATGACGGCGCCGCTGGTCAGCGCCGCCGAGGCGTACCGGCAACTGGACCAGGGCGACCCGCCGCCGTGCGAGGGGCGGCCGAAGGTGCCCGGCCCGACGGTCAGGCCGGGTCCGGACGGGCCGGTCTCCAGCCAGGTCACCACCGCCTGCGTCCCGCTCACCGTCACCGCGGTCACGCTCGGCACCGCCCCGGTCCGCACCAGCCGGGGTCTGGCCGACGTGCCGGCCTGGCTGTTCACCGTGGAGGGACTGGCCGCCCCGGTGGCCCGGGTCGCCGTGGCGCCGCAGTCGATCACCCCGGTGCCCGAGTCGACGGCACCGGCCCGGCCGGCCCCCGCCGGCGTGGTGGGCGCCGAGCACATCGAGCGGGTGGACGGGGGCCGGCTGACCTACCTGCTCGGGGTGGGCGCCTGCGACACCGGGATCACCCCGCTGGTGCAGGAGCACGAGGACGCGGTCGTGGTCGGCGGCGGGGTCGTCCGGTCCACCGGCGTCTGCACCGACCAGCTGAAGCTGGAGCCGGTGACGGTCACCCTCTCCGCGCCGCTCGGCGGCCGGCCGGTGCTCGACGTGCTCACCGGTCGGGTGCTGACCCAGCGGGCCGGGTGACGGTCAGAGTATCCGGGGCACCTCGGTGCTGATCGGCGCCGGCAGCACCGTCGGGCCGTCGGCGCGCAGCGCGTCGGCCAGCGCGTCGGGCAGTTCGTCCGGCGCGCCGACGACCCGGGTGGCGCAGCCGTAGCCCCGGGCGATCGCGGTGATGTCCAGCCCGGGCAGATCGAGCCCGGGCACGTCCGGCGTGTGCTTCAGCTCGGCGAACGACTTGAGGATCGCGTACTGCTGGTTGACCGGCACCAGTACGACGACCGGCAGGCGCAGGCAGGCGGCGGTCCACAGCGCCTGCACCGAGTAGTGGAACGAGCCGTCACCGATCACCGCGATCACCGGCCGGCCCCGACCGGTGTCCCGCTCGGCGAGGGCGATGCCGACCGCCGCCGGCAGGCCGTACCCGAGCCCGCCGCTGGCCATGGTGAAGTACGACGCCGGCCGGACCACCGGCAGCCGGCGGCGCAGCGCGGCCAGGTTGGACGGTGACTCCTGGACCAGCACCCCGTCGGTCGGCCAGCAGGCCGCCAGCGCGGCGAAGAGCGCGTCCGCGTCCGGCGAACCAGCCGGCTTCGGCGGTGCCGCCGCCGGCCGCGGCTCCGGCGCCGGTCGGTCGGCCGCCGGCAGCAGGTCCAGCAGCGCGGCGAGGGTCAGCCCGGCGTCCCCGAGCAGGCTGTCCCCGACCGGTGCTCGGGCGGCCTCGTCCGGGTCGTCGGTGACGTGCAGCAGCCGGGTGCCGTCGGGCAGGTGCGCGCCCGGGATGTGCGGGTAGTACCGGAACACCGGCGCGCCGACGACCAGCACCGTGTCGTGCCCGCGCAGCTTCCCGGCCAGCGGCGCGATCGCGTAGGGCAGCACCCCCCGGTAGTGCGGATGCTGCTCCGGGAACGCGGCCCGCTCCGGCGCCGGGGCCGACCAGACCGGCGCGGCCAGCCGCTCGGCCACCGCCACCGCGACCGGCCAGGCCGCCGCCCGGTCCACCGCCGCGCCGAACACCAGCACCGGCGAGTGGCTGGCGGCCAGCACCGCGGCGAACTCCCGCAGCCGCCGGGGATCGGGCCCGAAGCGGGTGGCCACGGTACGGACCTGGGGCGGCGGGTCCGCCGGCTGGCCCCAGTCGTCGAGCGGCAGGGACAGGAAGACCGGCCCCGTCGGCGGCTGGGCGGCGGTCGCGTACGCCCGCATGACCGCCGCCGGGATGTCCTGCGCGCGGACCGGCTCGTGGCTCCACTTCACGTACGGTTGGGGCAGCTCGGTCGGCGCTCGGTTGGCCAGCCGGGGCTCCAGCAGCAGCATCTCCCGGCTCTGCTGGCCGGCCGTGACGATCAGCGGGGTCCGGTTGTGCCAGGCGGTGACGAGGTTGCCCATGCCGTTGCCGGTACCCGGGGCGGTGTGCAGGTTGACGTGCGCCGGGCGTCCGGTGGCCTGCGCGTACCCGTCGGCCATCGCCACCGCGGAAGCCTCCTGCAGGGCGTGCACGTAGCGGAAGTCCGCCGGGAAGTCCTGGAGGAAGGGTTGCTCGGTGGAGCCGGGGTTGCCGAAGACGGTGGTCAGCCCGAGGGCTCGGAGCAACTCGTACGTGGTCTCCCGGACGGTCGCCATCGCCCCCTGCCTCCGTGTCCCGGCGCGTCGGCGCCCGCCGGACGCCCCGGTGAACGGGCCCCCGACCTGCCGAATCTATCCGGGGCAGATGGACAAGTCGGGCGCTTTGCCGCTCACCGTGCCCGGCACAACCCGGCCGGTGCCGCTCAGGGCAGCAGGAAGGGGGTCTTGATGCCGTCCAGGGCGTGCCCGCACGGGCAGTCCCGGTCGGTCGGCAGCGCGCCCACCGCGTCCAGCAGCACCCCACGCAGTCGGTCGGTGTTCTCGGCGAAGACCCGGAACACCTCCTCCTGGGTGACCGACTCGCCGGCCTGCACACCGGCGTCCAGGTCGGTGACGAGCGCGATGGAGGTGTAGCAGAGGGCCAGCTCGCGGGCGAGCACCGCCTCCGGGTGGCCGGTCATGTTGACCACCGTGCCGCCCGTCGCGGCGTACCAGTGGGACTCGGCGCGGGTGGAGAAGCGCGGGCCCTCGACCACCACCACCGTGCCGCCGTCCACCGCCGCCACGTCCCGGCCGGCCGCGGCGGCCAGCAGCGTACGCCTCCCGACCGGGCAGTACGGGTCACCGAAGGGTACGTGCACCGCGCCCCGGTCGTAGTAGGTCTGAGCCCGGCCGCTGGTGCGGTCGATCAGCTGGTCGGGGACCACGAAGGTGCCCGGGCCCAGCTCCGGCCGGAGCCCGCCCACCGCGCACGGGGCGAGGACCTGGCGTACCCCGAGCGACCGCAGCGCCCACAGGTTGGCCCGGTACGGGATCAGGTGCGGCGGGTGCCGGTGGTCGCGGCCGTGCCGGGGGAGGAAGGCCACCGGCCGGCCGCCCACCTCCGCGACGGTGACCGCGTCCGAGGGAGCCCCGTACGGCGTCTCGACCACGTGCTCGGTCGCGCCGTCGAGCAGCGCGTAGAGCCCCGACCCGCCGATCACCGCGATGTCCGCCGTCAGACCCATCGATTCTCCCTCGTTCCCGCTCGATCATCCGCCGGTCAGACCTTAGCCACCACCCCGGGCGCAAGCTATCGTGCCAGGCATGGCGGTGACAGCGCGGATGGCCGACGGCGACCGGTTCCACGACCCGGCGCGTGGCTGACGGTGTCCGAGATGCAGGAGGAGGGACGGGCGATCGGCGGTCGAGCCATGGAGTCCATGACCGGGCGGCTGCTGGTCGCGACTCCGGCCCTCAAGGATCCGAACTTCGATCGCACGGTGGTGCTGCTGGTCGCCCACGAGGCCGGCGGGGCGCTCGGCGTGGTGCTCAACCGGGCGACCGAGGTGCCGGTGGCCGACGTGCTGGGTGACTGGAGCGACCTGGCCCGCCACCCCGCGGTGCTCTTCGAGGGCGGCCCGGTGCAGCCGGAATCGGCGATCTGCCTGGCCCGGATGCGGCACCCGATGCGGCGGCTCAAGGGCTTCCAGCAGATCTCCGGCGCGGTGGGCACCGTCGACCTGTCGGCCGACCCGGAGAAGCTGCGCGACGGCATCGGCGGCATCCGGGTCTTCGCCGGCTATTCCGGGTGGGGTTCGGGGCAGTTGGAGCAGGAGGTCGAGGACGGCTCCTGGTTCGTCTTCGACGCGCTGCCCGGGGACGCCTTCGTCGACCGGCCGGACGACCTGTGGCCGATGGTGCTGCGGAGGCAGGGCGGGATGATGGCGGCGGTCGCCCACTTTCCGCCCGACGTGGCGCTGAACTAGGCGCCGCGGGGTGGGGACCCCGCGAGATGACCATGCCGGCCGGCGTGTGTATAGTTCTCTGCGTGCCCGGGACACCGGGGACGACAGCAAGGGGCCGTGGCGCAGCTGGTAGCGCACCACACTGGCAGTGTGGGGGTCAGGGGTTCGAGTCCCCTCGGCTCCACCTTGTAACCGCAAATCAGCGGCACAGTTGATAGACGATCAACTGTGCCGCTGATTGTCATTTCCCATATGTCTCGGGATGGGCCTTGTCGAAAACCGCCGCGCCGTCGCAGGTCAGGCTTTCGCAGCGGTGCTCGCCATCGCCCCCGGCGGTCGCACCATGAAGACATCGATCGGGTCCTGGGCTTCCACGACGAATCCGTGGCGCTCGTAGAGTCAACGCAGCACCCAGCCCGCGCCGTGCGCCGACGTGGTCCGTGCGGGCACCGCCACGTCCGGTCGCGTCCCGTTCCCCATCACCCCGGCCTCCAGGGCCGGAGTATCTCAGTCTGCCTGCTCTGAACATGCACGTGGGCATCTCAAACCCCAACTGCCCAATCCCGCCACGACCTCAGTCGCGGACCGAGTCGTCAGCGTCGTCCGCCACTGGACCGGCTGCCAGGAATTCCCTGCTGAAGGCCCTCATGGCGGCATCCCAGGTGGCGTCCAGGTCGGCATCCGGCGGGAACCGGCCAGCCAACTCCAGGTCGACGAGTCCGTGCGCGACGCCCCACAAGGCCCGGGCGGTGTCGCGGTTCCCCCCGAGGACGGCGAGCAGAGGCTCCTCGGCGTACGCCTCGGCTGCGACCGTCGTATCGTCTCGCCGCAGCGGTCGCCTGGTGGCCAGGTCGTACAGCCGCGGGTGCTTCGTCGCCCAGGAACGGTAGGCCGCGGCGAGGCCGCGAAGCCCTGGACCGGCGGCGGCGAGCGCCGCGCCGACCTGGCGCAGCGCCCGCTCTTGCAGTGCCGCCTCGATTTCGGGCTTGCCGGCCACGTGTTTGTACAGCGAAGGCGCCCGCATGGCGAGTTCCTCACCAAGCCGTCGCATGGTGAGGGCTGACAGGCCCTCGGCTTCGAGGATTCGCTCCGCGGCGTCGATCACCTCGTCACGACGGCTCACGCGCGGACGGTCCGGTCGCCTGACGGCGAGGCCGGCGAAGCGCTTCGAATCCAACCTCTGGTGAGGACGAAGGCGGCGATCAGCAACAGGGCGAGTGCACCGTCCCACCCGATGATTGCTCCGCTGCCGGGTATGCCGCCCTGCCCCGCATAGATGATCGCCGTGACGGTCAGCGCAACCTTGTTCAGGATGATCGCGGCCCATACGCCCCGCGAGGCGTGGGGTCGGCGAGCCAGTACAGCGAACAGAATCGCGAACACGGCAAGGCCGTATGTCCGCCAGGTTTCGACGATGGTGGTCGGCCCGTCGGCGTCGAGTACGACCGGGATGGATGCGACAGCGGCAGTTGCGGCGGCTCCGGCGGCGACCCACAGAGCGGCCCGGCCGAGCGTGGTGGCGGATAACGTTGTCATGTCTGCTCCAGGCGCATCGGTGGCTAACGTCATTAGCCAGTCTAGGCTAACAGCGTTAGCCAGGCAAGCCTGGGCTTGAGTGGGGTGGGACGCCGGCGGCGCTGGGCAACTCCGGCGCGACGTGGCACGATTTCGCAGGTGACCAGCAGACCCGCCGTGGCGCAGCACCTGCGCGACCTCGCGCGGCTGCGCCGCGTCCGCGACCGGATCGACCGGGAGTACGCGCAGCCGCTGGACGTCGAGGCGCTCGCCCGCGGCGTGAACATGTCGGCCGGGCACCTCAGCCGCGAGTTCCGGCTGGCCTACGGCGAGTCGCCGTACGCCTATCTGATGACGCGGCGCGTCGAGCGCGCGATGGCGCTGCTGCGTCGTGGCGACCTCAGCGTCACCGAGGTCTGTTTTGCGGTCGGCTGGGCGTCGCTGGGCACCTTCAGCACTCGCTTCACCGAGTTGGTCGGTGTGCCGCCCAGCACCTACCGCCGCCATGCGGCGCGCGCGACGGCGGGGATGCCGTCGTGCGTGGCGAAACAGGTGACCAGACCGATCAGGAATCGAGAAGCGGGGGTCACGAAGCCGCAACTAGCCTGACCGCCATGGACATCACCATTCACTACGCTTTCCTCCCGCAAACCGACCCGGACGCCGCCCTGGCCTTCTATCGCGACACCCTCGGCTTCGAGGTCCGCAACGACGTCGGATACGGCGGGATGCGGTGGATCACGGTCGGCCCCGCCGGCCAGCCCGGCATGTCCATCGTCCTGGAGCCGCCGGCCGCCGACCCCGGCGTCACCGACGACGAGCGCCGCACCATCGTCGAGATGATGGCCAAGGGCACCTACGCCCGCATCACCCTGGCCACCGCCGACCTCGACGGCGTCTTCGAGCGGCTGCAGGCCAGCAGCGCCGAGGTCGTCCAGGAGCCGACCGAGCAGCCGTACGGCGTTCGCGACTGCGCCTTCCGCGATCCGGCGGGCAACCTGATCCGCATCAACGAGCTCCGCTGAGCCGTCCGGTGGTCGCAGCCATGATGGCCACGCCGACGGACAGCCCGACCGGTAGGAACCTGGCCGCCACCCGGGCCGTTCGGCTGGGGCTGGGCCACACCCGCGACGTGATCATGATCGAGGGCGAAGTCGAGCCGCATCTCCCCGCGCCGCATCCAGGCTTGGCGCGAGGTGAACGAACTGCCTGACCGCGAGCTGATGCGCGACGGCCGCTGGTTGGTCTGACGCCTCGGCCGGGCGCGCCGCGTGGCCGGGGCCCGGAGGCTCCACCGGCCGAAGCGGAGGAGAACCAGACGTACTGCTCGAAGCTGGTCAGATCGAGCCAGGCGACGCCGACGGAGACCGCGAAGGCGGGCCCGCCCGACAGATGGAGACATGATGAGCATGGCCACGAGGACCGAATCGCAGTCGCCTGCGCTGCACGGTGCCGACAGCCACGATCTGATCCGCGTGCACGGCGCGCGCGAGAACAACCTCAAGGACGTCAGCGTCGAGATCCCGAAGCGCCGGCTGACGGTGTTCACCGGCGTCTCCGGCTCGGGCAAGAGCTCTCTGGTGTTCGGCACGATCGCCGCGGAGTCGCAGCGGCTGATCAACGAGACCTACAGCGCCTTCGTGCAGGGTTTCATGCCGACGCTGGCGCGGCCCGAGGTCGACGTACTCGAAGGGCTGACGACCGCGATCATCGTCGACCAGCAGCGGATGGGTGCCGACCCCCGCTCCACGGTCGGCACCGCCACCGACGCCAACGCGATGCTGCGCATCCTCTTCAGCCGACTCGGGCAGCCGCACATCGGCTCGCCCCAGGCGTTCTCCTTCAACGTCGCCTCGATCAGCGGAGCGGGCGCGGTCACGCTCGAGCGCGGCGGGAAGACCGTGAAGGAGCGGCGCAGCTTCAACATCACTGGCGGCATGTGCCCGCGCTGCGAAGGCCGGGGCTCGGTCACCGACTTCGACCTGTCTGCGCTGTACGACGACAGCAAGTCGCTCAACGAGGGTGCGCTCACGATCCCCGGCTACAGCGTCGACGGCTGGTTCGGCCGCATCTTCAGCGGCTCCGGCTTCCTCGACCCGGACAAGCCGATCCGCAAGTACACCAAGAAGGAGCTCCACGACCTGCTCCACAAGGAGCCGACCAAGATCAAGGTCGACAACATCAACCTGACGTACGAGGGCTTGATCCCGAAGATCCAGAAGTCGATGTTGTCCAAGGACGTCGACTCGCTGCAGCCGCACATCCGCGCCTTCGTGGAGCGGGCGATCACCTTCACCACCTGCCCCGAGTGCGACGGCACCCGGCTCAGTGAGGCGGCTCGATCGTCGAAGATCAACGGGATCAACATCGCCGACGCCTGCGCGATGCAGATCAGCGACCTCGCCGGATGGGTGCGCGGTCTGCACGAACCGTCGGTGGCGCCGCTGCTGGCTTCGCTGGGGGGGATCCTCGACTCGTTCGTCGAGATCGGGCTCGGCTACCTCGGCCTCGACCGTCCGTCGGGCACGCTGTCGGGTGGCGAGGCGCAGCGCGTCAAGATGATTCGCCAACTCGGCTCCTCGCTCACCGACGTCACCTACGTCTTCGACGAGCCCACCACGGGCCTGCACCCCCATGACATCCAGCGGATGAACAACCTGCTGCTGCGGCTGCGGAACAAGGGCAACACGGTGCTCGTCGTGGAGCACAAGCCGGAGATGATCGCGATCGCCGACCACGTCGTCGACCTCGGCCCGCGCGCAGGCACCGAGGGCGGCGAGTTGGTGTTCGAGGGCACCGTCGAGGGGCTGCGCGCCAGCGGCACGCTCACCGGGCAGCACCTGGACGACCGCGCCTCCCTGAAGCCATCGGTGCGGACGCCGTCGGGGGTGCTGGAGGTGCGCGGCGCCGGCACCCACAACCTGCGGGACGTCGGCGTCGACATCCCGCTCGGCGTGCTGGTGGTGGTCACCGGCGTGGCCGGGTCGGGAAAGAGCTCCCTGATCCACGGCTCGGTCTCGGGCCGGGACGGGGTGGTGTCGGTCGACCAGGCAGCGATCAAGGGCTCGCGGCGCAGCAACCCGGCGACGTACACCGGACTGCTCGATCCGATCCGCAAGGCGTTCGCGAAGGCGAACGGCGTGAAGCCGGCGCTGTTCAGCGCCAACTCCGAGGGCGCCTGCCCCACCTGCAACGGCGCCGGCGTCATCTACACCGACCTGGCGATGATGGCCGGTGTCGCCACCACCTGCGAGGAGTGCGAGGGGAAGCGGTTCCAGGCCTCGGTGCTCGAGTACACCTTCGGGGGCCGCAACATCGCCGAGGTGCTCGCGATGCCGGTGACCGAGGCCGAGGAGTTCTTCGGCGCCGGCGAGGCGTGCACGCCGGCCGCGCACGCCATCCTCGACCGGCTCGCCGACGTCGGGCTCGGCTACCTCAGCCTCGGCCAGCCGCTCACCACACTGTCCGGCGGCGAGCGGCAGCGGCTCAAGCTGGCCACCCGCATGGCCGAGAAGGGCGGCGTCTATGTCCTCGACGAGCCGACCGCCGGCCTCCACCTCGCCGACGTCGAGCATCTGCTCGGCCTGCTCGACCGGCTCGTCGACTCCGGCAAGTCGGTCATCGTCATCGAGCACCACCAGGCGGTCATGGCGCACGCCGACTGGATCATCGACCTCGGCCCCGGCGCCGGCCACGACGGCGGCCGGATCGTCTTCGAGGGCACACCCGCCGACCTCGTCGCCGCCCGCTCCACCCTCACCGGCGAGCACCTGGCGGCCTACGTCGGCACCTGACCGAGGCCCTCGCGGACACGGTGAGACGAGCTCTCAACGCAGCACGGTCCCGCCGGGCCGCCCCTGCGAGGTGCGCAACCACCGCGCCGGCCGCCGCCGCATGGTGACCCCGGCCGGGCCGCACCCTGGCGCCCGCCCACGGCACCGCCCACGACGGGCGGGCGGCCGGGACGGGCGGGCAGCCGGGACGGACGAGGGCCGGGACGGACGGCGGCCGGGCGTGTCGGGTCGGGTCGGCGGCTCAGCCGAGCAGGCGGTCGATCTCGGCCAGCTCCTCGGCGGTGAAGTCGAGGTTCTGCACCGCGGCGACGTTTCCGTCCAGCTGGGCCACACTGCTCGCGCCGATGATCAGGCTGGTCATCCGCGGGTCGCGCAGCGCCCAGGCGAGAGCGAGCTGGGCGAGGGTCTGCCCCCGCCGCGCGGCCACCTTGCCCAGGTCGCGGATCGTGGCCAGCTTCTCCTCGGTCAGGTCGCTCTCGTTGAGGAAGATGCTGGTGCGTACCCGGGAGTCGTCCGGGACGCCGGCGAGGTAACGGTCGGTGAGCAGGCCCTGGGCCAGCGGGCTGTACGCGATGCAGCCGGCGCCGACCTCCTCCAGCGTGTCCAGCAGGCCGTCGTCCTCGGTCCAGCGGTTGAGCATCGAGTACGACGGCTGGTTGATCAGCAGCGGCGTGCCCAGATCGCGCAGGATCGCCGCGGCCCGGGCGGTCTGCTCCGAGTCGTAGTTGGAGATGCCGACGTAGAGCGCCTTGCCGGAGCGGACGATGGCGTCCAGCGCGCCCATCGTCTCCTCCAGCGGGGTGTCCGGGTCGAACCGGTGCGAGTAGAAGATGTCGACGTAGTCCAGCCCCATCCGGCGCAGCGACTGGTCCAGCGACGAGACCAGGTACTTGCGCGAGCCCCACTCGCCGTACGGGCCGGGCCACATCAGGTAGCCGGCCTTGCTGGAGATCACCAGCTCGTCCCGGTACGGCTTGAGGTCCGTGGCCAGCAGCCGGCCGAAGGCCTCCTCCGCCGCGCCGGGCGGCGGACCGTAGTTGTTGGCCAGGTCGAAGTGGGTGACCCCGAGGTCGAACGCCCGGCGGACGATGTCCCGCTGTCGCTCGAAGGGCCGGTCCGGGCCGAAGTTGTGCCACAGGCCGAGGGAGATGGCGGGCAGCCGCAGGCCACTGCGCCCGCTGCGCCGGTAGGTCATCGAGTCGTAGCGGTCGTCCGCGGCGAGGTAGGTCACGATCATGAGCGTAACTCCCGCCGGGTCCGCCACCGCCCGTGGTCCGCGCTGCTCGTTCTGCGGTCAGCCGGTGGGGGCCAGGGCGTCGAGGTGGGCCCGGATGACCGCCCTGCTCCGGTCGGGGCTCTCGCCGTGCAACGTCATGTGCAGGATCAGTCCGTCGACCAGGGCGTAGAGCCGGTGGGCATTCAACGGGCGGTCGACGCCGGGTCCGGCCACCCGGTCGACGATGTTGGTGAAGGCTCGCAGGAGCAGTTGGTGCATCTCCCCGCTGAGCGCCCCGAGTTCCGGGTCGACCATCGACTGGGCGGAGAAGGCCAGCCACACCTGACACTCGGCGAGCCGTTCGGCGTCCAGGGGAAGCATCTCCGCTATCACCCGTTCGGCGACGTCCACCGGGTCGCCCGTGACGTCGATCGCCTCGATGCGGGCCTGGATCCGCTCCGCCACCAGGCGCATGGCGAACACCGTCAGCTGTGACTGGGACGCGAACGAGTTGCGCAGCGATCCGGTCGACAGGCCGGCCTCCTGGGCGACGTTGCGCACGGAGGCGTGGGCGAGTCCCTCCCGGCGGACGACCCGCCAGACGGCCTCGGCCAGCGCGGCACGACGGGCGACGGTGTCCACGATTTTCGGCATTCCTCTTTTTAGCACAGCCGTGTTAAGTTCTCTTCGTGGCACAGTCGTATCAAATAACGCTCGTCGAGATCGGTGCGAGCGCAGGGGCAGAGGTCGTCGTGCTCTCGCTGCTCGTCTGGGCCCTCACCCGGCGCTCGGCGCCGGACATCGCCGGGCGGGCCCCGGCGGCTCCGACCGCCCGCCGCGAGACGATCGGGGTCCTGGCGTACGGGCTGGCGGCCCAACTGCTCGGAGCGGCCATCGGGATCGCGCTGGGATGGCACCCGATCAGCTTCCACCTCGCAGGGACACTGATCGGCGGCCATGAGCCCATCGGGATCCCTGAGACCCTCGGCTGGTGCGCCTACAACCTCACCGTGTACGCGGTCGCGCCGTACCTGTGGTTCCGCCGCCGCTACGACCGCACCGCACTGTGCCTGCGCAGCTCCGACCGACGTCGTGATCTCCTCGTCATCGGCGTCGTCCTGGTGTTCAGCGCGGTCAGCCAACTCGTCGGCCTCAGTGCCGCGATCCTGGCCCTGGACCCTCGCCAGCTCACGCTCGGGATACCCCTCACCTTCACCCTGTACCTGCTCGGCACCGGCCTGCCGACGCTCGTCTTCGTGCAGGCGATCCTGGTACCGCGATTCGCCCGGCTGACCGGCACCTCGGGTGCCGTGCTGCTGGGCGGCCTGACGTACGCCGCACTGCACCTCGGGGATGCCTGGGCCCGGTTCGAAACGGTCGGGCAGGCCGTCACCTCGATCGGGCTGGTGCTGCTGGTCTACACGTTCCCCGGCATGTTCAAGGCGTTCCTCACCGTGCGGACCGGCAACGCCTGGGTTCATCTGTGGGCCTACCACGCCATCGCTCCACACACGCTGATCGACACCGCATGGATCGTGCGGGTCTTCCGGATCTAGTCGGCACGATGAGCGTCGCGGTTCCGGTTCCGGTGTCGGGGCCGGGTGTTCCGGCGTGCGTCAACATGGGAGCCAACACCGGTGCCCTACCGGATTATCCGGGTAGCGTCGAATCATGCGATACATCCCGCTGGAGACCCCCAAGCCCATTTCCAAGATCGGTCTCGGTACCTGGCAGTTCGGCTCCAGGGAGTGGGGCTACGGCCCCGACTACGAGCGCCGGGCGGTGGACATCGTCCGGCGGGCGCTCGACCTGGGGGTCACCCTCTTCGACACCGCCGAGCTGTACGGCTTCGGCCGCAGCGAGCGGATCCTCGGGGCCGCCCTCGGCGCCGACCGGGACAAGGTCGTGGTGGCCACCAAGATCTTCCCGGTGCTGCCGGTCGCCCCGGTGGTGCAGCAGCGGGCGATCGCCTCGGCGGCCCGGCTCGGCGTCCGCGGCATCGACCTCTACCAGGTGCACCAGCCCAACCCGGTGGTCGCCGACACCACCACCATGCGCGGCATGGCCGCGTTGCAGGACGTCGGCCTGGTCGCCGAGGTCGGGGTGAGCAACTACAGCCTGCGCCGCTGGCAGTTCGCCGAGGCGGCGCTGGGCCGGCGGGTACTGAGCAACCAGGTCCGCTACAGCATGGTCGACCGGGGTCCCGAGGAGGATCTGATCCCGTACGCGGAGCAGGCCGGCCGGATCGTCATCGCGTACAGCCCGCTCGCGCAGGGCTTCCTCTCCGGCCGGTACGACCCGAAGCACCCGCCGAGTGGGGCGGTGCGCCGGGCCAACCCGTACTTCCTGCCGGAGAACCTGGCCCGCGGCACCGCCCTGATCGCGACGCTGCGCGAGGTCGCCGAGGCGCACGACGCCACCCCCAGCCAGATCGCGCTGGCCTACCTGCTGCACCACCCGAACGTGGTGGCCATCCCCGGCGCGTCCGGCGTGGAGCAGATGGAACGCAACGCCGCCGCCGCCGAGATCGACCTCACCGACGACGAGTACGCCGCCCTGGCCACCGCCGCCCGGCAGTTCCGGCCGGTCACCGGGCTGGCCGCGGTACCGAAGCTGATCCGCGCCCGAGCGGGGAAGTGAGCGGCATGGACGACATCACCGCGCTGATCCTGGACGACCACGCCGCCTTCCGGCGCGGCTTCGCCCGGCTCGACGACGCCCGCGACCCCGCCGAGCTGCTGGCCGTCTGGGAGGCGCTCGCCCTGCACCTGGACATCCACGCCGAGGCGGAGGAGACGATCCTCTACCCGCACCTGGTGCGGCACGGCGACGACGGCGAGGACGAGACCACCGACGCCATCGGCGACCACAACGAGATCCGCGACGCCATCGCCGAGTCGAAGCTGCACCCGGTGGGTTCCGACGAGTGGTGGGCGGCGGTGTGGAAAGCCCGCCGGGAGAACAGCGAGCACCTCGCCGAGGAGGAGGACGGGGCGCTGCCGGACTTCCGCCGGCACGCCGGCGTCGAACTCCGCGCCGAGCTGGGTGCCCGCTGGCTGACGTTCTACGGCGAGCACAAGAACGGCCGCAACCTGGCCTTCGCCGACAAGGACCCGGAGAGGTACGTGGAGGAGCACCGCTGAGCCTCGGTGGGCCTAGCCACCAGGGCGCCGCGCTGATCTCCCCGATGCGGGGGAGTCGCCGGGCGCGGCGGGGCGGGACAATGGCCGGGTGAGTCCTCGGGCGCTGATCGCGCCGCTGATCCGTGGCAGCACCTGCCGACGCGGCGTGTTCCTGCTGCTCGGCGGGGTGCTCGCGCTGCCGTACGTGCTGCTGGTCGGCACCTTCGTCCAGCTGCTCTCGCGCGGGGAGGTGCCCCGGCTGCTGGTCTTCCCGCTGGTGGCGATCGCCGCCGTCATCGGCGCGGTGCCGTTCTTCCTCGACGGCAGCCGGGCGCTGGAGATCGCCGCCGCCCGCGCCCTGCTCGGCGTGTCGCTGCCGGAGCCCGCCGCCGGGCACCCGGCCGACCGGGAGACCCGGCTGCGCGCCGCACTCTGGATCGCCCTGCACATGATCGTCGGTGGATTGGTGATGTTCGCGCTGATCAGCGCCCTGCCGATGGCGCTGGCGTTCATCGCCGCGCAGTTCGGCATCGGCGCGGAGATCGTCGCCCGGGACGGCTTCGGCCCGATCGACGGGCGGGCGACCGGCTGGCTCACCCTCACCGGGGTGCTGATGCTGCTCGGCCTCGGGTACGCGGTCGCCGGGCTGGGCGCGCTCGCCTCGTCGATGACGCCGGTGCTGCTCGGCCCGTCCCAGGGCGAACGGATCGCCGCCCTGGAGGCTCGCGCCACCCGGCTCGCCGAACGCAACCGGCTGGCCCGGGAGCTGCACGACTCGGTGGGCCATGCGCTGACCGTGGCCACCCTCCAGGCCGGCGCGGCCCGCGAACTCCTCGACGACGACCCGGAGTTCGCCCGCCGTGCGCTCGCCGCGATCGAGGAGACCAGCCGGCACGCGATGGACGACCTGGACCACGTGCTCGGCCTGCTCCGGGAGACCGGGGACGCTGCTCGTACCCCGGCCGGCACCGCGCCGCAGCGCACCCTGGCCCAGCTCGACCGGCTCGTCGCGGACACCCGGGCGGCCGGGCTGCCGGTGAAGGTGCGGGTCGACGGCGAGCTGGCGGAGCTGCCCGCGGCGGTGTCCCGGGAGGGCTACCGGATCGTGCAGGAGGGGCTGACCAACGCCGCCCGGTACGGCCGCGGCCCGGTGCGCCTGCGGGTGGACGTACCCGGGGAGGCGACGGCTCCAGGTCGCGGTGCGGCGTCCGACGGGCCGAGCTGGAGTCGTCGTTGCTTGGAGATCGAGCTGGAGAACGCGCTGGGTGGCGCGGCGCGGCCGGGACGCGGCGGCCGTGGTTTGGACGGCATGCGGGAACGGGTGCTGCTGCTCGGCGGGCGGATCACCGCCGGCCCGGAGGGCGGCCACTGGCGGGTCCGGGTGTGGCTGCCGGTGCCGAGGGGGGAGACGCGGTGAGCACGGACGTGCTGATCGTCGACGACGACGAGCTGATCCGGGTCGGGCTGCGGGCGATCATCGACGCCCAGCCGGACCTGCGGGTGGTGGGGGAGGCCGCCGACGGCGCCGAGGTGCCGCCGCTGGTGGCGAAGCTGCGGCCCCGGGTGGTGCTGATGGACGTGCGGATGCCGGCCATCGACGGCATCCAGGCCACCCGGCGGCTGCTCGCCGCCTCCGCCGACCCGCCGCGCGTCCTCGTGGTCACCACCTTCGAGAACGACGAGTACGTCTACGAGGCGCTGCGCGCCGGCGCGAGCGGGTTCCTGCTCAAGCGGGCCCGCCCGGCGGAGGTGGTGACCGCCGTCCGGGCGGTCGCCGCCGGTGACTCGCTGCTCTTCCCGGCCGCGATCCGCCGCCTCGCCGGGGCGTACGCGGGGCCGGGCGGGGACCGGCTGGCCGGGGCGCGGCTGACCGAGCGGGAGGCGGAGGTGCTGCGGCTGATGACCACCGGGCTGTCCAACACCGAGATCGCCGGGCAGCTCGTGGTGGGGGTGGAGACGGTCAAGACCCACGTCGGCAACGTGCTGGCCAAGCTCGGTGTCCGGGACCGCACCCAGGCGGTGATCGCCGCGTACGAGTCGGGTTTCGTCACCCCGTCGGGCTGAACCGTTGTGCCGCTGTCTCCCGGTCGGTTGATGGACCTCCGGCGGGGCGTTCGGTGTTCCGCCGCGTCGATGGGTGGTGGGACGTGGCTACCACCGCCGCCAGGCAGATCACGGCAGCCGCGATGAGCGAGCGCCGAGGTGTACGGCTGCCGAGCCGAGTGGGATCGCCAGAGCGACGGGCCCGAACATCGCGGTGTTGGCCGTCGCGGAGACCCGGCCGAGCAGCGCCGCCGGCGTGTGCGTCTGCACTGCGGTCACCGCGGCGACCAGGGTCCAGGGCAGGCCGATGCCCGCGACCACCGAGGCGGCGATCGTGACCGGCCACCAGGGCAGGCAACGCGCCAGACAGCCGGCGGCGAACAGCACCGTCCCGGCGACAGCGACGGCGACCGGGCCCCGCCGAGCGATGAGTCGGCCGACGATCAGGCCGCCGACGACAGACCCGGCACCCTGGGCGCTGACCCGGACGCCGAGGAACGTCGTCGGCAGAGCCAGTTCCGTGGTGACGATCGCGTAGACGGCCGCGGTCGAGAAGCCGGACATGGCGATCGACACGGCGGCGAGCGCGACAGTGACCCGCGTCGTCCGTCGCCTGGACAGGACGGCGATCCTGGCGCGGACCGGGCGGCGATCATCCGCCTCGTCGGCGCTGTCCTGGCCGAACAGACCGACGAATGGACCGAAGGCCGCCGCTACATGGGCCTGGAACTACTCAACAAAGCCCGCCCCATCCCTGTCCAGCCCGACCAACACGACAGCGACCACAGCGATCCCACCCCGATCGCCACATAACATCAGACCGGATCCCGCGATGGCCGTCTCTTACACCATCCGCGCGGACGTGACCATCAAGCATGAGACCAGGAAGGCGGCGCAGGTGCTCCGCTTCGCGCGTACCGCGCGCCTCCGGAGGCGCTCCGCTCCGCGCATACCGTCGAAGCTTCCCGCCTCCTTCCGTCGGCAGTTGCCGCCTCCTCCTGTCTGTCAGGGTGAGTTGAGGCCACCGGCTCCGTCGGCGTTCCAACACGGGGATCAAGCGCTGAGGTGTGTCCGGCGGGCGGCCAACGCGTTGCGGAGACCGCCCACCAGACAAGCCCCGGGGGACCTCGCAGAGTGTCAAGGATCCGTCGATGAATGGGTGCGTCCGGCGGTGGAGGGATCAGCCACCGTGGTCAGGATCCGAATTCCAGCGGGCCTGATTCGAGTTCGTGCTTGAAGAACGTCTCCGGGTGCATGAGGCCGTCGGGGGGATCCTGTACGGCGGCGGCTCGCCGTCGGAGTTCGGCGATGTATTCGATGTCGAGAACGGCGCCTGCGGCGATCGGCTGCCGGAGGATGAGGGCACGGGGGCCGGTGTAGAGATAGGCGTCGGCTCCCGGGTAGCCCTTGCTGGCGGCTGGCTGCCCCGGCCGCGATTCGAAGTACGACGAGTCGAGTTCCCCCAGCCAGGTTCCGTGGAAGGGAGTGACTGACGGCACCGGCCAGTTGGCCATCCGCGCTTCGAGTCGGTCGTTGTCCTTCTGGAAGCCGTAGTGCGTGACGATGGTATAGGTCACGCCGGGGAACTGCTGTTCGTACATCGCGACCGCGCTGCCTCCGCCGTGTAGGAGGTGACTGATACCGAAGAGCATGAGCGCCTTGCGGTGCTTCGTGAGGACCTCCTTCTTCATCACCGCGGCGATGGTGCGATCCCGTTCCTCGAAGGGCGCGAGTTCCTCGGGGCTGGTCACCTTGCTCCAGTCGATGGGCGGATCGCAGGCCAGCACCCGCAGTTTATTCGCCGGTGGCAGGTTCTTGTTGACTTGGCGTACCAGGGGGAAGAACCGGTCATAGAAGGCGGAGAAGCCACAACTGGGTTGGGTGGTGTTGCGCCAGACCTTTCGCACCTCGGCGAGTGGCACGTCCTCGCCCGCGATGTAGCGGTCCAGCAGCGGCTGGTACAGCGAGTTGCCGCACTCCACGGCGATGTCGTCGACCTTGTTGGGAAATGCGGGGTTCCGGAGCAGATCGAGGAAGACGTCGTTCGGGCTGGCCGCGGCGACCACGTCGTATCTGTCGAAGGCGGCCAGGATCGCCTTCTGGGCGTCCTGCGGAGCGGCGCGGCCCCGGCTGTCCGGGGTCCTGGTATTGGGTGACGTACCGGCGAAGACCGCTGTGGCTGCCACCGGGGCGGCCAGCAGTGCACCGCCGGTTACTGCCGCCAAGGCGAGGCGGGTGAGCTTGCGCGTCAAGGGTCTTCCTCTCGTAGGTGGATCAGGGATGGGCGCCGGATCACGGCCGGTCGGTCACGCGATCCGACGGATGCGACGCACGGCGAGGTAGAGCAGCAGCGCCGCCATGGCGACGAAGATGCCGGCCTCGATGCCCTGAAACAGCCAGAACCGGTCGCCGGGTTGGTAGAGCTGCCAGTTGTAAGAGCCCGGGCCGAGGCCGAGGTCGGCGCCGCAGGCTGCGCCCGGCCCCGTAGCGTCGGGCGCGCAGGCCATCTGCGCGTTGGCCGTGAGCATCCTGCCGGAGGAGTCGCGGATGCCGTAGGAGAGGATCCAGTCCTCGGCGGCCGGGTTGGTCTGTACGGTGGCGTCCTTGATCGGGAGGGTGAGGGTGCGGGCGGGCAGGTAGTGTGGTCGCGCCAGTGTCGTCAATGTGACGCGCAGGCCGACGAATCCGGTGAGGGTCGCGGTCATCGCGGGCAGTACCTTGGGCCAGATGGTGCCGGCGAAGACGCCCAGCGCTACCGCTAGCAGCGTGTAGCCGATCGGCGCCGGGCCCTGCATGTCGAAGAAGAAGACGTTGAAGCGGCCATGCTGCCCGGCCTGGCTGATCGGGGTCAGCCACCACGACATGCCCAGTCCGTAGACGACCGCGGTGGCGAGCGCGCCGGCCCCGGCGACACCGAACTTGACCATGGCCCAGTGCCGTCGGCTGACGCCCTGCGTCCAGACCATGCGGTGGGTGCCCGCCTCGACCTCGCGGGCGACCAGTGGGGCGCCCCAGAAGAGCCCGACGAGCAGTGGCAGGACGAGGAACAGAATGCCGATCATGCTCATCGTGCCGTACTGGCTGTTGAATTCGGCGGACGCTTTGCCGCAGGTGTCGGCGCTGGCCGGGACCAGCGAGGCGGTGCCCAGCGCACGGACGCAGTCGGCCAGTCCCTTGTCGGCGAAGGTGTGCCGCATCGCCAGGCCGGTCGGGATCATGAACGTGGCCAGGATCGCGAGGCCGATCGCGGTGAACAGTGCCTGCTTGCGGTGTTGCCGCCAGGTCAGCCAGATCATGCCGGCGCTCCCCACGCCGCGTGGGTGCGGCCAGACTGGGTGTCACCGTCGCCGAGGTAGGCGAGGATGATGTCTTCCAGGGTCACGTCGTGCGCTGTCCAGGCGGGATCGTGGATCGGCCCGTCGGTGCGGACCAGCAGTGTCGATTGCCGGTCGGTGTGGGTTGCCCGGACCACGTGCGCCACCCCGGACGGCGGCCGGTCGCCGTGCCGGGGTCCGACCAGTTGCCGGTGTCCGGCGATCAGGGCGTCGACGCCGCCGGTGAGCCTCACCTGCGACGTGTGCAGCACGATCAGGTAGTCGCAGGTGCGTTCGAGGTCCGCCAGGAGGTGCGAGGACAACAGCACGGTGGTGCCCGTCTCGGCGACGACGCCGATCAGCGCCTGCAGGAACTCGCGCCGGGCGAGCGGGTCGATGCTGGCGACCGGTTCGTCGAGCAGCAGTAGCCGTGGCCGTTTGGCCATCGCCAGGGCGAGCGCGACCTGCGCCCGCTGGCCGCCGGACAGCTTGCCGACGGCCTTGTCGCGTGGGATGCCGATCTGCGTGAGGCGGTGGTGGGCCATCGCCAGGTCGAAGCGCTGGTTCAGTTTGGCGCCCATGGTGAACAGTTCGCCCGCCGTGAAGTCCCGGTACAGCGGGGTGTCCTGCGCCACGAAGCCGATGTCGGACAGGACCGCAATGTTGTCGTACGGTGCCTGACCGAAGACCCGGACGGCGCCGGCGTCCGGCCGCAGCAGACCGACCGCCAGGTGCAGCAGCGTGCTCTTCCCTGCGCCGTTGGGGCCGACCAGCGCGGCCACTCTCCCGGCGGGCAGGCGCAGCGAGCAGTCTCGCAGCGCCCACGCTCTGCCGTACCGTTTTCCCAGTTGATCGGTCTCGAGCACGATGTCCATCGGGTGTCCCTCTCGTCCTGCTCACGCGGTTTGCAGGTCTCGGTTCTACGCCGACACTGGTGTCAGGCCGGTGTCGGCGGATGACACCGCACCGACACCGAACCGGGTGACGGGTGCTGACACCGCGCCGACACCTTTGCACTGGCATCGTGGGGATCATGCGTGTACTCGTCGTCGAGGATTTCGAGGTTCTGGCTCGTACGGTTGGGACCGGATTGCGGCGGGAGGGCATGGCGGTCGACGTGGTCCTCGACGGCGACGCGGCCCTCGAACACCTGTCCGTGAACCGCTACGACGTGGTGGTGCTGGACCGGGACCTGCCCGGCGTGCCGGGCGACGAGGTGTGCCGGCGTATCGTGGACGATCATGCGGCGACGCGGGTGCTGATGCTGACCGCGGCCGCTACGGTGAAACAGCGGGTCGACGGCCTGGGACTGGGCGCCGATGACTATTTGCCCAAGCCCTTCGACTTCGCCGAACTGGTGGCCCGGGTCCGAGCGCTCAGCCGTCGGCCGGGCACGGCCGTGCCACCGATCCTGGACAACGGAGAAGTGACGCTCGACCCGAACCGGCGCGTCGCGACCCGCGCCGGACGGCGGCTGGACCTCAGTCCGAAGGAATTCGCCGTCCTGGAGTGCCTGCTCGCCGCGCACGGCCGACTGCTGTCGGCGGAAGAACTCCTCGAACAGGTCTGGGACGAGGCGGCGGACCCCTTCACCACGGCGGTGAAGACGACCATCCGCCGGCTGCGGGCCAAGCTGGGCGAACCGCCGATCGTCCACACCGTGCGCGAGGGCGGGTACCGGATCGGCGAACCATGATGAGGCGCCTCCGAATTCCCCGGCGAAGCCTGCACCTTCAGCTCACCCTCCTGTACGCCGTACCCTTCCTGCTCTCCGGCATCGTGCTGCTCGCCATTCCGCTGCTAGGCACCAACCAGGCCACGCCCGCAGGTCCGTACGCGGGCCCCGCCGACGTCCAAGGCGACAACAGCCACCTCGACCAGCAGCTCACCAGCTCAGCGGTGGGCATCGCCGGAATGGTCGTCGTCTCTCTGGTGCTCGGCTGGTTCGTCGCCGGCCGGTTCCTGCGACCCCTGCGCAACATCACGGCCACCGCCCGCGACATCTCCGCCAACAAACTGCACCGGCGACTCGGACGGACCGGTCTGCACGACGAGTTCACCGAGCTCGCCGAGACCCTCGACGACCTGTTCCAGCGTCTGGAGGCCTCGTTCGAATCGCAGCGACACTTCGTCGCCAACGCCTCACACGAACTGCGCACCCCGCTCACCGCCGAACGGACAGTGCTCCAGGTCGCGCTCGCCGACCCGGACGCCACCGTCGAGACACTGCGCTCCGCCTGCCACGAAGTCCTCGCGCTCGGCCAACAGCAGGAACGCCTCATCGAGGCACTGCTCACCTTGGCGCAAGGCCAACAGAGCCTCCAACTGAACACCCCACTCGACCTCGCTGACACCGCCACCAAGGTGCTCGCCTCCCGCCAGCAGGACGCCGATCGTCGAGGAATCCAGGTGCAACCCAGTGTCGAACGGGCGCCCGCGGCAGGCGATCCCGACCTGATCGAGCGCCTGGTCGTCAACCTGCTCGACAACGCCATACGGCACAACAGCCCGGGCGGCTGGGTCAAGATCAGCACGACGACCACCGCAACCCAGAGCACCATCCGGGTCGGCAACTCAGGACCGGTGATCCCACCCGACGAACTCGAGGCGCTGTTCCAACCATTCCGGCAGCTTGGCGGCCGGCGGACGAGGAATCCCGACGGACACGGCCACGGACTCGGCCTCGCCATCGTCCGCGCGATCGCCACCGCGCACAGAGCGGCCCTCAGCGCCCGGCCCCGACGCGCCGGCGGCCTCGACATCGAGGTTCGGTTCCCACACCAAGCAAGCCACCCGATCGAGTCCCCGGCTCGACGCACACGTCGGCGTGGATAGGGCCGACACCACGGCGCCCGGGCGTTGGCGCGCCGATCGCGGCGGCACCCCGTCGTCGGAGCGTCGGCCGTGGCGGGCCCGTTGCCAAGGTGACGGACTGGCCCCCGCCGACATCGACTTCGCCAGCCGGCCCGCACCGCCCTGCTCGGCGAGGCTGCGTCGGCCGGGATGGGCGTAGGCGGCGGTCGGCTGCCCGGGGGTTGGGGTCACCGGCGTGGCAGCACTATGTGCCCACGGAAATGCTCAGCGGGACGATCTTCGGTGACACGAGGTGCGGCGACATTTCAGTCCGCAGCTCGGCGGCCGCCAACTGAAGTCCTCAGCGAGAGCCAACATCCAGCGCGGGTCGCGCGTACCGCGCTCGGCCGACGATCCCCCGGCATGGGGAGCGGGTTCACCGCCGCACGGGAGGGATCGGGCCGCCCGCCGGCCGATGCTGAGGCCATGACGACGACAACGACAGTTCCCACCCACCGCCGCTCCCGGGCCGCACCGCTCGCGGCCGGCTGGCTCGGCCTCTGGGGCGTCCTCGCCCTGATCGGCACGCTCACTGGCGCCGGCTACCCGTTCGGCGCCGACGACCCGGACGGCGGCGGCGCCAACCTGCTCCGGCTGGTCCCGGTTTCGGTCGGGCCGCCGCTGTTCGCGGCGCTGCTGCTGATCTCGGCGGTCGCCGCGCTGGCCATGAGCGGACCGTCGGCGCACCCGTCCCGGCCGCTGCGGGCCCTGCTGCTCGGCTACGGCTGGGCAGTGGCGTTCGTGCTGGCCGTGGTCGTGCCGGACGCCCGGGTGCTGGTCGTGCTCGGCTACGCGCCGATGCTCCTCCTCGGCGCGCCGTTCGGCTGGCCGCCGGTCGACTACGCCGACGTCTTCACCTGGGCGCTGTTCGCCAAGGCCGCCGCTATGGCGGGCGGTGTACTGCTGGCCCTGGCGGTGCTCGGCTGGCAGCGTCGCACCGCCGGGGCGTGCCCTGGCTGCGGCCGGGACGGCACGGACCACGGCTGGACCACCCCGGCCGCGGCGGCCCGGTGGGGCCGATGGGCCGCGTACGTCGCCGCGGCCATCCCCACCCTGTACGCGCTCACCCGGTTCGCCTGGGCGGCGGGCATCCCGCTCGGCATCTCCCGCGGCTTTCTCGACGAGATGCAGGAGAGCGGCCTGGTCTGGGCCGGCGCGGGGCTGGGGGCGTTCGCCGTGGTCGGTGCGATCCTCACCCTCGGGCTGGTGCAGCGCTGGGGTGAGCGGTTCCCGGGCTGGATGGTCGGCCTGGCCGGCCGCCGGGTGCCGGTGCTGCTCGCCGTGGTCCCGGCCGCCCTGGTCTCGCTGGCGGTCACCGCGGCCACCCTCGGTCTGGTCACCAACCCGGACTTCTGGCAGCTGACCGGTGGATTCAGCCTGGCCGGCGCGCCGATGCTGCTCTGGCCGTTCTGGGGGGTGGCGCTCGGCGCCGCCACCTACGCCTACCACCTGCGTCGCCGTGGCGCCTGCCGGCGCTGCGGCCGGGAATGATCCGGTACGAAGCGGGCCGCCAGTCACCCGGCCGCGCTAGCGTGGGTCGGGTGACTGCGCCCCACCAGGTTCTCCCGGTCCCGCCCGCCGACCTGCCGGGCACGCTCGGCGAACTGCGCGCCGCCGGGCACCGGCACCGCACCGTCAAGCAGGAACTCCGCGACAACCTCCTCGCCCGGATGCGCTCCGGCGAGGACCGCTTCCCCGGCATCGTCGGCTACGACGACACGGTCCTCCCCGAGGTCGAGCGGGCGCTGCTCGCCGGCCACGACATGGTGCTGCTCGGCGAGCGCGGCCAGGGCAAGACCCGGCTGATCCGCTCGCTGGTGGCGCTGCTCGACGAGTGGACCCCGGTGATTGGCGGCTCCGCGCTCAACGAGCATCCGATGCACCCGCTCACCCCGGCCTCCCGCGCGCTGGTCGCCGAGGCCGGCGACGACCTGGCGGTCGGCTGGCTGCACCGCTCGATGCGCTACGGCGAGAAGCTGGCCACCCCGGACACCAGCGTCGGTGACCTGATCGGCGACGTGGACCCGATCCGGCTGGCCCAGGGACGCACCCTCGGCGACCCGGAGACCATCCACTTCGGACTGGTGCCGCGCACCAACCGGGGCATCTTCGCGGTCAACGAGCTGCCCGACCTGGCCGAGCGGATCCAGGTGGCGCTGCTCAACGTGCTGGAGGAGCGGGACATCCAGGTCCGCGGCTACCAGCTGCGGCTGCCGCTGGACCTGTTCCTGGTGGCCAGCGCCAACCCGGAGGACTACACCAACCGGGGCCGGATCATCACCCCGCTCAAGGACCGCTTCGGCGCGGAGGTCCGCACCCACTACCCGGTCGACCTGGAGCTGGAGCTGGCGCTGATCCGGCAGGAGGCCGAACTGGTCGCCGCGGTGCCGGAGCACGTGCTGGAGGTGCTCGCCCGGTTCGCCCGCGCGGTCCGCGAGTCGCCGTCGGTCGACCCGCGTTCCGGCGTCTCCGCCCGCTTCGCCATCGCCGCCGCCGAGACCGTCGCCGCGGCCGCGCTGCGCCGCTCCGGCCTGCTCGCCGCCGGTCCCGCCGCCGAGGGGGTACGCCCCGAGGTCCCGGTCGCCCGGGTCGGCGACGCGGTGTCGGTGACCTCGACCCTGCGCGGCAAGGTGGAGTTCGAGAGCGGCGAGGAGGGGCGCGAGATCGAGATCCTGGCCCACCTGCTGCGTACCGCCACCGCCGAGACGTTCCGGGCCCGGCTGGCCGGGCTGGACCTCTCCGGCTTCACCGGTCTGGTCGCCGAGGGCACCGTGATCGAGACCGGGGAGCTGGTCTCCTCGGCCGAGCTGCTGCGCCAGGTCGGCACCGTGCCGGGGCTGGCCAAGGCGCTGGACCGGCTCGGGATGGGCGACGCGCCAACCCCGGAGGAGGCCGCCGCCGGGATCGAGTTCGTGCTGGAGGGGCTGCACCTGACCCGCCGGCTCGGCAAGGACGTCACCGAGTCGGGTCGCACCGTCTACGGCGGCCGGAGCTGACCATGGCCGGCAACCGGTTCCGGTACGGGCAGTGGCGCGGCGGGCCCGACCCGCTCGCCCCGCCGTACGACGTCCGGGCCGCGGTGGACGCCGTCGGCGCGGAGGTGCTGGCCGGCGGCAGCCTGCGGGAGGCGCTGCGCGACCTGCTGCGCCGGGGCCCGCAGGGGCGCGGCGGCCTGGACGACCTGGCCGCCCGGGCCCGGCGGCTGCGCCGCGAGGCGCTGCGCCGGGGTGACCTGGACGGCGCGGTGACCCGGGCCCGGGCCCTGCTCGACCAGGCCCTGGCGGCGGAGCGGGACGAGCTGCGCGGGCGCGTCGACGACGACGCGCGGTTCGCCGAGGCGGTGCTGGACAACCTGCCCCGCTCCACCGCCCGCGCCGTTCAGGAGCTCGCGGGCTACGACTGGGCCAGCGACGAGGGGCGGCAGGCGTACCAGCGGATCCTCGACGGGCTGCGCGGCGAGGTGCTGGAGCAGCGCTTCGCCGGGCTGCGGGACGCTGCGCGTGCCGCCGCCGACCCGGCCGCCCAGCGGCAGCTCGCCGAGATGATGCGCGACCTCAACGACCTGCTGGCCCGGCATGCCCGCGCCGAGGACACCACCGACGCGTTCGCCGAGTTCATGCGCCGGCACGGCGAGTTCTTCCCGGAACGGCCGAGGGACGTCGACGAGCTGGTCGACGTGCTGGCCCGGCGGTCGGCGGCGGGAGAGCGGCTGATGCGGTCGCTGTCGGACCGGCAGCGTGAGGAACTGGCCGGGCTGATGCGGCAGTCCCTCGGTGACCGGCTGGCCGGCGAACTGTCCGCGCTGGACGGGCACCTGCGGAGGCTGCGCCCCGACCTGAACTGGCAGCGCGGCGAGCGGGTCCGCGGTGACCAGCCGCTCGGCTACGGCGAGGCGGCCGGCGCGCTCGACGAGATCGCCGAGCTGGACGAACTGCTCGACTCCCTCGACCAGGAGCACCCGGGCGCCACCCTCGACGACGTCGACGTCGACGCGGTGGCCCGGACGCTGGGCCGGGACGCCGCCGACGACGTACGCCGGTTGCGGGAGCTGGAGCGGGAGCTGCGCCGGCAGGGGTGGGTGAGCCGGGACGCCGACGGGCTGACCCTGAGCCCGAAGGCGCTGCGCCGGCTCGCCGGCACCGCGCTGCGCCGGGTCTTCGCCGACCTGACCGCCGGGCCACGCGGCCAGCACGACCTGCACTCGGCGGGCGCGGCCGGCGAGGTCAGCGGCGCGTCCCGGCCCTGGGAGTACGGCGACGAGCAGCCGCTGGACGTGGTCCGCACCCTCACCCGGGCGGTCCGCCGGGCCGGCCCCACCGTTCCCGTCCAGCTCGCGGTCGAGGACTTCGAGGTGGTGGAGACCGAGCGGCGGGCGTCGGCGGCGGTGGCGCTCTGCGTCGACCTGTCGTACTCGATGATCTCGCAGGGGCGCTGGGGGCCGATGAAGCAGACGGCGCTGGCGCTGTCGCACCTGGTGGCGACCCGCTTCCCGCAGGACGCCCTGGAGATCGTCGGCTTCGGCCGGGAGGCGCTGACGCTGACCCAGCAGGAGCTGGCGGCGGTGGAGCCGGACCTGCAGCAGGGCACCAACCTCCAGCACGCGCTGCGGCTGGCCGGGCGGCACCTGCGCCGGCACCCCGGCGCGGAGCCGGTGGTGCTGGTGGTTACCGACGGGGAGCCGACCGCGCACCTGGACCCGGACGACGGGGAGGCGCTGTTCCACTGGCCGCCGCTGCCGGAGACGATCGAGGCGACCATCCGCGAGGTGGACCGGCTGACCCGCTACGGCGCCACGCTCAACCTGTTCATGCTCGGCGACGACCCGGGCCTGCGCCGCTTCGTCGACGCGGTGGCCCGCCGTTCGAAGGGCCGGATGTTCACCCCGGACCTCGACGACCTCGGCGAGTACGTGGTCTCCGACTACCTGCGCGCCCGGCGGGGCCGGCGCTGAACCGCCCGTCCGGGTGACCGGGGTGCGGTAACGCCGCGGTCGGCGTACGGCGGCGGGGTTGACTGGGGGGTGTGGAGAGCGCGGAGCTGCGGCGCAGCTACGACGAGCTGCTCGCCGAGGTGGAGGCGGGCGGCTTCGGCGAGCCGCCGCCGGGGCAGCTGAGCGCCGAGCAGATCATCGCCCACCTGGCCGCCAACGACGAGCTGCTGAGCGAGGCCACCGAGGCGGTCCTGGCCGGGTCGCCCTTCGCCTACTACGACCTGGAGACCATCCACCACCCCCAGCTGGACGCGCTGGTCGCCGAGTGCGGCGGCCTGGACGGGCTGGCCACCCTGCTGCGGGCGACCAGCCAGAAGCTCTGCGCGCTGGTGGACCGGCTCGGCCCGGCGGCGGACACCCCGGTCGACACCCACCTGCGCGAGGGCTTCGACCTGCTCGTCGACGAGCCCCTGCCCTGGTCCCGCACCCTCGACCTGCACACCCGCGTCCACCTGCCCAAGCACCTGGCCCAACTGCGGATGCTCCGCCCGCACCCCCAACCGGCCTGACCGCTCGGCGGACCGGCCGACTGTGGCCCGGGGGTACGCGGCCCTCGGTCGAAACCACCGCGCAGTTGGGGCCGACGCCGGCGCCGGCGCCGGCGCTGACCTGTGGGGCGGGATGGCGGTCAGGGGGAGCGGCGGAAGGTGCGGCGGTAGGTCGACGGGGAGACGCCGACGTGCTGGTGGAGGCGCTGGCGCAGGGCGGCGGCGGTGCCGAAGCCGCAGCGGTGGGCGACCTGGTCGACGGTCAGGTCGGTGGTCTCCAGCAGCAGCCGGGCGTGGTCGGTGCGCTCCTGGAGCAGCCACTGGGTCGGGCTCAGCCCGGTCTCGGAACGGAAGTGTCGGGTGAAGGTGCGCACGCTCATCCGCGCGTGCCCGGCCAGTTCGCGCAGCGTGACCGGCTCGTGCAGCCGCTGCCGGGCCCACTCCCGGGTGCCGGCGGTGCCGGTCCCCGCGCCCCGGGGCACCGGCCGCTCGATGTACTGGGCCTGGCCGCCGTCGCGCCACGGCGGCACCACGCAGCGCCGGGCCGAGTGGTTCGCCACCTCGCTGCCGTGGTCGGTGCGGATGACGTGCAGGCACAGGTCGAGGCCGGCGGCCACCCCGGCCGAGGTGAGCACGTCGTCGGAGTCGATGAACAGCACCTCCGGGTCCAGGTCGACGGCCGGGTGCAGCCGGCGGAACAGGTCCGCGTACGCCCAGTGGGTGGTGGCCCGCCGGCCGTTCAGCAGCCCGGCGGCGGCCAGCACGAACGCACCGGTGCAGATCGACATGATCCGCGCGCCCCGCTCGTGGGCGGCCCGCAGCGCCGCCGCCACCTCCGGGTCGATGGTGCCGTCGGTCATCGCCGCGCCGCCGTGGATGCCCGGTACGACCACCGTGTCGGCGGCCTGCACCAGTTCGAGCCCGTGGTCGGGGAGCACCTGGAACCCGGCGGTGCTGCGCACCGGGCGGCCGCCGGGGGTGCAGGCGTCGACCGTGTAGAGGCGTCGCCCGTCCTCGGTGCGGGCGGTGCCGAAGACCTGGGAGGGGGTGCCGAGGTCGAGGCCGACCACGTGGTCGACGGCGAGCACCGCGACCCGGTGGCGGACGATCGTCATGGCCCGATTATTACGCATGATGGCTTTCCGGCCACTCGCCGGCCCGACGGCCGCCACCGAGACTCGTGGCGTGAACCGAATGCACCGGCTCCACCCCGCCTGGCTGGTCGCCGCCGTCGCGTTCGTCGCGCTGGTCGGCGCCGCCGGCTTCCGGGCCACCCCCTCGGTGCTGCTGCACCCGCTGCACGCGGAGTTCCGCTGGCCGCTGGCCACCATCTCCGCCGCCGTCTCGGTCAACCTGCTGCTCTACGGGCTGACCGCGCCGTTCGCCGCCGCGCTGATGGACCGCTTCGGCATCCGGCGGGTGGTGGCCGCCGCCCTGGCGCTGGTGGCGCTCGGCAGCGGGCTGACCGTGTTCATGACGGCGAGCTGGCAGCTGATCCTCTGCTGGGGGGTGCTGGTCGGGCTGGGCACCGGGTCGATGGCGCTGGCCTTCGTGGCGACCGTGACCGGGCGCTGGTTCGTCCGCCGCCGGGGGCTGGTGACCGGGGTGCTGACCGCCGGCGGGGCCGCCGGGCAGTTGGTCTTCCTGCCGCTGCTCGCCGTGCTGGTCCGCGACCACGGGTGGCGCACGGCGGCGCTCGTCGTCGCCGGGGCGGCGCTGGCCGTCGTACCGCTGGTGGCGTGGCTGTTGCGGGAACACCCGGCGGATCTCGGCCTGCCCGCCTACGGCGCGGCCGAGGTGGCGCCGCCCGCGCCGCCGGCCGGCGGCGCGGCGTCCCGGGCGGTCGGCGCGCTGGCCTCGGCCGCGCGGACCCGGCCGTTCTGGCTGCTCGCCGGCGGGTTCGCGATCTGCGGCGCGACCACCAACGGGCTGGTCGGTACGCACTTCGTGCCGGCCGCGCACGACCACGGCATGCCCGAGACCACCGCGGCGGGGCTGCTCGCCCTGGTCGGGCTCTTCGACATCGCCGGCACGATCGCCTCCGGCTGGCTCACCGATCGGGTGGACAGCCGGCTGCTGCTCGGCGCGTACTACGCGCTGCGGGGCGCGTCGCTGCTGGTGCTGCCCGGCCTCTTCGCCGGCACCGCCGAGCCGAGCATGCTGGTCTTCATCATCTTCTACGGCCTGGACTGGGTGGCCACCGTCCCGCCGACCGTCGCACTGTGCCGGGAGTACTTCGGCGCGGCGGGCGCGGTGGTCTTCGGCTGGGTCTTCGCCGCCCACCAGTTCGGCGCGGCGCTCGCCGCGACCGGCGCTGGCCTGGTCCGGGACCGGCTCGGCGACTACGCGCTGGCCTGGTACGTCGCCGGGGCGCTGTCGATCGGCGCGGCCGGGCTCTCCCTGCTGCTGCGCCGCCGGGAACCGGTGCCGGTGCCGGTGCCCGTGGTGGCGTCGCCCGCCCGGGCCTGGAGCTACCGGGGGTAGCGGTCAGCCCACCGTCCACTGCTGCTGGGCGGCGCCGGTGCAGGGGACCTGGCGGATCTCGTCGCCGGCCTCGGTGCCGCCGTCGTCGACCTGGGCGCACTTGCCCGAGTGCACCGCCACCAGCAGCACCGGCCCGGTGCCGACCGGGGTGAGCCGCCACTGCTGGTTGGCCTGCCCGTGGCAGGGGTACTGCTGGAGCTTCGCGCCGTCGTCGGTGCTGCCGCCCTCGACGTCCAGGCACTGGCCGTACGCCGCGTTGGTCAGGGTGACCAGGTCGGGGGCGACCGGGTTGGCGACCCACTGCTGTTCCGGCCCGCCGGTGCAGGCGGCCAGCTCGGCGGCGGCCTTCTCGTCGTCGCCGTCGGTGCCGACGCAGAGGCCGGAGGCCACCGCCCGGAACACCTTCGGCCCAACCACCGGCGCCGGGGCCGGCGGGGTGGTGGGTGCGGCGGTCGGCGAGGGCGCGGGCGGCGTGGTCACCTCCGGCACGGTGGCCTCCGGGGACGGCGCCTGCGACGGGGGCGTGGAGGCGGCGGCCGCCGGCACCACCGGCTGGTCGCCGCCGCCGAGCACGCCGGTGGCGAAGAAGACCCCCAGCAGTACGCCGACCAGCCCGGTGGCCAGCGCGAACCGCATCAGCGGGTCCCGGGGCAGTCCGGGTCGGGCGGCCGGGCGGGCGCCGTAGACGGTGCCGGAGGGGTCGGGGCGTTCGTCGGGGACGGACATGGGGGCATCCTGACCCACCGGGCCGACCGACGGCCACCCGGCCCGGCCGGCGGTGAGGCGGGTGACGTCGCCACGGTAACGCGATTGTCCGATTGTGGACGTGAAAAGGCCACCGTGGACATCCCACGCACAGCCCGCTCGGCGCGTAAGGTGATCTCATGCGTGCGCTGCGTGATCATGGCCAGGCGGTGGACACGCTGCGGCGGTCGTACGCCGCGGTGCCTCCCGGACAACCCGTCCGCCTCGCCAAGCGGACCTCCAACCTCTTCCGTCCCCGGACGGCCACCAGCTCGCCCGGCCTGGACGTCTCCGGGCTGGACGGAGTGCTGGCGGTCGACCCGCAGGCCCGCACCGCCGACGTGCAGGGCATGTGCACGTACGAGGACCTGGTCGACGCCACCCTCCCGCACGGGCTGATGCCGCTGGTCGTGCCGCAGCTGCGCACGATCACGCTGGGTGGCGCGGTCACCGGGCTGGGCATCGAGTCGACCTCGTTCCGCAACGGGCTGCCACACGAGTCGGTGACCGAGCTCGACGTGCTCACCGGCGCGGGCGAGATCGTCACCGCCCGCGCCGACGGGGAGCACGCCGACCTCTTCGCGGCCTTCCCCAACTCGCTGGGCAGCCTCGGCTACGCCACCCGGCTGCGCATCGAGCTGCAGCCCGTACGCCACGCGGTGGCGCTGCGCAACGTGCGCTTCAGCCGGCTGGAGGAGTTGACCGAGGCGATCGGCGACGTGGTCGTCAAGGGCGAGTGGGAGGGCCAGCCCGTCGACGCGATGGACGGGGTGATGTTCAGCCCCGGCGAGGCGTACCTGACCCTGGGCGCCTTCACCGACGACGCGCCGCAGCTGAGCGACTACACCGGCCAGGAGGTCTACTACCGCTCGCTGCGCCGGCGCACCCGCGACGCGCTGACCACCCACGACTACCTCTGGCGCTGGGACACCGACTGGTTCTGGTGCTCGGCGGCGTTCGGGGTCCAGCACCCGGTCGTCCGCCGGCTCTGGCCGGCGCGGTGGCGGCGCAGCGACTTCTACCACCGGCTGGTCCGGCTGGAACACCGGCACCAGGTCGCCGCGCGGGTGGACCGCTGGCGCGGACGCCCCGCCCGCGAGCGGGTGGTGCAGGACGTCGAGATCCCGCTGGAGGCCACCGGCGAGTTCCTCCGCTGGTTCGCCGGCAACGTGGGCATGAGCCCGGTCTGGCTCTGCCCGCTGCGGCTGCGCGAGCCGGCCGGGGCGGGCGCGGCGCGGGCCTGGCCGCTGTATCCGCTCCGGCCGGGGCAGACCTACGTCAACATCGGGTTCTGGGGGAGTGTGCCGATCGCCGAGGGAGCGGCGGACGGCGATGTGAACCGCTCGATCGAGCGGGCGGTGTCCGAGATGGGCGGTCACAAGTCGCTCTACTCGGACGCGTACTACGACCGGGAAGCGTTCGACCGGCTCTACGGCGGGGACGTCTGGCGTGCCGTGAAGGAGCGTTACGACCCGGACCACCGGCTCACCGGACTGTACGAGAAGGCGGTAGCGAGGAAATGAGCCTGACCGACCGAGAACAGGGGGCGGCCGCCACGCCGTCCGGACCGCCGGCGGGGGGCCGGCGCAGCGGCACGAGCGTCGCCGACGTCATCCGCGCGGTCACCATGAGGGACCTGCCGGTCCGCATCACCGGGTACGACGGCAGCGCGTTGGGCCCGGCCGACTCCGGGATCACGCTGTCCATCCGTTCAGAGCGGGGCCTGTCGTACCTGCTCACCGCGCCGGGCGACCTGGGCATGGCCCGGGCGTACGTCAGCGGCGACCTGGGGCTGGACGGGGTGCACCCGGGTGACCCGTACGAGGCGCTGCGGGTGCTCAAGGACGAGTTGCGGCTGCGGGCCCCCTCGCTGACCGAGGGGCTGGCGCTGGTGCGCGGGCTGGGCTGGGAGCGGCTGCTGCCCCCGCCGGCTCCGCCGCAGGAGGCGCAGCCGCGCTGGCGGCGGGTGGTGAACGGGCTGCGTCACTCCCGCCTCCGGGACAGCACCGCGATCTCGCACCACTACGACGTCTCGAACGCCTTCTACGAGAAGGTGCTCGGCCCGTCGATGACGTACACGTGCGCGGTGTTCCGCAGCCCGGGTGACACGCTGGAGCAGGCCCAGGCGGCCAAGTACGACCTGGTCGCCGGCAAGCTGGCGCTCAAGCCGGGGATGCGGCTGCTCGACGTCGGCTGCGGCTGGGGCGGCATGGTCCGGCACGCCGCCCGGGAGTACGGCGTGAAGGCGCTCGGCGTGACCCTGTCCAGGCAGCAGGCGCGGTGGGCGCAGGCGGCGATCGAGCGGGAGGGGCTGACCGAACTGGCCGAGGTGCGCCACCTGGACTACCGGGACGCCCCGCGGCAGCAGTTCGACGCGGTCTCCTCGATCGGGCTGACCGAGCACATTGGGGTGCGCAACTACCCGGCGTACTTCGGGGCGCTGCGCGACCGGCTGCGGCCGGACGGCCGGCTGCTCAACCACTGCATCACCCGGGCCGACAACCGGGCCCCGCACCGCTCCGGGGCGTTCATCGACCGGTACGTCTTTCCCGACGGCGAGCTGGCCGGGCCGGGCCGGCTGATCGGCGAGATCCACGACGTCGGGTTGGAGGTGCACCACGAGGAGAACCTGCGCCTGCACTACGCGCTGACCCTGGCCGCCTGGTGCCGCAACCTGGTCGAGCACTGGGACTTCTGCGTCTCCGAGGTGGGCCAGGGCACCGCCCGGGTGTGGGGCCTCTACATGGCCGGGTCACGGATGGCCTTCGAGCGCAACGGCATCCAGCTTCATCAGGTGGTGGCCACCCGCAACGGGCCGGACGGGGAGACCTCGTACCCGCTGCGTCCGGACTGGACGCCCTGACCGGGAACGGTTCGAGGAAAGCCGCGCCGGTTCGGCGCGGCTTTCCTCGAACCCATTGACAAAGAAGTTTTGTACGTACAAACTGATTTTGCCATGAGAGACGTCCTGTACCTGGAGCAGATCGAGCAGGCCGAGGTCCTGCTCAAGCCGCAGCGTGTCGAGGTGCTGCGGCAGTTGGCCGAGCCCCGCACCTGCACCGAGGTCGCCGCCCGGCTGGAGCAGACGCCGCAGCGCGTCTACTACCACGTCAAGCAGCTGGTGGCGGCCGGGCTGGTCGACCAGGTGTCGACCCGGAAGGTGCGCGGCATCAGCGAGGGCATCTACCAGGCTGCCGCCCGGTCGTACTGGCTCTCGCCCCGCCTCGTTGGGCGGGTCGGCGGGCTGCGCCGAGCCCGGGACGAGCTCAGCCTGGGCTACCTGCTCGACCTGATGGAGGAGGTCCAGGCGGACGTCGCCGCCCTCGACCGGTCTGCGCCGGAACTGCCCTCGATCGGGGTGTCCGGGGAGATCCGGGTGCCGGCCGAGCGCCGGCAGGAGTTCCTGCACGACCTGCAGTCCACGCTGCGGGACCTGTTCACACGCTACGGCGGCGCCGAGGGGGACGCCTTCAAGCTCGCCGTGGCCTGCTATCCCAAGGGGGACGATCGTGAGTGAACCGTTGAAGCTGGGTGCCCGTCTCGCCGCGCCGGTCGAGGCCGTCCGGCGGGCCCTGACCGACCCGGCCGAGCTGCGCGTCTGGTTCGCCGAGCACGCCGAGGTCGAGCTGCCACGACGGTACGAGTTCTGGGGCCGCTACACGCCCGAGGGCGACGCGCCGCACCAGCGCCTGCTGCACGCCGACGACCACACCGTGCGCTTCGCCTGGCTGCTCGACGGGGTGGAGACCACCAGCGAGATATCCCTGACCCCCGAGGGCTCGGGCACCACGCTGCTGACCGTCACCCAGAGCCACTTCAACTTCGCCGAGGCGCTGGACGGCAGCACCATCCGCGGCGTCCTGCAGACCTGGTGGAGCCTGTCGATCGCCAACCTCGCCGCCCACCTGGAGGGGCGGCCGCTGCTGCCGAGGACCGACTTCACCTCCGCCGACCTGCGTGGCGAGCTGCTGATCGGCGCGCCGATGTCGCGGGTCTGGGAGTCGCTGACCGACTCCGACCAGGCCAGCGCCTGGTTCGGTTACCCGATCGGGATCGAGCCCTGGGTCGGCGGCCGGTACGCCATGGGCGGCTTCGAGACCGGGTACGCGGCGAAGGTGGTCGACCTGGAGCCCGGCCGCCGGATGTCCGTCGACTGGGGACCCACCGGCGTCAGCACCTGGGAGCTGGCCGAGTCCGACGGAAGGACGAAGCTGACCTTCGTGCAGAGCGGCTTCGACGAGGGCAACCCGCCGTACGCGGCGTGGAGCGGGTCGGTGGCCGGCCTCTCCGAGCTGCGCCGCTACCACGAGATGGCCGACTGGCAGCCGATCTGGGTGATGGAGGAGATCCCGACCGGCGCGTGACCGTCCGGTTCTCCCGCCGGGCGCGGGCCGCACCCGTCGGGGTGCGGCCCGCGCCGGGCTGAGCACCCTGCGGTGGGTCCGGCGTGGCCTTGGACCGGGGCGTGGGCGGGGCCGGCCTGTTCGGGTGTGGCCGGGGCGGGAACGGTGACGGGTGCCTTTGGAGCTGATGACGTGAACGATTCAGTCGCCAGTCGCCAGTCGCTGTGGGTCGATCTTGAAGGTGTTCTCCACGGACGGGGACGGCCGTGGGCGGTCCACGGGGTGGGCACGGGGGCCTTCGGGTCCCGATCCGTATGCGTCATCAGCTCGAAAGGGCGCGGGCACCGCAACCGCTGCGACAACGCCGTCAACTCCCGCGCCGTCTCCACACGCCGCGCCCCGCAACGGCGAGGACGTCCCCCACCTGCGGGCGTCAGCGGTCCAACTCGCCCGCCCGGCGCAGCAGTGCCCGCCGTTCCGGGCCGGGGCCGACCAGGTCGGCGGCGGTCCGGAACAGCGCGGCGGCGCGTACCGGGTCGCTGTGGCGGGCGGTCAGCTCGGCCTGCGCGGCCAGCGCCGGCGGGTAGCCGTCGAGCGCGCCGCCCGCGCGGGCCTCCGCGATCAGGGTCAGTCCCGCCCCTGGGCCGTAGGCGTAGCCGTGTGCCACCGCCCGGTTCAGGCGGACCACCGGCGTGGGGCGGATCCGGGCCAGCTCGTCGTACCAGCCGGCGATGGCGGCCCAGTCGGTGTCCGCGGCGGTCAGGGTGGTGGCGTGGGCGGCGGCGATCCGGGCCTGGAGCGCGTACGGGCCGTGGCCGGCGCGGGCCAGCGCCGTGAGGCCCTCGGCGATGGCGGCGTGGTCCCAGCGGGAGCGGTCCTGCTCGTCGAGGGTGAGCAGGTCACCGGCCGGGTTACGCCGGGCGGCGCGGCGCGAGTTCTGGAACAGGAACAGGGCCAGCAGCCCGGGGACCTCCGGCTGGTCGGGCATCAACCGGTCGAGCAGCCGGGCCAGCCGGATCGCCTCGTCGGCGAAGGCGGGCTCGCCGTCGGCGTCGTACCCCCGGGTGAAGAGTAGGTAGAGCACGGCCAGGACGCCCGGCAGCCGCTCGACCAGCGCGGATCCGGTCGGCACCCGGTACGGGATGCCGGCCGTGGCGATCCTGGTCTTCGCGCGGGTGATCCGTCGGGTCATGGTGGACTCGCTGACCAGGAAGGCGCGGGCGATGTCGGCGGTGGGTACGCCGGCCACCGTGCGCAGCGTCAGGGCGACCCTTGCCTCCAGGGCCAGCGCCGGGTGGCAGCAGGTGAACACGAGCCGCAGCCGGTCGTCCACCACGTCCCCCTCCGTGCCGGTCGGCGGCGCCGGGTCGGTGAGCAGTGCCAGGTCCCGCAGCCTGCGGCGTTCCACCGAGGCCCGGCGCAGCACGTCCACGGCCCGGTTCCGGGCGGCCGTCATCAGCCAGCCGCCCGGATTGCCGGGTACGCCGTCGCGGGGCCAGCGCTCCAGCGCCGAGGCCAGCGCCTCCTGGGCGCAGTCCTCGGCGAGGGTCCAGTCGCCGGTGACCCGGATCAGCGCGGCGACGATCCGCGGGTACGCGTCGGCGCCCGCGTCGGCCACCGCGTCGGCCGCGTCGACCACCCGCGTCAGTCCAGGTCGGCGAAGGGGCGCAGCTCGACCCGCCCCGCGTACGCCATCGGGTGGGCGCGGGCGACCTCGACCGCCTCGTCCAGGTCGGCGCACTCCAGGATGTCGAATCCCACGATGACCTCCTTGGTCTCGGCGAACGGGCCGTCACTCACCAGCAGTTCGCCGCCGCGTACCCGGACCGTGGTGGCCGCCGAGGGCGGCACCAGCACGCAGCCGTCGAGGCGCTGGCCGCGGGCGTCCCGCTCGGCCACCCACTGCTCGATGTCGGGCGCGGCGGTCGGGTCGGCGTCCGGCTCGGTGTCGGTGCAGACGAACATCATGAACTTCATCGGTCGGGCTCCTCGGTGTCGTGGTCTCACCAGGGTGACGAACGCCGGACCCCGATCCGGACACCGACGGGTGGAAAATCTTCGCCAGCGTGGTGCGGCGCCGCCGACCGAGATCCCACCGGTACGGCGGGTCCACCGGGTTGGGGCCGGACCCGGGTGGATCATGTCATCGGCACCGCTCACCGGCGATTCAGTTACCGAGGAGGACCGCGATGCCCCGCGACGACTGGAAGGGTGTCGTCAACCAGATCCTCTACGGGTTGATCTTCACCGCCGAGCTGGACGACGTCGCCGCCGCCCGGATGGCCGAGGCCATGGTCGAACGACGGTACTTCGGCGCCGGTCCGGGCGTCTACGCCGCGGCGATCACCCGGGCCCGGCGGCACCGCGGCCCGCTGACCGACGAGATGCCGACCCCGCACGGCGAGGAGGGGTTCCGGTCCTTCCTGGGCCTGCTCGCCGCCCAGCTCGACGCCCGCCGGCCATGGCGGCGAACCACGTCGTGAAATCCTCCACCCGTAGTTCGTCCAGTCGTCGAGCGCTGACCATGTGACCTTCCGCCCGTACCGGATCCGTCCCCACCTCCGCGTTCTAGGCTGGGGCCGCCGTCCGAACGGGGAGAATCTTTGCGTAACCACCCGGCCGTCGTGCTGGTCGCCGTCCTGTTGTCCACCTTCGCGCTGCCGATGTCGCTGACCGGCGCGTCCGTCGCCCTGCCGGACATCGGTCGGGACCTCGACGCCGGGCTGGCCGGCGTGCAGTGGGTGGTGAACGGCTACAACGCCACCTTCGCCAGCTTCATGTTGGCCACCGGGGCGCTGGCGGACCTGCTCGGCCGGCGCCGGGTCTTCGTCACCGGCCTAGCGATCTTCGCCGGGTCCGGGCTGCTCGCCTCGGTCGCCGGGAACATCGTGCTGCTCGACGTGCTGCGCGCGCTGGCCGGCGTCGGCGCGGCGGCCGCCGCGACCAGCGCCTCCGCCATCCTGGCCCACGCCTTCCCGGGCCGGGCCCGGGCCCGGGTGTTCAGCCTCTTCGGTACGACCATCGGCGCGGGCCTGGCCTTCGGGCCCTCCATCGCCGGCCTGCTGATCACCGCGTTCGGCTGGCGGGCGGTGTTTGCCGGGCCGGCGCTGGCCGCCCTGGCGGTGCTGGCGCTCACCCCGCTGCTGCCCGAGTCGCGCCAGCCGCACGCCGGGCGGATCGACTGGCCGGGGACGGTCACCTTCACCGCCGCCCTGCTGCTGCTCATCTTCGGCTTCGTGCAGGGGCCCGAGCTGGGCTGGTCCGCCCCGGTGATCGTGGCGGCCTTCGCCGCGGCGGTGGCCCTGCTGGTGGCCTTCGTCCGGGTGGAACGCCGGCGGGCCGAGCCGATGTTCGACCTGGCCCTGCTGGCGAGCCCCCGCTTCCTGGGCATCTGCCTGGCGGCGGCCACCGTCGTCGCGGTGCTGGTGCCGCTGCTGGTCTACCTGCCGTCGTACCTGACCACGGTGGTCGGCATGGGGCCCGGCGGGGCCGGGGCCACGCTGATCCTGCTGACCGCGCCGACCCTGGTGCTGCCGCTGCTCAGCGGGGCCATGACCCGGCTGGTGCCGGCCCCGGCGGTGATCGTCACCTCGGTGGCGGTGGTCGCGGTCGGCGCCGCCTGGGCCACCGTGCTCGCCCCGGACAGCGGCCCCGCCGCCCTGGCCGGCCCGCTGCTCACCATCGGCGTCGGGGTGGGGCTGTCGATCGGCCTGCTCGACGCCCTGGCGATCGGCAGTGTCGCCCCGCACCGGGCGGCCACCGGCGCCGGGATGATCAACACCGCTCGGCTGGCCAGTGAGACGGTTGCCATCGCGGTGGTCGGCGCGGTGCTGGCCAGCACCACCGCCGGCCGGCTCGCCGATCCGGGGTTCACCGGCGGCCTGCGTACGGTGCTCTGGGCGATGGCCGGCGTGGCCCTGGTCGCCGCGGTGCTGACCGCCGTGCTGGTCCGCCGCGCCCGCGTCCGCGCCGAACCGGCGGTGAGCGCCTATCCTGGCGGATCGTGACGAGCACCGCGCAGCGCCTGGCCGCGATCCGCGGCGACCTGCCGCCGAAGCGGCACAACGCCCGGACCATCGCCGCGCTCACCGGCAACCCGGGCTGTGACCGCCGGGCGGTGCTGGACGGCGCCGGGGTGGACAAGCCGAGGCTGGCCGAGCGGATCGGCTTCCCGGCCCGCTTCGGGCAGTCCCGGTTCGCCCTCACCCGGGGCAACGCGTTCGAGGCGCAGGTGAAGGCCGACGGCGGGGTGGAGCTGCTGCGGCTGGTCGCGGAGCGGCTGGGGGTACCGGTGCCGGAGCGGGCGACGTGGACGGACCTGGGCGGCGCGGACGACCTGCCGGACCGGCACGAGCGGTCCCGCCGGGCGCTGACCGCCGAGGGGGCCGACGCGGCGCTGTTCGATCATCCGCTGCTCGGCCTGGACGTCGCCGGGCAGCGGGTGCATCTGGAGCCCGACCTGGTCGCCGCCCGTCTCGGTGGCCGGTTCCACGTGGTGGAGATCAAGTCGTTCCCGGTGGTCGACGGGCAGGCCGACCCGGCGAAGGTCGCCGCGGCCGCGATCCAGTCCGCCGTCTACGTGCTGGCGCTGCGCGAGCTGCTCGCCGCCGAGGGGCACGAGGAGGAGTTGGTCTCGCACGACGTGGTGCTGGTCTGCCCGCGCGACTTCGCCAACCAGCCGGTGGCCAGCCTGCTCGACGTCCGCAAGCAGTTGCTGGTGCTGCGCCGCCAGCTGGACCGGACGGCCCGGCTGGACGCCCTGCTGGACACCGTGCCGGCGGACTTCACCGCCGACCCGGCCGCCGACCCGGCGACGCTGGCCGCCGGGCTGCGCCGAGTGCCGGCCCGCTACGCGCCGGAGTGCCTGGCCAGCTGCGAACTGGCGTACTTCTGCCGGGACGAGGCGGGCGGGCACACCGCGGCGCTGGGGCGGCCGGTCCGTGAGGCGCTGGGCGGCATCGCCACCGTCGCCGAGGTGCTGGCGCTGGCGACCGGCGAACGCGCCGCCGAACCCGAGCAGGAGGAGGCCGCCGCGCTGCTGCGGGCCGCGGCCCGGCTGCGCGCCGACGCCCTCGCCGGCAACCCCGCATGAGTACGCTCCGCGCCCTCGCCAAGGCGCAGGCGCTGGCCGCCGGGGTGGCCCAGCCGGTGGCCACGGTCCGGCACCTGCACCTGTCGACGCGCCCGCTGGTGCTGGTGCCGCTGGCCATGGCAGGTGAGGCGAACGCCCCGCTGGCGACGCTGGTCGGCACGGCTCCCGACGAGGCGCGGCTGCTGATCGTGCCGCAGCCCCGCAACCGGGACCAGCGGTTCCGCTTCGCCGCCGAGCTGGCCGCCACCGTGCTGCCGTACCTCGAGGAGTTCCGGGACGTCACCGAGGCGGTGCCGGTCGACCGGGGCCGGGACGTCCGGCACCGGTACGTCGACGCGCCGCAGCTGCTGGTGCCGAACCCGGCCGGGATCACCTTCCTGCGGTTGTTCGGCCGCTCCACCCGGTTCCGCCGCCCGGACGGCGACCACCCGGTGCACCCGTCGGTGCCGCTGCTCGGGCGCTGGCTGACCTTCTTCGCCGAGCGGGCCGAGCACCCCGGCTCGTCGGCGCTGGTGGCGATGACCGACGCGCTGACCCTGCACTGGGCCACCGGCCAGAGCGTGGTGGAGGACCTGCACCTGCCGGCGCTGCTCGGCTGGATCGACCCGCCGGCCGGGCTGACCGGGGCACAGACGGCCGCCCGGGCCGAGGACCCGGCGGTCTGCCCGCCCGCCGGCCCGACCACCGACCCGGAGTTCGACAACCGGGTGCTCGCCCCGGCCGTCGCCGCGTACGCCGACGCGGGGGACGACCCGGTGGCGCGCGGCGAGGCGTACGCGGAGCTGGAAAGGGTGCTGCGCGACCAGCTGACGCCCACCTGGGAGCTGATGTGGCGCGGCGTCGGTCTGCTGCGGGCCCTGCCGCCCGGGGCCCGGGTGACCGGCCGCTGGGACGGCGACAAGGACGCCTTCACCGGCCACGCCGAGCACGTCGACGCCGGCGGTGGCCCGCAGCCGCGGCGCGACGGCGCGGTCGTGGCCGCCCAGCGGCTGCACCGGCTGGAACGCGCCCTGACCTCCTACGCGGTGCAGCGCGCCTACGACGACCCGCTCGTCATGGCCGAGCACCGGCTGACCGGGGAGGCGTTCGTCGGAGACGTGACCCTCGCGGACCCGAAGCGGGTGGACGACACCGGGAAGCGGCCGGTGCTGCGCCCCCGGATCCAGCTGGTCACCACCGAGCCGGTGCTGGTGCCCGTCGGGGCGACGCTGTACTCGCCGGCCCGGCCGGCGCAGAAGGCGAAGGTGGTCTTCCTGACCCCGGCGGCGGACGGCAAGACCGAGGTGGTGCTGGAGCTCTCCGGCGGGATGGGCCGGGGGCTGGCCGCGCCGCCGGGCAGCGTGCCGGAGGTGGGGGAGCGGCTCTGCTACACCACCCTGTCCGACGCGTTCCTGCCGGCCGGGGCGTTCCCCACGCGCGAGGAGACCCCGTGGACGCACGGCGGCCCGCCGGTCACCCGCGCCGGCGACGCGCCCGCCGCGAGCGACGGGGACCCGGCCGAGGCCTGGGCCTGAGCCGTCCCCGGTCGACGTCGAGCAGCGGCACCGGCCGTCACGCCGGGCGCCTTCGTCCTGGATGGGCGGTCCGAAGGTGGGGGCATCGGCCCTGGCGGGCCGCCCCGGCGCTGACTAGGCTTCGGTGGTTCGCCGCCCGTGACCGGTCCGTCGAGGTGCACACAGGAGAGAGAGCCGGAGCGACCATCGTGCTGCCCGATGACGCCCGCCGGGAGGCCGTCGCGCCGCCCCGACGGACCCGCTCCCGCCGGGTGGGTGCGATCGCCGCGGCGGTGGTCGTCCTCGCCGAGGCGGTCTGGCTGGCCGCCGCGCTGCCCGGCGCCGCCCTGGTCAGCGACCTCGGGGCGATCACGGTGGCCGGCTGGTCGGCGGTCGCCTGCGTCGGCGCGGCCCGCCGGCACCCCGCGGCGCTGCGCCGGTTCTGGATGCTGCTGGCGGTCACCACGGCCCTCGCCGCCGCCGGTCGTACGCTGTGGACGCTGGAGCGCCTCGGCGGTGGAGCACTACCGCACACCCTGCTGATCGGGGCGGTCTTCACCGCCGGCATCGTCACCGGCACCGCCGCCCTGTTCTGCTCGCTCGCCGCCCCGCGCAGCGCGGTGGGCCGGGCCCGCACCCTGCTGGACGGGGTGATCGTCGGGCTGGCCCTGATCCCGATCGGCTGGGTGGTGGTGTTCCGGGACGTCGCCGCCGCCAACCTGGCCGACCCCGTGCGCACCTTCGGCCTGCTCTACCCGATGCTCGACCTGATGCAGCTGACCATCCTGGTGGCGGTGGCCGGCCCGTCCCGCCCGGTCTGGCGGCCGCTGACCCTGATCGGCGCGAGCCTGGCCACCCGGGCCGGCGCGGACGCGGTCTACGTCTCGCTCGTCGCGCACGGCACCTACACCTCCGGGCACCTGATCGACGTGTGCTGGCCGGTGAGCTACCTGCTGATCGGCGTGGCCACCACGTACCCGCCGCCGCCGGTGGGCGAGGGCGGCGACGAGGTGGTCGAGTCGCCGTTGCCGCCCTGGTGGCGGGTCGCCCTGCCGTACCTGCCGGTCGGCGGGGCGATCATCGCGGTGGTGCTGGCCCGACGCCCCACCGGGCAGACCCCGCACCTGGTCTTCATCGGCATGATGGCGCTGCTCGGCGTGCTGGCGCTGCGGCAGGGGCTGGCCGCCAACGAGAACCTGCGACTGGTGGCGCGGCTGCGCCGGCTGGCCTATGCCGACCAGCTCACCGGCCTGCCCAACCGGCTGATGTTCAACCGGCGGCTGCGCCGGGCGCTGCGGGACGGGCCGCCGGTCGCCGTCCTGCTGCTCGACCTGGACGGGTTCAAGCAGGTCAACGACCGGTTCGGGCACGCCACCGGTGACACCCTGCTGATCGGCATCGCCGACCGGATGCGGGACGCGGTCGGCGGCGACGGCACCATCGCCCGGCTCGGCGGCGACGAGTTCGCCGTGCTGGTCGACGGGGACGGGCCGGTCGCGCCGGAGCGGCTCGCCGAGCGGCTGCTCGCCGCCCTGCAGCCCTCGGCGGGCGAGGAGGACGTCGGCATCCACCCGTCGGCCAGCATCGGCATCGCCGAGTACGGCCCGCAGCACGCCTCGCACACCGACCTGCTCCGCGACGCCGACATCGCGATGTACGCGGCCAAGGCCGCCGGCAAGTCCGCGTACCGGACCTGCACCCCGGGGCTGCGCGAGTCGGCGGTGACCCGGGCGGAGCTGATCGCCGATCTGCGTCGGGCGGTCGACGAGCAGCAGCTGCACCTCGACTACCAGCCGATCGTCGACCTGGCCACCGGCGTGGTACGCAGCGCGGAGGCGCTGGTCCGCTGGCGGCATCCCCGGCTGGGGTTGCTCCCGCCGGCCGCGTTCCTGCCGCTGGCCGAGGAGACGGGGCTGATCGTGCCGATCGACCGGTGGGTGATCCACGAGGCCTGCCGGGCCGCCGCGACCTGGCGGGAGCGGGCGCCGGAGGCCACCGTGGCGGTGAACATCGCCGCCGCGCACCTGCGCCGACCGGGCCTGATCGCCACCGTCACGGCGGCCACCGCCAGCGCCGGGCTGGCTCCTCGCGCGTTGACCCTGGAGCTGACCGAGTCGGCGCTGATCGACGGCAGCGCGGCGGTGCTGGAGCGGCTCGCCCAGCTGCGCGAGCTGGGCATCCGGATCGCCATCGACGACTTCGGCACCGGCTACTCGTCGCTGAGCTACCTGCACCGCATCCCCGCCACCGAGCTGAAGATCGACCGGTCGTTCGTGTCCCGGCTCGACTCCGACGCCCGGGCGTACGCCACGGTGGAGATGGTGACCCGGCTGGCCGACGCGTTCGACCTGGCGGTGGTGGCCGAGGGGGTGGAGACCGAGGGGCAGCACGCGGCGGTCACCGCGATCGGTTGCGTGCACGGGCAGGGCTACCGGTACGGCCGCCCCGGCGCCCTGGCCGACCTGCGTGCGGTCGCCGCCCGCGGCTGAGCACGTGCCCCCGGGCGGCCGGACGGCCCGGGCCGGTGGGAGTCGAAGGTCCCGGAAGGGACAGGGGGTTCGGCCCTGACCGGGACCGCCCGGGGCGCCGCACGATGGGAGCCGACACCAACGACGCCCCCACCACCTCCACGGGAGTTCTGACATGAAGCGACGCACTCTGGACCTGCTGTTCAGCATCGGCGGGCTGGGCCTCACCGTCCTGCTGCTCGTCGCCGGCATCGTGCTCACCACGAACGCGAACTTCGCCAACGACTACGTACGCGACCAGCTCGGCGCGCAGCACATCGCCTTCAAGCCGGCCGACAAGCTGACCGACGAGGAGAAGAAGGCGGACTGCCTGGTCGAGTACGCCGGCCAGCAGATGACCACCGGCAAGCAGGCCGAGTGCTACGCCAACGAGTTCATCGGGCTGCACCTGAAGTCCATGGCGGGTGGGAAGACCTATGCCGACCTCGGCGCGCCGGAGAGCGAGCTGCGGGCGAAGGTCGAGCAGGCCACGACGACCAACGACCCGGCCCTGGCCGACCTGCAGAAGCAGCTGGCGCAGGTCAGCGGCCAGCGGGAGACCGTGTTCAAGGGCGAGACGCTGCGCGGCATGCTGCTCACCTCGTACGGCTTCAGCGAGTTCGGCCGTAAGGCCGGCCAGGCGGCCCTGGTGACGTTCGTCGGGGCGGGGCTGCTCCTGCTGCTGTCGATCGCCGGTCTGGTGCACGCCTTCCGCACCCCGGCCACCGAGGCCTTCGCCGCCCCGGCGCGGGCGAAGGACCGGGCCAGCGCCTGACCCGACCCGAGCGCCCCCGGCCTCCTCCACCCCCTCGGAGGCCGGGGGCGCTCGCGTGTGCCGCTCCGCCCACTCGCGGGTGGCGGGCCGGTCGGGCGGCGCAGAATCGGGCTTGACCCTCACGCAACGGCAGGCGGGAGCCTTGGTCGCGGAAGGGAGGGAAACCATGGCGTACACGGTGGGGCAGGTGGCGAAGGCGGCCCGGGTGACGGTCCGGACGCTGCACCACTACGACGAGATCGGGCTGCTGTCGCCCAGCGGGCGTACCGCGGCGGGCTACCGCCGCTACGACGACGCGGACCTGGAGCGGTTGCAGCACATCCGGTTCTACCGGGAGCTGGGGTTCCCGCTGGAGGAGATCGCGGCGATCCTCGACGACCCGGCCGCCGACCCGGCGGCGCACCTGCGCCGGCAGCACGAGCTGTTGACCGGGCGGATCGGGAAGCTCCAGGAGATGGTCACCGCGATCGAACTCGCGATGGAGGCGAGAAGGATGAACATCAGACTGACCCCGCAGGAGCGGTTCGAGGTCTTCGGGGACTTCGACCCGGACGCGCACGCCGAGGAGGCGGAGCAGCGGTGGGGTGGCGGCGAGGCGTACCGGGAGTCGAACCGGCGGGCCGCGCGCTACTCGAAGGACGACTGGCTGCGGATCAAGGCGGAGAACGAGGACTGGGGGCGGAGGTTCGTCGCGGTGATGGCCTCCGGGGCGCCGGCCGACTCGGCGGAGGCGATGGCGCTGGCCGAGGAGCACCGACAGATCATCGTCCGCTGGTTCTACGACTGCTCGTACGAGATCCACACCGGGCTGGCCGACATGTACCTCGCGGACCCGCGGTTCACCGCGCACTACGAGGCGATCGCGCCGGGGATGGCGGCGTACCTCAGCGAGGCGATCCACGCCAACGCGATCAGCCGCGCCTGAGCTTGATGTCCGCGCCGGTGGTATGCCTGACGGGAAGGCGTGTCCGGTCAGGCATACCCCGGAGGTCAGCAATGCTCATCGTCGCCGGCAGTCTCTACGTCGACCCGGCCGGGCGGGACGCCTACCTGGCGTCCTGCGCGGAGACCGTCCGGCAGGCGCGCTCCGCGCCCGGCTGCGTCGACTTCGCGATCAGCGCCGATCTGGTCGAGCCGGGCCGGATCAACGTCTACGAGCGTTGGGAGTCCGACGAGCAGCTGCTCGCCTTCCGCGGCTCGGGTCCGAGCGAGGAGCAGACGGTGGCGATCCTCGGCGCGGAGGTGCACAGGTACCGGATCTCCGGCGTCGGGGCTCCCTGACGGGTCCGTGTCCGCTCCGGTCCGACCGGGTCGAGCGGCCGGGACCTGCGGGGTGTGGCCCTCCCGCCTATCGCGCGTCTCTCCATCCAGCGTGGGCGCCGCCCGGGCGATGAGCAGCGACGTGACCAGGCGACGAGGCCCGCCGACCCGCTCGGCGCTGGTGGGCCGGCAGGCGGGACACCAGGCGGCCCTATGCTTCTGAAGCGGATTCCGATCTGGCTCGGTTGGTTGATGAGTGTCTCCTCATGACCCGTGCTCGGCGTCTGGCCGAGTGGGTCGGGCAGGGGCGCCCGGCGACGCCGAAGGGGGTGTTGCGCCCGGCGGATGTGCCGGCCGCCGCGACGGCGCTGGGGGTGACCGTGCCGGCCCGGATCCGTACGGCGGCCGACGTCGAGGTGATCCACCGGCCTTGGGTGGCCGCCGAGGCGATCGGGCTGGTCATCGTCGAGGCGAACCGGGCGGTCGCCGCCGCGGCGTCCGAGAGCGACGTGCTGGGGCGGTGGTGGGCGGCGGTCCGGGCGGTGCTGCGCGCCGAGTCGCACGACGATCGCCGCTGTGGGGCGGTGGTGTTGTGCCGGACGGACAACCTCCGACTCGCTGATCAGGCCCGCAGCCGTCGGCGACGGCCAGTGGGAGCGGACGGGCTGCGAAAGCGGAAGTGCCCGGGGTTACGCGATGGCGGCGATGTCGCCGTCGTCGAAGTAGATCGCCTGGTGCAGCCGTCCGCCCAGCGCGGCGGCGAACCGGGCGACCACCTCTTGGCCAGAGATCTTGCCCTGTTCGATCTGTGACACTCGGCCCTTGGAGACGCCCATCCGTTCGGCGATCTGCTGCTGGGTGAGGCCGCGGGCCCGCCGAATCTCGGCCAGGCGGTGCCCGACCACCTGGGCCAGCAGCTCCTGCTTGCCGGCCTCGACCGCCTCCTCGCCGCCGGCGCGCCGCACGTACTCGGCGCGGATGTCCTTCCACCGCACGTGGCTGCTCACGGTTGTCCCCCTTCCTGCTGTGCCCGTTCCTTCAGGTAGAGCTCGTAGCGTTGCTCGGCGAGCGGGATGGCCTGGCGGTACCAGGCGTTCCACTGCCCGGCCTTGTCGCCGGCGACGAGCAGGATGCTGGAACGCCACGGGTCGAAGACGAACAGGATGCGTACCGTCCCGGGCCGCAGTTCCTTGAGGTTCGCGATCGATGAAGACGTCCCACTCTTCCGGCTCCACGTGGCCGAGTATAGCGTTCGGTAAACCCGCCTGGGGTCATGCGTGCGCGGCGCTATCGCCAAGGCCCAGCGGAGGTGCCCGTGACCGTGCCTCGTCGTGCTGCGGGTGCGGCCGATGATCTGCTCCAGCACTCACACGATTCCGGGGCGGCAACGCTCCTGGCCCCGCCTGTCGGATCGCCGACGACGAGCTTCGCCCGGTCAGCTGTTGGCGGGATGTTCCGTCGTCCGGGGCGGTGCCAGACTGCCTCCATGCGACACGCCATCGTCGGGCGGGACGAGGTGTTCGACCGGGTCTGGCGACTGCTGAGCCGACCCGGGCCGGTGCTGCTGGAGGGGCCGGCCGGCATGGGCAAGACCGAACTGTGGCGGGCGCTGGTCGCCGAGGCGGCGCACGCGGGCTGGCTGGTGCTGAGCTGCGCGCCCACCGAGGCCGAATCCGGGCTGCCGTACGCGGCCCTGGCCGACCTGCTGCGCCCGCTCGCCGACCGGGTCGCCGAGCTGCCCCGGCCGCAGCGGATCGCGGCCGAGGTCGTGCTCCTCGCCGGCGACGCCGATGAGGCGGTCGACGTACGGGCGGTCGGGGCGGCCACCCGGTCGCTGCTGGAGGCCGCGACGGCGGCGAACACCCACCCGGCGGTGCTCGTCGCGGTGGACGACGCGCCCTGGCTGGACCGGCCCAGCGAACGCGCGTTGCGGTTCGCGCTGCGTCGGGTGGGCGGCCTGGCCACGCTGGTGAGCCGTCGACGTGGCGGGACCGCACCCGAGGAGGTGCCGCTCGGGCTCGACGAGGGCCGCGACGCCGGCCGGCTCGGCCGGGTCGAGGTGGCCCCGCTCGACGTCGGCGCGCTCCACCACATCCTGCGGGAGCGGCTCGGCGTCACGCTCAGCCGGCCGATGCTCGTCCGGGTGACCCGCGAGGCCGGGGGCAACCCGCTGCTGGCCATCGAAGTGGCCCGCGCGCTGCAACGCCTGCCGCGCCAACCCTCACCCGGTGACGACCTGCCGGTGGCCGCGTCCATGCACCACCTGCTCGCGGACGTCCTCGCCGGGCTGCCACCGGCGAGCCGTGCCGCGGTGCGGCTGGCCGCGCTGCTGACCGTGCCCACGGTGGCTGACCTGGCGGCGGCGGGAGCGCCCACCGCCGCGCTGGACGCGCCCGAGGAGGCCGGGCTGCTCGTCGTGACGCCGACCGGTGTGCGGTTCACCCACCCCGTGTACGCGGCGGCGGTCCGGGCCGGGATCCCGCCGGGGGTCCGCCACCGGCTGCACCGGCAGCTCGCCGGCCTGGTCGCGGATCCGGACGAGCGGGCGCGGCACCTTGCGCTCTGCGCGACCGACCCGGACCCGGTCGTCGCGGAGACCCTCGCCGCCGCGGCCGGACGGTGGCACATCCGGGGCGCGCCCGACTTCGCCGCCCAGCTCTACGAGCGCGCCGGGCAGCTCACCCCGGCCGACGACCGGGTACGCCTGGGCCATCGGCGGCTGGCGGCGGCCCGCAGCCGGTTCGACAGCGGGGACTTCCCGGCGGCCCGGTGCGCCGCCGAGGCGGTCGCGGCCGAGTTCACCGGTGACGTACGGGCGGAGTCGCTGCTGCTGCGCGCCGTGGTGGCCTGGTGTGGCGGTGAGGCCGGCCGGGTGGCGGTGGACAACGGCACCCGGGCGCTGGCGGCTGCCCGGCCCGGCTCGGCCCTGGCCGGCCGCATCCACGCCCACCTCGCCGTCTTCGACGACCTCACGGAATCGGCCCGGGCGCACGCCGAGGCCGCCGCCGCGCTGCTGGACGGGCGCGACGACGACCAGGACCTGCTCGCCGCAGCCCTGGTCCTGCTCTTCTTCCAGGAGGTACGGCTCGGCCGGGTGCCGCGTACCGAACTGTTGGACCGCGCCCTCACCCTGGAGGGCGACGAACCGGCCTGGCTGGCGAGCACGGTGCCCGCGATCTGGTGGAAGTCGATCGACGACGCGGAGCGGGCCCGGCGGCGGCTGCACCGGATGCTCGGCCGCGCCGAGGCCCGGGGCGACGAGCCGCTGCAACACGAACTGCTCTCCCACCTGGGCGAGGCCGAGCTGCTGGCCGGGCGGTGGGCCGAGGCCGAGCGGCACATCACCGCCGCCCGTGAACTCGGTGACCAGCTCGGCACCGGCCTGGTCGGGGAGACCTGGCTCGCCGGACTGCTCGACGCGCACCGGGGCCGGCTGGCCGAGGCGACGCGGGTCGTCGAGTCCGGCCTGCGGCTCGCCGACGAACTGGACGACGCCTGGTGCAGGCGGATCCACCAACAGCTGGCCGGGTTCGTGGCCCTCTCCGCCGGCCGGATGGCGGAGGCGGCGGCCGCCTACACCAGCCTGGCCGCGACGATCGACGGAACCGGCCTGGTCGAGCCGCTCGCCATGCGGTTCGAGCCGGACTGGATCGAGGCGTGCGTCGGGGCGGGCGATCTCGACCGGGCGGCGGCCGTGCTGGACCGGCTGACGGCCCGACACCGCCGGTTGCCGCGTCCCTGGACGACCCTGGGCTCCGCCCGTGCCCGGGCGCTGCTGGACAGTGCCACCGGCGTCGACCCCAGCGCCGCGCTCGACGCGCTGACGGCGGCGCGGGACGCCGTACCGCCGGATGTGCTGCCGCTGGACCGCGCCCGCTGTCTGCTCGCGGCCGGGATCGTGCACCGCCGGTCCCGCCGCAAGCTGCCGGCCCGGCAGGCGTTGGAGACGGCGGTCGTGGAGTTCACCGCGATCGGCGCGGTGGCGTTCGCGGACCGGGCCCGGGCCGAGCTGGCCCGCGTCGGTGGCCGCCCATCGACGCCCCGCCACCTCACCGCCACCGAGGAGCGGGTGGCCCGGCTCGCGGCGCGCGGGCGAACCAACCGGGCCATCGCCGACGAGCTGTTCGTCAGCCCGAAGACCGTCGAGGCGAACCTCGCCCGGATCTACCGCAAGCTCGGTATCACCACCCGCGCCGAGCTGGGTGCCGCGATGACGAGGGGCGACGCGGAAGCATAGGGAAACACCCGATTCCTCGCCGCCCGTTCCGACCTAGCCTCAGCTCATGACCCGCCACCTGTTCGCACTGGAGCAGTACGACTGCGCACCCGGCGCGGACGGGTCGGTGCCGGCGTTCGGTACCCCGGACTGCCGGCTGGTCGCCGCCGTCCGGCTACCCACCGACGACGTCGTGATCGCGCTGGTCGAAGGCCCCGACGCGGACGTGGTGGCCGCCGCCGCCGAAGCCGCCGCCTGGCGGGTCGACCGGCTGATCCCGGCCCGGTGGATCCATCCACCCCGGACCGGCCCCACAAACCCGGACCTCCCATGACTGCGAAAGGTGCTAACTGTGCGCCGTCTGATCGCACCCGTGTGGTGCTCGCTCCTGCTGCTCCCGCTCGTCGCCTGCGGCGCCGAGGACACCAGCGGCGCCGACCCGGCCACCGGGGCCGGCGTTGCGGTGGACTCCGGTGGCGACGTGGCGGACGCATCCGCGCCCCCGTGCCCGTTCACCGCGACCCAGGTGTCCGGGATCGTCGGCCAGCCCATGGTCGACCAGGGCAGGTGCCTGTTCGGGGACGGCAAGGGCGTCGCCCTGCTCACCGTCACCACCTCCTCCCCGCTCGCTGGCGAGAGCACCTACGACTACCAGCGGAAACAGGCCACGCAGGTGTATCGCGAGGTGAAGGACGTCGACAAGGGAGAGAAGGCGTACCTCGCGGTCAAGGACATCGAGGCCGAGGCGGTCGTGGTCAGCCGCGCCGGCAGCTACACCGTGATCCTGAGCAGCTTCGAACGACTCGGTGCCAGCGCCGACGGATACGAGCGGACGCTGCGTCAACTGCTCGACGCCCTCCCGCTGTGACGCCGAGCCCCACGACAGGAAGTGAACCCACGATGACGTACCTCGGAATCGGCCGGCGGCGGAACGGCCCCGTCCTCGCCGCCGTCGCCGCCGTGTTGACGGTCACCGCGCTCGGCGGCTGCGGACTGATCGGCGTCGGCGGCACCAGCGACGGCGGGGACGCCCCGGCAGCGGGCGGCGGCGCCACGTCGACGCCGGGTGGGGACCCGCTGCCCACCGCCACAGCGGAGGCGTCGGCCGCGCCGACGCTCGACGCCTGCTCCCTGGTGTCCAAGCAGGAGGCCGAGAAGGTGGCCGGCACCCCGCTCGAGGACCCGGTGGCGGTCCGGGAGACCTGCACCTACACCGGACCGGTCACCGGCCCGACCGCCCAGGTGGAGGTGTTCGTCGGTGACGGTGCGAAGAAGTTCCTCGACATCGAACGTGAACTCGGGCACGAGCTCAGCTCGATCACCGGAGCGGGCGACGAGGCGTACGCCGAGGACGGCACGGTCTTCGTCAACAAGGGCGGGGTGTGGGTCTCCATCCGGCTGGTCCGCACCGACGACCCGGCCAGGTACCGCAAGCCCTTGGCGGACCTGGCCCGTACGGTCGCCGGCCGGCTCTGAGCTGCGGGGGAATCGACATGTTGGCACCCGGGACCCGGCGTGACCTCGCGATGAGGGCGCTGCTCGCGGTGACCCTGCTGCTTCCGGCGGCCTGCGGTCGGGTGGGACCCGGCCCTACGCCACCCGGCCCACCCGGCGGGGGCGCCGACGCCGACCAGCGGTACGGGGCGGCACCCACCCGCCATCCGGACGTGACCTACCAGCCCGACGTGGTGTTCGTGGGCGGCGGTGGCGGGTCGGTGCGGAGCCTGTCCGATGACGCCCTCACCTGGCGCATCGACCCCGGCGCCAGCGGTGCCGACCAGCTCGCCCGGGGCAAGGTCATGTTCCTCACCGGGCGGGCCGTCGGGCGGGTGCTCGACGTCCGACGGGACGGGGGCGACCTGGCGGTGACCCTCGGGCCGGTGGACATCACCGAGGTGATCCGCGACGGCACCTTCGCCGGTGACCGTCCGGTCTCCTTCGACTCCCCGACCCGGTACGACGCGGGCACGCCGTTCTGGGCCGAGTACGACGCCGGGTCGAGCGCGGGTGCGGGCGGCGGCGGGCCGGCGACGCCCGTGGTCACCACACCCACCCGGGCGGGCGCCTCCGCCGTGATCCGGACGACGGTGGCGACCGTGGGCCGGCCCGGGTCGGCCACCGTCTCCCCGGCGCGTCGGGAAGCCGCTCCACCTCAGGATGGTGCGGTGCGGCAGGAGGCCGTGGCGGGCCGGCAGCGGGTCGCCGGGTTTGCGGTCACACCGATCTGCTGCGCCAACGGGGTCGGCGCGCGGTTCAGCTACGACGGCGGCGGGCTCCGCATCGTCGGCACGGTGACCCTGCTGATGAAGAGCCCGTCGGCCCGGTTCCACCTGGAGATCCGGGGCGGCGCGGTGCGTCGGGCGGAACTTCGGATCGGGGGCATGGCCGGCCTGCGGATCGAGATCGCGGGTGCCACCAACGCGGGGCAGAACGTCAACAAACGGATCCCGATCCCCCTGGACTTCAGCGTGCCGGTCGGCGAGGTCCTCGGCGTGCCGTTCTCCGTCACCGCCAACCAGCTCGTCGGGGTGCAGACGGCGTTCAGCGCCAAGGACGGCAACATCAAGGCGGCCGGCGAGTGGTCGCTGGGCGGCTCCCTCGGGTTCGGCTACGCCGACGGCGCGTTCGGCGTCACGAAACCCTGGAACCTCACCGTCCGCAACAGCATCACCGACTCGATCTTCGGCCCGTCGGTCGGCGTCAGCGGGATCATCGTCCATTACCAGGCGGCGTTCCGGGTCGGTCTGGGCGCCTTCGGCTTCACCTCTGGGCTGTACACCACGGTCACCGCCACGGCGGGGCTGACCGTCGGCTCCGCCCTGGGCGCGCCGATCGAGCTGTGCCGCAGCACCCAGCTCGGCCTGTGGCTGGACTACGGCGTCGGCTACCGCATCCCCGCCGGCCTGGTGAAGGTGATCAACGCTTTCCTGGAACTGATCAACGTCGGCCCGATCGAGGAGAAGGCGGGCATCGGCCGGGTAGACAACGTCTTCAACAAGCTGGACATCCAGCCGGACGCGAAAATCTGCCGCGGCTGACGGCCTGATCAGCCCGTCGCCGGCATCGTCCGTACCCGCCAGCGGGCCTTCACCGCCCACCTGGCCGCCCTCGTGGCGGCGGCCGGGCGGCCGCCCGCTCTCGCCGGACAACTCGCCATCCCGGCCAACGGCGCGATGGTCACGGCGGCCATCACCGGCAGCCCCGAGCCGGCCCGCCAGGCCGGCGAGGTGGCGCGGAGCCTGCTCGCGCCCCGAGGGGCCCTGCTCAGGGGCCGGCGACCACGTAGTCGTAGACGGTGCGGGCGAGCTGGCGGACGACCTCGTCGCCGGTGGCGATCGGACCGGCGGTGAGGAACGCGACGGCGGTCTCCGCGCCCGGGACCAGGTAGTAGCCGACGTCGTGGGAGGCGTCCGGCAGGTCGCCGGTCTTGTGGGCGACCGGGGTGCCGGGTGGCAGAGCGGCGGGGATCTTGGTGTTCAACGTCTGCTCGCGCAGGAAGCCGATCATCAGGTCGCGGGAGGCCGGGGTGAGGATCTGCGCGTCCCAGACCGCGCCGAGCAGCGAGATGACGTCGTCCGGGCTGGTGTAGTTCTCCTCGCCCCGGGCGGCGGCCTCGGTGTCGAGCAGCTTGCGGGCGAGCACGGTCTCCCGCTGGTTCATCGAGTCGATCAGCGCGTTGACCGGGGCGAACCCGCCGAGATAGTTGATCAGCATGTTCGCGGCGGTGTTGTCGCTGTACTCGATCATGTATTCGGCGAGCTTGTGCAGGCTGGCCACCTGCGGGATCGGCTCGAACTGCAACTGGCCGGTGCCGTCGACCACGTCCGCCCTCGTCACCAGCACGCCTTCGTCCAGCGACGCCTGCCCGCAGTCGACCCGGCGCAGCAGCTCCACCAGGATCCATAGCTTGATCACGCTGGCCGCCTTCGGGCGCAGCGTGCCGTTGACCGAGACCTGCTGGTCGCCGTACCGGCCGGAGAGGTCGCGCACGGTGACGCCGGCCGGGTTGGTGGTGGCGGCGTCGACGACCTGCCGGAGCTGCCCGGTGAGCGGGAGCAGCGCCTGGCCGGCCACCGGGTCGGTGGGTGGCAGCGGGTTGGTGACCACCTCGCCGACCTGCCAGTCGGGCCGGGTGTGCGGGCGGAACAGCACGAGCATGCCGGTGCTCCGGCCGACGAGCGGGATGTCGTACCGGTAGGTGGTGGCGCCGACGGTGACGCGGCCGCTCGCGGAGCGGGCGGTGACCCGCATGCCCGGGTCGGCGACCCGGCCGGTGTCGCGGTCGCAGGCCCGGTAGCGGACGGTGCGCGCGACCGCGTCGACCGAGAAGACCCCGCCGGGGAAGGCCAGCCAGGCCAGCGGGTTGGCCGGCGGCGGGGGCGGCGCCGTCGGTCCGGGGCCGCCGTCGGCCGTGGCCGGAGTCGACGCCACGACCGGCGCCAGTGCCGCCGTGACGAGCAGGACTACCATCCGGCGTCGGTGCGACGAGACCTGCTTGTCTGCTTTATTCATGTTTGGACGGTAAGTGGTGTGGTGTCGGGCCCGCGCCGGACGGGGGCCGCCGTCACCCGTCCGGGCGGCGGCTCCACCGGGTCAAAACAACAGGTCGAGCAGCAGGACGCCCAGGAAGCCGACCACCGAGATGATCGTCTCCATCACCGACCAGCTCTTGATGGTCTGCCCGACGGTCAACCCGAAGTACTCCTTGACCAGCCAGAAGCCCGCGTCGTTGACGTGCGAGAAGAACAGCGACCCGCAGCCGATGGCCAGCGCCAGCAGCGCCACCCCCGGCCGGTCCAGGGTCGCCGCGAGCGGGGCGACGATGCCGGCCGCGGTGATGGTGGCGACCGTCGCCGAGCCGGTGGCGACCCGGATGCCGACCGCGACCAGCCAGCCCAGCAGCAGCGGGGACAGGCTGGCGTTCCTGGCCGCGTCGGCGACGAGGTTGCCCACCCCCGCGTCGACCAGCACCTGCTTGAAACCGCCGCCGGCGGCGACGATCAGCAGGATGCCGGCGATCGGCGGCAGCGACCCGCCCAGCACCGCGGAGACCTGGCTGCGGCTGAAGCCGGCCTGGTAGCCGAGGGTGAACATGGCGACGATCACGCCGGCGAGCAGCGCCACGATCGGGGTGCCGACGATGTCCAGCGCCTTGCGCCCGGTGGTGCCCTCGCCCGTCGTCAGCTCGCCGATGGCGCGCAGCAGCATCAGCGCCACCGGCAGCAGCACGGTGATCACCGCCGGCCAGAACTTCGGCGCCCGGCGGGCCGTCTCGGTGCCGCTGTCGTCGACCGGCGCGCCGGGACGGCCGGTGCCCGGGTTGATCAGGTCGTCGTCGGTGAGCAGGTCACCGTCGACGTCCCGGCGGCCCGCCGTGCCGAGACCGCCCGGCCCCGGGGCCGCCGCCGCCGGTTGACGGGTGGGCAGCAGCGCCGCCGGGGCGGTCGCCGGGACGTACCGGGCGATGATGTTGCCGAAGACCGGGCCGGAGATGATCACCGTGGGGATGGCCACCAGCAGGCCCAGGCCGAGGGTCAGGCCGAGGTCCGCGTTCAGCGAGGAGATCGCGACCAGCGGGCCCGGGTGCGGCGGGACCAGGCCGTGCAGCACCGACAGGCCGGCCAGCGCCGGGATGCCGATCTTCATCAGCGGTACGTCGGTGCGCAGCGACACCAGCAGCACGATCGGCACCAGCAGCACCACGCCGACCTCGAAGAAGAGCGGCAGGCCGATCAGCGCGGCGACGCCGGCCATCGCCCAGGGCAGGGCGGAGCCGGAGACCCGCCCGACGACGCGGTTGACGATCCCGTCCGCGCCGCCGGATTCGGCGAGCAGGCCGCCGATCATCGCGCCCAGCGCGATCAGCAGGCCGACGCCGCCGACGGTGGAGCCGACCCCGGCGCTGAACGACGAGACCATCTTGTCGGGCGCCATGGCGGCGACCACGCCGAGCACGGCCGCGCCGAGGATCAGCGACAGGAAGGGGTGCACCTTGCCCCAGGCGATGAGGAGCACCACCGCGGCGATGCCCAGCAGAGCCGCGACGATCAGTTGGGCGTGACCGGCGTTCGTCGCCGGTGCCGCCGGTGCGGCGAGAAGAGTGATCACGGTAATCACGACCTTCGGACGACGTCCCCACCCGTTCAGGGACGGGCGATCACATGGGTGCGGGAGCGGGTGACGGTTCCGGCGGCAGGCTGGGAGCCAGCCGTCGCAGCGACGTGAACGTCGGGACCAGCGCGTCGTACAACTCGGAAAACAGCGGGAGCAGCGCGGCGTAGGTGGCGGCGGCGGCCGGGTCGGGGCGTACCGTCTCCTCGATCTCCACCAGGTCGGCGGCGACCTCGATGGACGGGATCAGCCCGAGCGCCTGCATGCCGAGCAGTGCCGCGCCGAAGCTGGAGCCCTCGGGCCCGGCGGGGAAACGCACCGGCATGCCGAGCGCGTCGGCGAGCATCTGCCGCCACAGCGGGCTGCGGGCGAAGCCGCCGCCGGCGCGTATCTCGTGCACCTCGTTGCCGGCCGAGCGGACGGAGGCCAGCACGAGGGCGAGCTGCTGGCACACTCCCTCCAGCGCCGCCCGGACCAGATGCTCGCGGCGGTGGCCGTGGGTCAGCCCGACGTACGCCCCGCGCGGCAGCGCGCTCCAGTGCGGCGCCCGCTCGCTGAGCAGGTACGGCAGCATGATCAGCCCACCGGAGCCGACCGGTGCCCGCTCGGCCAGCGCCAGCAGGTCCTCCTCGGAGTCCTCGCCCAGTTCGGGGGCGAGCGCGTCCCCGGCCCACTGGAGCACGATGCCGCCGTTGTTGATCGCGCCGCCGACCACCCAGCGGTCCTCGGTCAGCGCGTAGCAGAACACTCCGCCGAGCGGGTCGACGGCCGGCCGTTCGACGGCCACCCGCATCGCTCCTGAGGTGCCGATCGAGCAGGCCACCACGCCGGGCTTGACCGCGCCGAGGCCGAGGTTGGCCAGCGGCCCGTCGCCCGCCCCGACCACGACCGGGATGTCGGCGGGCAGCCCGGTCGCGGTGGCCGCCGCGGCGGTGAGGCCGGGCAGCACCGTGGTGGTCGGGACCAGCTGCGGCAGCTGCTCCTCGACGATCCCGGCGATGCCCAGCGCCTGGGGGTCCCAGGCCAGCTTGTGGATGTCCATCAGTCCGGTGGCCGAGGCCACCGAGTGGTCGGTGACCAGCGCGTCGCAGAGCCGCAGCAGCACGTAGTCCTTGATGCCGACCCAGTGCGCGACCTTTTCGAACAGCCTCGGCTCCTGCTCGGCGAACCAGACCAGCTTCGGCAGCGGCGCCATCGGGTGCACCGGGGTGCCGGTGCGCCGGTGCAGCGCCAGCCCCGACGGCACGGCCCGCAGCCGTTCGGCCTGCGCGCTGGACCGCGAATCCGCCCAGGTCACCGACGGTGTGAGCGGGGCGCCCTCGGCGTTCAGGCCGATCAGGCTGTGCATGGCGGTGCTGAACGACAGCCCGGCCGGCGGACCCGGCAGCTCACCGGCCACGGTACGGACGGACTCGACCACGGCGTCGAAGATGATCGACGAGTCCTGCTCGGCGTAACCCGGGTGCGGCTCGTCGAGGGGATAGCCCACCGAGTGGCTGGCGAGTTGCCGGCCCGCGGTGTCGTATGCGACGACCTTGGTGCTGGTGGTGCCGATGTCGACGCCGAGCACGACGCTGTCGCTCACCGGCCCCACCTCCGCGCCACGTGCCGGGTGGCCCCGCCGCCTGTCCGGCTGTGGCTGACGTTACCGAGGGTTCTGGCCCCTCGTACGGTGCACGGGGTGATCCCGGCCGGGTCCGGACCGTGGGCGTCGGCGGGTGGGAGCGGTCCGCAGCGGTACCGGCCCGAGGCGGGGTAGCCCGCACCGCCGTCCCGACACACAACGTGAATCGACGCGGCGAACATCCGCCTGTCGTACGGATCGATCCCCCGAACGGGTGATTCGTCCCGCTTCGGCGTGTCCGCCGGACTCGCCGGCACCGTTGATCCGGGTGACACCCCGGTTGGTGGCTCGCGCGGCGAAGGAGTCGGCGTGGCAGAAACGACGGGTTCCACCTGGCGCTACACCTGGGCGCGGAAGCAGAACGAGCGCCGGCAGCGGGCGTACCGCGAGACTGAGCAGGCGTGGCGGCATCGCGACGACGAGCTGCGACGGCTGCGTGCCCTCGCCGTCGATCTGCGCGGCTCGGTGGCGGCGGGCCACGGGCTGTCTCTGGAACTCGCCCCCGGCGAGGTGGTCTTCTGGGCGCTGCCCGCCGCGCAACTGGTCGAGGTTCGGCACACGGCGGTGCTGCCCGCCCCCGACCTGACCGTCGAGCCGCTGCCGGCGCCGCTGCGTCACCGGCTCCCTGACGGCGTCAAGGCCACCGACGCCGGGATGGCCGTGATCACCAACCGCCGTCTGGTGCTGCTGGGCGGGCGGGGCCGGCGCGACTGGGCGTACGGGAAGATGACCGGCCTGTCCCACGACCCGGCGGCCCCGGTGTCGCTGATCCAGGTCCTCGACCGGCGACGGACCTGCGGGCTGCTGGTGCCGCCCACGGCGGCGGCCGAGTTCCGGTTCATCCTCACCCTGGCCTTCGCCGACGCCATCGAGCAGCGGGCGGCGGTCATCGCGCAGCTCGACGAGCTGATCGTCGAGCACGAGCAGGGCAGGCCGTTCCGGCCGGCGATCGCCACCCCCGGGCAGGCCCGGTTCACCGGGCGGGTCCCCGGCGGCCGGCGCACCGTCGCCGTCGCCGCCGCGCTCGCCCTGGTCGTGCCCGCGGTGCTCGTCGAATCCGACCCGTCGGTCACCCCCGGCTCCGACGTCGCGGTCGCCGCGACGCCGGTGCCCGCGCGGGTGCTCGCCCCGCGCGCCGCGCCGTCGCCGTCGCCGTCCGCCGCACCGGCACCGCGACGCTCGTCGCCCGCGCCCCCCAAACCGCGCGAGCGGCGCTGCGGCGCACCGGCCAACCCCGTGGGGTACGACTTCTGCGGCGGGAAGCGCATCCGCCAGCCCGACCACCGGGTCTGCGACTTCTTCGACTGTGCGCAGGGCTTCTGGGCCGGGCGCGGCTACCTGGTGCAGTGCCTCGACGGCGCGGTCAGCCTCACCGGTGGGCGGCGGGACGCCTGCGCCGGGCACCGTGGTGTCAAGCGGACCGTGTACGCCTGAAGTCCGGGACGGTCAGCGTGCCGTCCTCGGCGAGCGGGAAGCCCGGATTCCAGGCGATCTCCCAGACGTGACCGTCCGGGTCGGTGAAACAGCCGGCGTAGCCGCCGTAGAAGGTCTTCGCCGCCGGGCGGGTGATCCGGGCGCCGGCCTGCGCCGCGGTGGCCAGGACGTCGTCGACCTCGGCGCGGGAGCGGACGTTCTGCGCCAGCGTCACGCCGCCCGGGTCGGTGTCGGGCACGCCGGCGTCGGCGGCCAGCTTGTCGCGGCCCCACAGCACCAGGGCGAGACCGCCGGCCTGGAAGAAGACCGTCTCCTCGACCTCCTGACCGCGCCAGCCGAGGCGCTCGTAGAACGCGCGGGCGCGGGGGAGGTCGGCGACGCCGAGGGTGACCAGGCTGATCCGCTGTTCCATGCCTCGGACCGTACCGCCGGGGACCGTCACATCGCGGTGTGCCGTCACGACGGCGGATCCTGATCCCCGCACGGGTGGCGGTCACGTCCCCGGACACCGTCTCGTCACATGGGTATGCGAAACCTTGTCCGCGCCGCCGCCGCCCTGCTCGGCCTGGCCGCCGTGCTGGTGGGCGGTTGGGCGCTGTACCGACCGGACGGCTTCGCCGCAGCCGTCGACTTTCCCGCCAGCCACCACTTCGTCCACGACGTGGGCGCCTTCCAGTTGGGCCTCGGCCTGACCCTGCTGCTGGCCACGATCTGGGCCGACGCGCTCGCGGTCGCCCTGGCCGGATACCTTGTCGGCGCGGTCGCCCACACCGCCACCCACGCCGTCGACCAGCACCTGGGCGGCAGTGGCACACAGACCTGGCTGGTCGGCCTGTCGGCGCTGCTGGCCGCGGCGGCGCTGGCCGCGCGGTGGCGGGAACTGGGCGGGGTCCTCGGCGCGGTCGAGTGCACCGCAACACCACCGTGGACGCGGTTCACCCGGCAGAAGACCGTCCTGCTGACCACCTTCCGCCGGGACGGCACCCCGGTCGGCACGGCAGTGAGCATCGCCGTGGAGGGCGACCACGCCTACGTGCGCAGCTTCGCGCGGGCGGGCAAGACCCGCCGCCTCCGCAACAACCCCACGGTCACCGTCGCCCCCGCCACTGGTCGGGGCAGACCGACCGGACCCGCCGTCGAGGCCACCGCGCACCCGCTGACCGGTGACGAGTACGAGCACGCGGCCCGGCTGCTGGTGCGCAAGCACCCCCTGCTGCACGGCGTGCTCGTCCCGCTCACCCACCGCCTCGCGCGACGGCGGACCGGAGCCACCGTCCACTTCGTCCTGACCGCGCCGCCGGGCCCGGACCGGGCCGCCAGTTGAGGGCGCGCTCCGCGTGGCCCTGCTACGCCTCGACGTGCGGTTCCCGCTCGGATCCGGGCGTGCCCTGCCAGCGCCACCGGTGCAGCGGCGCCCGCCCCGGCAGTTCGCCGCGGCCGGTGGCCCAGAGCAGCGTCGCCCACGGGTCGGTGTCGGTGGGCGCGTCGGGGAACAACCGGTGCCGCACCCGCGCGCAGAGGTGCGCGTCGGGTCGCCAGCCCAGGCTGAGACCGGCCGCCACGTCGTGCATGTGCACCAGCGTCTCCACCACCCCCATCGCGGCGAACCCCTCCGGGTCGGCAGCGCCGAAGATGTGATGGGCGCGGACGTGCGGCGGCGTGGTGGAGACCAGCGCGGCCAGGAACGCCCCGCACGCCTCCAGCACCTGCACCAGCCCCGCGTTGCCGCACTTCGGGTCGGCCCAGACGCTCAACCCCGGCGCCTCCGGTCGCCGCCGCTCGTACCCGAACGGCACGTGTCCGTCCAGGGGTGGCCGGCGCGGGCCCAGCTGCCCCGCGTACGTGAAGAGGTCGTCGGCGATGTGCTCGACCGTCTCCCAGCAGTCCCAGTCCAGGCCGCCGGCGGGCACCCGCCAGTCCCGGTCGAGGGCGCCGGTGAGCAGGTCCGCCGCCGCATGCACCGCGTCCAGGACGTCGTCGGCGGTGACCGGTCCGGGCGGTGAGGTGGGTGCTGACATCGGTCGACGATAGCCGGCGTGCCGCCGAGGCGTGGGTCCCCCGGGCGCGGAGCGGCGAGTAGTGGCGGGGCTGCCGCATCATGTACGGCGTGTCCAACCTCAAGCGCAAGCGGCACACGTCGAAGAAGAAGCGCGACTGGTGCGACCCCAGCTGTGACTGCGACGGCCCGGACTGCTGCGACTTCGGGCTCTTTTCCCTCATGCTCACCCTCGGCGCCACCACCGCCCGGGTCAGCCGCGCGCCGGTCGTCGACCGGGCCGGCCGGGCCGCGATCCTCGGCTACCGCCGGTGGCTGTCGCACCGCTGGCCCGGCCAGTGCCGATTCACCCCCACCTGCAGCGCGTACGGCCTCACCGCCGTCGAACGGTACGGCCTGGCGGTCGGCGGGCGGATGGCGGCCGACCGGCTGCGCCGCTGCAAGCCGTGGGTGCCGCGCGGCACTCACGACCCGGTGCGATAACCGGTCGCCGACGGTCGCGCCCCGGCACTACCGTCGGCGACCGTGACCCGCACCGTGACCCTCGTCCTGGTCGACCCCGCCGGCCGGCTGCTCGGGGCGCTGCCCCCCTACGACGTGCCGACGCCCTGGTGGCAGGAGGTCGAGTCGGTGGTGCGCGGCGCGCCGATCGAGGTGACCGTCCTTCGGCTGCTCGCCGGCGAGCGCCCGGCGCCGCCCGGGGGCGCGGTGACCTACCTGGCGGAGGCGGCCGGCCCGGTCCGCGTACCCCTGGTGCCGGTGTCGGTGGAGCTGGCGCCGCATCCGCTGCGCGCGCCCTGGGCGGAGCCGGGCGGGCCGGCGGCGAGCCTGGCCTGGGCGCGGGCGGCGCTCGACCGGCTCGGACGGCCGGTGGCCGAGGTGGCGCAGCAGCGGACCTGGAACCTGTCGGCGATCTGGCGGCTCGACGGGCCGCGCGGCACCGCCTGGCTCAAGCAGGTGCCGGCCTTCTTCCGGCACGAGGCGGCGGTGCTGCGCCGGCTCGACGGGGTGGTGCCCGGGCTCGTGCCGACGCTGCTCGCCGACGACGGTGACGGGCGGATGCTGCTCGACCACGTGCCGGGGGAGGACCGCTACGCGGCCGACACCGCCGAACGCCAGGCCATCGCCGCGGACCATCACGCCCTTCAGGTACGCGCGCTGCCCCTCGCCGACGATCTGGTGGCGGCCGGCGTGCCGGACCTTCGCGGCGCCGGCCTGGCCCGGTGGATCCGCGCCGCACTCGCCCCGCACGCCGCCCCCGCCCTGCTCGACGGGTTGGAGGCGCGGCTGGAGGAGGTACGACGGTGCGGGTTGCCGGACACGCTGGTGCACGGTGACCTGCACCCCGGCAACGTCCGGGGCGACGGGCAGCGGCGGGTGATCATCGACTGGGGGGACTCGATCGTCGGGCATCCGGCGTTCGACATCCTCCGGCTGACCGAGCGGGTCGACCCGGCGGCGGCCTCGTCGCTGCTGGCGGCGTGGTCCGCGCGGTGGCGGGCCAGCGTGCCCGGCTGCGACCCCGAACGGGCCGTGGAGCTGCTGCGGCCGGTCGCGGCGTTGCGGTTGGCGGCGGTGTACGCGGCATTCCTGGCCGGGATCGAGCCGAGCGAGCGGGTGTACCACGAGGCAGACGTGCCGGACTGGTTGGCGCAGGCCGCTGCCCTGCCCGGGTGAGGATGACCTGCGTCCTCGCTTCACGTGTTCACCGCCGGTAGGTGTACCAGCGACCCGAAGGGGTACCCGCGCCCAAACATCCCGACAGACAGGGTGGTAGCGGTGGAAAGTCGAGCCAGGGCGATGGGCCACGGGATCCATCCCATGATGATCGTGTTCCCGCTGGGCCTGTTCGCCACGGCGGTGATCTTCGATATCCTGTATCTGATCACGGACCGCGCTGGATTCCAGATTTCCGCCGCGTACAACATCGGCATCGGCGTCATCGGCGGCCTCGTCGCCGCGGTCTTCGGATTCATCGACTGGCGGGCCATCCCGTCCGGTACCCGCGCCAAGCGCGTCGGCGCGATCCACGGCGTCGGCAACGTCGTCGTCGTGCTGCTGTTCGCGGTGAGCTGGTTCGCGCGGGCGTCCGCGGAGAACTGGGAGCCAAAGGCCCTGGCCCTGATCTGCAGCTTCGTGGGCATTGTCCTGGTCGGGATGACGGCCTGGCTCGGCGGCGAACTGGTCGAGCGGCTGGGCATCAGTGTCAGCGACGACGCCGGCGTCAATGCGTCGAGTTCCCTGTCTCACCGTCCCGCGCGCGGCGCCCGCTCCTGACCGGACGGGACGGCATCACCGCGATGCCACCGGTCCGTCGACCGCGCCCCCGTGCCGATGGAGGAACATGACCGGGTTGCGTACCGACCTGTACGAGCTGCGGATGGTGGCCAGCTACCTGCGCCGGGACATGGTGGAGCGCGCAACGTTCAGCCTGTTCGTCCGCCGCCTACCGCCGCGGCGCGGTTTCCTGGTGGCCGCCGGGCTGGCCGAGGCGCTGGCGTTCCTGGAAAGCTTCGCGTTCGACGAGGGCGAACTCGGCTATCTGCGCGACATCGTCGGGTTCGACCAGGCGACGCTGGCAGCGCTCGAGGGGCTGCGGTTCACCGGTGACGTCTGGGCCGTACCGGAGGGCCGCGTGGTGTTCGCCGACGAACCGCTGCTGGAGATCACCGCGCCGATCGCCGAGGCGCAGCTGGTGGAGACCGGCGTGCTGAACCTGATCACGTTCCACACGACGGTGGCCAGCAAAGCCGCCCGATGCCGCCTCGCCGCCGGCGACGCGCAGTTGGTCGACTTCGCGTTCCGCCGCACGCACGGGATCGAGGCCGGGGCGGGCGTGGCACGGGCGTCCGCGATCGCCGGCTTCGCCGCGACCAGCGACGTCGAGGCCGCTCGACGCTACGGGCTGACGCCGTCCGGGACGATGGCCCACTCGTACGTCGAGGCGTTCCTCGACGAGCGTGCCGCGTTCCGCGCGTTCGCGACCGACTTCCCCACGAACCCGGTGTTCCTCGTCGACACCTACGACACGCCCGCCGGAGTGCGGGCCGCCGTCGAGGTCATCGGGCAGCTGGGACTGACCGGCCCGGTGGGCGTGCGACTCGACTCCGGAGATCTCGCCGCGCTGGCCGTGCAGACCCGCGCGATCCTCGACGACGCCGGGCTGACCCGGGCCCAGATCGTGGCCAGCGGCAGCCTCGACGAGGACGTCATCGCGGCGCTCGTTGCCGCGGGCGCACCGATCGACGCGTACGGCGTCGGCACCCGGATGGGCGTCTCCTTCGACGCGCCGTCCCTGGACAGCGTCTACAAGCTGGTGGCCGTCGGCGACCGGCCGGTGCTCAAGCTGTCGCCCGGCAAGGCCACCCTGCCCGGTCCCAAGCAGGTCTTCCGTGATCCCACCGGCGCCAGCGGCGACGTGGTGGGGCTGCGCGACGAACCCCCACCGGGCGACCGCGAGCCGCTGCTCGTGCCGGTCATGCGCGGCGGCCGTCGCCTGGACGTCGCCGACCCGGCCGGTGCGGTACGCGCCGCGCGCGGCCGGTTCGACGCGGACCTCGCCTGGCTACCGGAGCCGGCGCGCCGGCTGGCGGACCCGGCGCCGCTCACCGCCACCGTCAGCCCGGCCCTCGCCGCCCTGCACGAGCGGGTGGCCGCGCAGGTGGCGCGGGGCGGGACCTACTGACAGCCGCGCCGCCACGGCCAACCCTGTCCTCGTCCAGCTGCCTCCTTCCGTGGACGCCCCGGTCAAGGCCCGCCAGTTGAGGAAGCGGACCATCCGGGGCACACCCGGTCCTTTGACGCGCTTTCCACAGTCCTTCCACGCCTCGGTACGACAGTCGACGTCAACCAATGCCGACGGTCACTCCCGCCGAGGGGTGATCCGGGCGCGGCGGGCCGACTGGCCCGCGCCCAGGAGTACGGGGAAGGACTGATCACCGTGCGATCGACATCGTTCGTGGCCCTCGTGACGCAGCGGAGTGCCGCATGAGAAGAAGGTCGAACCTGCGCAGCCTGGCGATGGCGGCGGCCGTGCTGACGGCGGTCTCCCTGCCGGTCACCCCGGTCGCGGCGCAGACCTCCGCCGAGGGGGCCGTCCCGGCCGCGGCGGCGGCGGTGGTCCCCATCGCCGCCTCCGAGGTCCGCAACTACGCCTGGTTCAACAGCAAGACGGAGTTCCCGGACATGCACAAGGGGGTCGGTGCCCACGTGGCCCGGCTGATCAACGCGACGCCGTCCGGGGCGACGCTGTCGCTCACCCTCTACTTCTTCAACCGCCAGGAGGTCCTCGACGCCCTCCGCGCCGCTGCCGGCCGTGGCGTACGGGTCCGGATCGTGATCAACGGCAGCCAGGTCTGGGACGGTGACGCCTTCTACAAGGCGCTGAAGGCGACTCCGGGGATCACGGTCGTGGAGTGCGGCACGAGGCGCTCCGACAGGCAGTCGACCCGTGGCTGCATGACCGACCGGACGGGGGCGTCGCCGTTGGGCAACCCGCCGCTGATGCACGACAAGTTCATGACGATCTCCAGCGTACGGCTCGCGGGCGGCGGCACGGCGAGGAACGTCCTCTACGTCTCGTCGGCCAACCTTGACTACTACGCGGCGTACGAGAACGCGATCACGATCAGCCACGAGGGCCTGTACGCGGACTACCTGCGGTATTTCAACAGCCTGATGGCCCACGGCCGGTCGGGGGAGAGCGACGACAACGCGGGCCGGACCTACGCGGCCGACGCGCACCGCCTCTACACCTTCCCCCGCCGGGAGGCTGCCGGCAGAACGCCGGGCAGTGGGAGCAACGACCCGATCGTGAGCATCCTCAAGGGCCTGTCCTGCTCCGGGTCGACGAAGGTGGACCTGGCGAACTTCCGGATCCAGCGCCGCGCCGTGGTGAACGAACTCATAGCGGCCCGCAAGCGCGGGTGCCAGGTCCGGATCGTCACCGGCGCCAAGTCCGGCGCCCCGCACGACAAGGGCAACCCCATGCCGGCGCTGGTGGACCTCGCCAAGGCCATGCCCGTGCGCCTCTGCGGCTACACCGAGAACGACAAGGGCGAGCAGCAGGGCATCCCGATGCACGAAAAGTTCATGATCATCCGCCAGGGCAGCCAGTCCACGCTCTACGTGGGCAGCCACAACCTCACCTACCGGGCGCTGCGCCAGAACGACGAGAACATCCTGGCGCTGCGCAACCACCCGCTCGCCGCGCCCTTCCAGCAGCGGTTCGCGTCGCACTACAGCACCTGCTGGGTCTGGACCCCGCCAGCGGGGGTCGCCGCGACGGTCGACGACGCCGAGGGCACCGCCTGAGCACACCAGGCCCGACAGGATCGGTGCCGGTGCCGGCCCGCCCGGGTCGGCACCGGCACCGGCACCGCCGAGTGGCGGCACCGTGACCGCGTCGGCCGCCGAGACGACGGTGCACCCGATGACAAGGGGGCGGGTGCACCGTCGTCGCTGGCCGGCGTCACGGACCGTAATCCAGCAGCGCCCGGACCCGCTCGGCGTCCGGGTGCTCGATCTCGGCGAGGATGTCGAGCGCCCGCCGCCAGGACCGCCGGGCGGCATCCGGGTCACCGCCGGCGTGCTGGGTCTCCCCGAGGTGGCGGAGGGTGATCGCCTCGTTCATCCGGTCGCCCAGCTTCCGATACAGCCCGAGCGCCTGCCGGTAGCAGGCGCTCGCCTGATGGAGGTCGAGATGACGGTAGGCGTACCCCAGGCTGTCCCACGCGCCGGCCATGCCGACCGGGTCGCCGAGGCGTTCCAGCAGCGCCAGGGACCGGCGGCAGTGCACGATCGCCCGCTCGTGGTCGCCGAGCAGGGCCAGACACCAGCCCACCGAGTTGAGCGTGTTCGCCTCGCCCCGCTCGTGACCGGCCTGCTGGAACAACCCGAGCGCGTGCTCGTCGTGCCGCAGCGCCCCGGCGATGTCGCCCTGCTGCTCACCCAGCCAGCCCAGGCTCCGGTAGGTGAAACCCTGACCGACGAGGTCACCGAGGCCGTCGAACAGGTCGAGGGCCTGCCGGTAGTGCTCCCGCGCGTCGTCGTACCGGCGCAGCCGCACGTGCGCGCCGCCCACGATCCGGTGCGCCTCCGCCTCGGCCGCCCGGTCACCGTGGCGCCGCGCGGCGGCCACCCCGGCCCGCCCGGCCCGTACCCAGTCCGACCAGTGCCCGCGCCGGGCGAAGAAGTTCGCGGTGGCCCACGCCAGCCGCCACACATGCCCGTCGAGGCCGGCGCGCGCCGCCTGGTCCAGCCCGGCCAGCAGCGCCGCGTGCTCCGCGCCGAACCAGGTCAGCGCCGCGTCCCGGTCCGCGAACACCTCCGCCGTCACGCCCTCGGCGACCGGAGGCGCCGCCAGCGGGTCGCGGTGCGGCCACAGCAGCGCGTCGGCGGCGAGCGCGGTGTGCAGGTGGTGGTCCAGCACCCGCCGCACCGCCGCCGGCCGCTCGGCGTCGTCGCGGCCCAGCTCATCGGCGTACGCGCGGAGCAGGTCGTGCAGCGCGTACCGGCCCGGGACGTGCTCGACGACCAGGTGCGCCGCCGCCAGCTCGCGCAGCTCGGGCCGTACCCGATCGGGTGCCCGGCCGGCGAGACTCGCCGCGGTGGGGACGGTTACGTCCGGGCCGGGGTGCGCCGCCAGCAACCGGAACAGCCGGGCGGCGGCCGGCGCGAGACCTTGGTACGACCAGGAGAACACCGCCCGCACATCGGCGACGGTGTCACCCCCGGTGAACGCGTCGAGCCCACCACCGGCGCGCAGCTCCCCGGCGAGCGCGTCGAGCGTGAACTCGGGATGGGTGGCCGCGCGGGCGGCCACGATCGCCAGGGCCAGCGGAAGCCGGCCGCACGACTCGACGATCCGTTGCACGGCTGCCGGTTCCCCGGCCACTCGCGCGGCTCCCACCCGGCGGGCGATCAGGTCGCGGGATTCGCCGCTGTCGAGCAGGTCGAGCCGCAGCGGCCGGGCGCCCTCGGCGACCACCAGGCCGGCCAGCTGGTTGCGGCTGGCCACCACCGTGGCGCAGCCGGAAGCCCCGGGCAACAGTGGGCGGACCTGCTCCGCGTCGCGGACGTTGTCCAGCACCACGAGCATTCGCCGGTCGGCCAGCAGGCTGCGGTAGAGCCCGGCCTGCGCGTCGAGGGTCGCCGGCATCCGTTCGGGTGGGACCCCGAGCGCGTCGAGGAAACCGCGGACCGCCTCGCCCGCGCTCATCGGCACCCCGGTCGGATCGAACCCGCGCATGCCGACGTACAGCTGCCCGTCCGGGAAGTCGTCGCGTACGGCGTGCGCCAGCCGGATCGCGAAGAGGGTCTTGCCGACGCCGGCCGCCCCGCTGACCAGCACCGTCGGGGAGCCGTCTGCGGTGGGGCGCAGGAGCTCCCGGGCGGCGTCCAGCTCGGCGACCCGGCCCACGAACTGCGGCGGGTCGGGTGGGAGCAGGGAGGGCCGGACCGGCTTGGCGTGGTCCGCGGGTCGTCGCTGCGACGGCAGCCGCCGGTGCAGGATGTCCCGCTGGAGCTCCTCAAGCTCGGGGGCGTCGAGCCCGCGCTCCCGCAGCAGCACCAGCCCGTCGCGGCACACCTCGGCCGCCTCGTCCACCCGCTGCTCCGCGTAGAGCGCCAGGGCGAGCAGCCGCCGTACGCCCTCGTCGTAGGGGTCGTCGACGAGCGTCCCGGAGAGCTGCGCGATCGCCTCGGCGTGCCGGCCGAGCGCGGTGAGGGCCTGCGCGTAGTCGCGTAGGGCGGCACGGCGGGTGGCGTCGAGCTGGGCGACCCTCGGCAGGACGAACGGGCGGTCGGCCAGGTCGGCGAAGGCGGGGCCGCGCCAGAGCGCCAGCGCGTTGTGGAGCAGGGCGGCGGCCCGCTCGGTCAGGTCGGTGTCGCCGGCGGAGAGCAGACGGTGGCCCTCGGCGCACCAGCGCTCGAATCGGTGGGCGTCGACCGTGTCCGCTGGCACGTCGAGTCGGTAGGCGGCGCCGGCGCCCGAGCCGACGGTGATGATGACCTGCTCTGCTCCGGGCTCCAGGGCACGACGGAGGTGGGAGACGTGGCTGCGGAGGGTGGTGCGGGCGCCGGGCGGAGGCGATTCGGCCCAGATCAGGTCGACGACCCGGGCCGCTGGGACGGCAGAGCCGGCCTCGACGAGCAGGATGGCCAGCAACTCCACCAGCTTCGGGCCGAGCCGCACGGGTTGGTCGCTCACGGTCGCCCGTACGGGGCCGAGCACGTCGATGCGCAACACTCAGAACTCACGCTCCCATTCGCCCCGCCCGTCTGATCACGGTAGTGGCTGATTCCGTCGCCGTTGACGATCTACTGTGGCGTTCCGGATGTCGGTGCACGGGCGGGGCAGCATGGTCACCACCCGCCGAGGACCGTTCAGCCTGGCGGAGGGGGGGGTTGCGCCTATCGGTGTCGCATGCCTGACAGTTCGGCGAGCACCGAGGTTCCCAGGACCGAGTTGATCGACCGTGCGGGACAGGCGCCGGGGATGGAGCGGCGCCGCCACCTCATGGGTGACGGCGCCGCGAGTGGGGTGCCTAGTTCTTGCCGGTGTACTTGAACACGTACAGCCCGAAGTCGCGGTCGCTGGCGAGCACGTACTCGCCGCCGGCGCGCTGGAGGATCTGCACGCCCCAGAGGTCGTTGCCGCCCTCGTCGACGAAGTGGCCGACCTCGGTGATCCGGTCGTTCTTGATGCTGAGGACCCGCAGCCCTGCGTCGTAGTACGACGCGTACACCAGGTGCGGGTTCTGCTTCGACACGGCCACCTCGTGCACGGTCAGGTTGCCGAACCCGCTGGCGTAGGCCGGGTCCATGCCTTGCCGTACGGCGTAGGTGTCCAGCTCCTGTAGCTTCCCGGTCCCGTTTCGGAACAGGTGCACGTAGCCCCATCCGTCAAAGGTGGCAGCCAGGGTGACGGTGTCCCCGACGGTGCCGACCGGCACCGAGGCCCTGGCCGAGCTCCTCTGGCAGGCCGCCTCGTCGTAATCGCCGTCCGCGTCCATGATGGACAGCCCGGCCTGCCGGTTCACGAAGAAGAACGGCTTGTTGGCCACGACCGACGGGCTCACCAGCGAGCCACAGCCGCCCGACGAACCCGTCCGGTTGAAGACAACGGTTCCCGCGTACCCGCGGGACTCCACGTTGGCCGCCATCTCGGTGAAGCCGCATCCGCCTCGTTCGACGAGGGCGATGTAGGGACCGCCGGTTGCCGGTGCGGGTGCCGGCGGGTTTGCGTTGCAACCAAGCCCGACGAAGATGGCTGTGCCGGACAGCTCGTCGCCGGTGGGCAGTTGCGCGCCGCCGGCCTGCACCGACCGGAATTCGCCTCCGTCGTTCGTCGCGACCCGGACCCGGGTCGGCCCGAAGTCCTCGTCGGTGGTCAGGACGTACTCGCCGTTGTGCACGAACTCGGCGTAGTGGCCGTTGCCCTCGGGGCCGAGCGTTACGCCGTTGCTCTCGAGCAACTGCGGGTCGGGGAAGGTGAAGTCGGTGTCGGCGACGTAGCTCGGGTGAGCCGGGTTGGTCACGTCGAGCGCCACGTAGCCGGCGTCCCACATGGACAGCAGCATGATCTGCCGATTGCCGTGCTTGCGCACCACCACGTCATGGAAGAAGACCGTGTCCAGGTCGACACCCGGCTGCAGGATCTGTGGGAACATCTCGGCCACGTTGACGTCGATCACCTGGACCGGGTGCCGCGGGTCGGTGATGTCAAAGATGGGCAGCATGGGCGTACGGCTGTCCGGGAGCACGATGTAGGCCTTGCGGTCCGGTCCGGCCCCGGTCTGCCACATGAACGTGCTGTGGGTCGTGCGCGCCCGCGTCGTCACCTGCGGTTCGACCGCCCCGAAGCCGTTGGCGAGTACCACGGGGTGCAGGGGGTCGGAAACGTCGACGAGGGTCGCTCCGCCCACCGCCGGCGGCGCCGAGGCGTTGGTGCAGAGCTCGTTGCTGTACGCCAGCACGTCGCCGCTGAACGCGGGGGTGCTGAAGTTGATCGGATGGATTCCTTCGCCGACGAACGAGCCCGGTGACGCGGCGATGAAGCCGACATGCTGCGGGTTGCCGAGGTCGGAGATGTCCATGACGTAGACGCCGCCCTCGCACGGATCGCTGTTGAAAGCGCCGAGGTACGCGTAGTCGCCGAGCACGCCGACGTCGGAAACGACGCCCGCCCGGGCATTGTTCACCCGTGCCTTGCCGACGAGGGTGACGTCCTTGTTGTCGTGGTCGAGGTGGCCCCCCTCGCCACCGTGCTGGTGAGCCTCGACGACGATGCCGCCGTCGTCGAAGATCGTGTTGTTCGCGTTGGCCGGTCCAACCGTCAGGCCGGTGGTCGCGAGGACAACGGAAAGTAGGATCACGCCTCTGCGGGGTTTCCGCACCATGCGATCACATCCGATCAGGTGAATCAATCAATATCGTTGATGGGCGATAGTATCGGCACGATGGAACGGGAAACATCCCCTGTCCGGCCTTCCTCGCGAGTGGTCCTGACGAGGGCAGGCCAGCTCTCCCGTGCCCAGTGACACCGCTACCGCACCACCAGCGTGAACTCGGCGGAATGCACCCTGCCGTCAACCTGGAAGTCGAAGAACATCCGGTACCGGCCGGGACTCGTCGCCGCGAGCCAGAACTTGACCGCGCCGCCGAGCAGCCGCTCCTCCGGGTGCACGTGCACGTACCCAAGGTCGCCCTCACGTAGCACGACAAGGTGCCCGTACGCGCCGAGGTAGCGCTGCAGGTCGGCCACCGGCGAACCGTCCCGGTACACCCGGAACACCAGCGCCTGGGTCTCACCGAGTCGCGGCGTGCCCTCGTAGGTCACGGTGAATCCGTCGACGATGGACTCGCGGGTGGCGTCGGGTAGCGGGCGCGGCCGGTAATCACCGGGCACGGTGAGGTCCACGCCGAGGGTCAGCGGGACCTGCGCCCTGGTCGAGCCGACGGCCGCGAAGTCGGCGTACGCCCGCCACGCGCCGGCCCGCGGGAGCACCAGGTCAACGCTCCAGGTGCCGTCCGGCGCCATCGTCGGGTGCAGGTGCTGGTAGCCGGAGAAGTCCCGACGCGCGACGATCAGGTGCATCTGCTTGTCGTGCACGATCCCGAAGTTCGTCACCGGCTTGCGGTCGGGGCCGATCACGCGGAACCGCCAGGTGCTCCGCGCGCCCGCCGTGAGGGAGGTCGTCTCGGGTACGAAGGTGTAGCCGCCCGCGCTGACGGCCAGCCCACCCACCTCGGCAGCGGCAGCCGCCGCCGCACCGCCCGCGTGCTGGTGCCCGGCGCCACCCGAGGCGTGCATGCTGGTGCCGGTCGGCCCGCCCGTCGGAGCCGAACCTGTCGGGCGCGCCGAGTCGCGGACCACCTCGCCGAGCGCAAAGCCGGCGACGAGCGCGACCGCGAGCCCACCGACGAAGACGAGCAGGCGCGGCGATGCGCCGTCGTGGGCCGACGGGGGAGCCGGGCGAGGCGTCGTCGTGGCCGAGGGCTCAGTCATCGGCGCCGGCCAGCTCATGGCCTGCCGTGTCTGCGGCGGTCCGCACCTCGTCGACCGATGGTTCATCGCTCGTCACGCTGACCCCGCCGGTCGTCACGCCTACGACGGCGTACGCGTTTTCAACAGACATCTGGTCTCCCCAACCCCGAGTTGGATCTGAACAAGCTATGGCACGCCCTGCACTTCCTGCTCACCGGTACGCGTGGGAGATCGATGACGGGGCCGGTGCGGCGATCCTCGGCGGGGAGGAGATCGGCGAGGACGGCGGCTACGGACCGGCACGCCTTCTCGACGGGGAAATGGTCCGCGTGGTCGCCACCGCCGGCTTCGTGCTGGTCGACGGGCCGCTCAGGCTATGGCGCCCCGCGCCGGCGTCAACTCCGGGCTGGCGCGTCGGCGCCAGCCCGGAGCAGCGTTCGCGTTACCGCAGGGCCAGCACGGCCAGGTAGCCGAGGTGGTCCGATGCCCACCGGCCGTCGGGGGTCTGCCGCTCGGCCCCGAAGATGAGGCTCGAGACGGGTACGACCGCCCCCCGGAACAGGACCATGTCGATGCGGTGTTCGACGTCGTCGGCGGGTTGGTTCAGGTCATCGCCCAGACCCGCGGTGTAGCCGGGATCGTCCGGCTGCAGGATCTGCCACGTGTCTCGCATCCCGCCGGCCACCAGCGCCGCGTAGGCGAGCCGGTTTTCGGCGACGGGCAGGTCGGGGCCCGTGTTGAGGTCACCGGCGAGGATGACGTCACCCGGCGCGGCGGCCAGCGGGCCGGCCAGCAGCTCGTGCGCCTGCAGCACCCGGATACCGGCGTGGAAGGCCTCCAGGTGGGTGTTCACGAACCGGAACGGGCGTTGCCCGCGTACCACGTCCACCGCCGTCCAACCGCGGGTGCTGGTCACGGTCCCGTTCGTGGCCGCGAGCGGAAACGTGAGGTTGTTGACGAAGTTGCCGGACGAGGAGTCGGTCACCTTCACCCGGCCGCCGTGGCGCACCAGGATGACGTCGCGCATCGTGAGCCGTACGTCCAGGTAGTGCGGCGCGCCCGCGGGCGCCTCCAGATCCGCCTCGGCCTGTACGACCGCGACGTCGTACGGGTGACCGGAACGGCTCAGCTCGCCCATGAGCAGCGCCAGATAGTCGTACCGGACGTCCATGGCCGGTGCGGGGTCACCAATCCGGCCCGTGCGCCACAGGGCGACCTCCTGCAATCCGACCAGATCCGGCTTGTTCTCGGTGATCTCCCGAGCGAGCAGTTTCGCCCGGGCGGGAAAGTCGACCAGGCCGACGTGGCTGAACAGCGCGGAGTTCGCGGCCAGAAACGCCTCCACTGTCGGCGCGCCGATCGACGGCGTCAGATCGCCACCCAGATATAGGTTCCGGGTCATCACGGTGACTTTGGACTGTCCCTGGGCCTGGACGGGCGCGCCGAAAAGGCCGACGCTGACCAGTGCGATGGCGGCTGCGAGGGTCACCCTCGCCGCTCGCCAGCGAGAGATGGGGGGTGTCGCGAGCATCCTCTTCGATCCTCTCTCCCGGCGACTACGCCGGCGTCGGACGTGAGATCGATCCGGTGGTGCGGGGTGGGAACCCGCAAGGCGGCGTCGCGACCTGTCGGCGCGGCCCGAGGCGGTGCGTGCACCGTATCGCCGCGCGGGCGGTCAGGGACAGCCGTGGATATCGGCGGTTCGGCCCCATCCGCTGACCGGTACGGGTACTCGACGATCACGCCGGCATCCGCGTCGAACAGGCCACTGGCGATGAGCCGGCGGACCCGCTCGGCGGACGGTCAGCTGTCGGCGGTCCAGACGCGGACCCGGAATCGATCCACGTGCAGGATGGACGGAGCGCGTGGGTCCGGAGCAGTTCGGCGACGGTCAGCTGGACAGGCCGTCCACCGGCTCGCCGAGCCCGACCTCGGTGGACCTCCGCGGCCCACCGGAGAACTCGGAGCGGAGCGTCCCGGTCGGGTGCCGGCCTGCGCCCGTGGGCACGCTCGGCTCGTCAGTCGGGCAGGCAGGTCCCGTCTGGCAGAAGGCCGACGATCTCCTCGCCGCCCGCACCGCCCGGCACCTGCTCCAGGTAGCCGACGACGCAGACGTCATCGAGGCGAGCCGCGTAGAGCAGCGCGCCCACATAACCTGGATCGCCCGGACGAGCCAACCGTGCCGTGCTCGCTGAGGCCTCCGTCCGGCTCAGCCACAGCCGAGCCGCGTCGACATCGTGCTGCGTGGGGTCGTGTGACGCCGGCCGACGGGCGCATTCACGCTGGATGCCGGTCATGCACCAGCCGGCGTGCGACGCGGCGAGGCGAATCGCCTTGGCCCTGTCCTTGACCGCCGTCCGCTGCCCCTCGGTCACCGGTGCGCGGCGCGGGTCCAGGGCCGCGGGCGGACCGCACTCCTTGGGAGGGCCCGGGTCCAAGCCGAACACGGGGCAGCCGTAGCCGATCGACCGCTTCCCACCCGCGGCCGGATCGGGTTCGCCGACGAACCACCTGACACCCGCGGTGGCGGCCACGACGGCGACGACCGCGCCGCACACGACCAGGACCAGCCGGGTACGGCCCACCCACCGCCGACTCGAACCGTCCTGGCCTGCGGGCAGCTCACCATCATCGCGCACGACGTGCATAGTAGAAGCCAATCGATCACCGCGAAGGAACAAGACGTGACGAACAGCACCACCACCCGGTGCCTTCACCCTCGTTGGGCTCTGGAGCGATGGCTCGCAGAGCGGCTGACCACGGTCGAGGGGGCCCAGTGATGGATGATCGGGCCGACTGGGACGACCTGCGCGAGCGCCGGATGGCGGAGCCGGGGGCCGCCGAGGCGTACGAGGCGGCCCGGATCGCGTTCGAGCTGGGCCAGACGGCGCGGGAGCTGCGGTATCGCGCCGGCCGCATGGTGCTCCGCCGACGGGCGGCCCGCCCGTGAACACATCGGTGCCGGGAGACATGCTGGTGCTCGAGGTGCAGCAGGGCCTGCCGGTCGCCGTCACGATCACCGGCTGATCCGCTTCGCGCCCGCAAAACCACCCGCCATGGTGGGCGCGAGGGCGTGATCTGCACGGGGTGCTGGTGCGCTGACGCGCCGGCTCGGGCGGCGGAAGACCGGGTGGTGTACTTCGAGCTGACGCCTGCCGAGAATCGGAGGATCACGTCGGACAAGCGGCCTGCCTACCCGTGATCTGTCGTGCCTGCCTCGATCCCGGGCCGGTTCCGCCTCACGGTCGGGACTCACCCAGCGCGACCTGAACGGCGACGTCGCGCTTCGGGTAGTGCGCCTCCACCTGATCCGCGCCGTACTTGGCGCGAAACATCTCCACGATGTGGTTGACCCGGTCGGCGTCGGTGATCGGTGTGGCGCTCGTGCTCAACGCCGTTCCGTTCGAGGCCACCTGGACCATCGGTGTCCGCCGTACGTTCTTGTACCAGTCGCTGTCCGAGCCGGTTATCGGAACCAGGAACAGGCTCGCCTCTTCCTGCACGAACCACACGGGGTGCGAAATCTGCCGTCCGGTCTTCCGGCCGGTTACGGTGAGCTCGATCTCGCTGACGCCCTCAAGGGCGTCCCTGACGGCTTCGTTCACGGTGTCCTCCGTCAATTTTGCCCGAACTGCTCCCGCTCCCAGGCTATGGGCCTTCGCGGGCGCTTGCCGCAGGATGCGAGATACCAGCAGTAGCGCCCGTCACGGGCACCTCACTGGGCGCACGACCCGCCGCGTGAGCGTTCGTGGCTACTGCCCCGGCTCTCGATCGCCAACTCGAGAGGCCGGCCAGTTCCGACGGTTGCGTCAGTATCGTCCGAAACATATGAGTGTCAGGCGGGGCCGACGAGTCGTCGTGCTGGGCACCAGCAGCTGCCGGTGTCGTTGAGGTGACGGCGCTTGGCCCAAAGTAGTTCGGCTAGATCGATGCGGCGGTCGAGGGCAAAAGATCCGGTCTGGTGGTTGGCTCCGGAAGCCTCGCATGTCAGACTGCGGAACTCGGATTGATGAGTCCTCGGAGGTGGCGGTGACGGACGAATGGGCGGCTGAGTTCCGACTCAGCATCACCCAGGCGCTGGCCGATCAGTTGGAGGCCACTCTGCGACCGCTCAAGCCCGCCCCCTTGACAGCGGCGCACCTCTCCGCGGTTCTGGGGCGTCCAGGCGTGTACACGCTGTTCTTCAACGGTCAGCGCGTCTACGTCGGCAAGGCCGCCAAGTCGCTGCAGGACCGGCTGACCCAGCACCTTCGCAAGCTATCCGGTCGTACCGGACTCGACTCCGACGCCGTCCGGTTCGTGTGCGTCTACGTCGACGAGGACCTCGACGCGGCCGCGCCCGAGAAGCTGCTCATCAAGAAATATCGGAAACACGACAGCATTCCCTGGAACACTAACGGCTTTGGCAACAAGGACCCGGGACGCAATCGTGACACGAGCATGGTCAAGGCGGCGCACTTCGACGCCACCTATCCCATCGACCTTGACCACGAGTGTCGACCGCAGCCAGGTGCCCAGCCACTCGCGGCGATTTTGGAGGCGGCCAAGGGCCAACTGCCCTACCTTCTACGGTTCGACAGCAACACGGAGGCCAAGAAAATCTACCGGGACACCTCGTTGAGCGTCCTCGGCCAACCCATGACCGCAAGGAGCCTCGCGCACCAGCTCATCGCTGCTCTGCCCACCGAATGGCAACTGACCGCGTTGCCCGGCTATCTCATCCTGTATCAAGAGCGTCGACGGTATGACAGCGCGCTCGGCTGGTGGCGACGTGAGTCAAACGGTCAAGTCGTGTACACCCCGGGTCCCCGCCAGTTCGCCGCAGGCCCCGTGAACGCGGAGGCCGCCGACCAAGGCACGGGTGAGACCGAACTCGACGCGTAGCTCAGGCCTGCAGAGAGGGACCGATCTGGGTGCCAAGCGTCAAGGAATACGTGGAGATCCGCCCCACTTCCGCCCGTGAGCAGTGGTGTTCCATTCTCACCCGCACGCCGGCCACGGTCGGCCGGCAGGTGGCGTTCCTCCCCGTCGAGACGCTGGCCTGCCTTGCCGCGAGTCTGATCGTCAACCATCGAAAGTACGGTGGCTCGACCGCTCACAAGGCCGAAGAGCCCGTACCCACGCTCGCGCGCCTGTTCCAGAGACCCAACAGCAGTGTGCTGGCGAAGATGGCGAACCTCGATGGCAGCAGACGCAATGGCGCGAAGCACGAGATCGAGGTAGCCGCCCACCTCCTTGCGACTCCCGGGCGTCTCAGTGCTGTCTACCGAGTCATACTCGCTGCCGCGCGGGACGTCGGCATCGGCTCAGAAGGACTGCCCGACTTTCTCGAACTCGCCGACGACAACTCTGAACTGCACCTGCTCGGTCAAGACGAACTCGACAGAACAGAAGTCGAGGTCACCGTACAGTCAACCTCGGCGTGCTGGCTCGAGTCGCGAGCCGACCTCGACGAGCGGACGACAGAGCGGCTACTCGTGGCCGCCGTACGAGTCGGTCAGCACCGATTCGCCAACGAGGTGCTGCGCAACCACGGACACCGGTGTGTCTTCTGTGGTCTCTCCGTCAACCTGGCAGGTAGCAGCGCAGCCCGGATGTTGGTAGCCAGCCACATCAAGCCGTGGCGGGCGAGCACCCACGCCGAGCGGCTAGACGCGCGAAACGGCCTCACCGCCTGCCCAACGCATGACGTCGCGTTCGACACCGGGCTGATAACCGTCAACGGCGGCCTGCGCATCCACCTCAAACACTCTCTCGCGGCCGCCGTTCACACGGACCCGGCGACCCGGGCCGCTTTTGGCCGACCGCCATTGGCTGACCGTCTTCTCCTGCCCGCCGCCGCCTTGCCTCCGCGCGCCAAATACCTGACCTGGCACCACCAGCATGTCTACCGAGAAACGCCGACACCCACGCCACCACTCTCGAACGAACGGCGGCGTTCGACGGCTTAGGCAGGCTGATTGTTGAGACGTCGGTACCGGTCAACCACGCCCGGTCCCACAGGAAGCATGGCGGTCGGCGGACCGAAGCGACTACCCGATGGACCTCCGGCCGGTTGTGCTTGACCGGTCGCGCTGGCGGTAGTCCCCCTCGGCTCAGCCCGGATCCCGGCCATCGGCGGATTCGGCCTCTGACCTGGCCGTCGGCGCTGTGTCGCTTGTCTTGCCCAGCATTCCCGGACGAGATGGCCGAGTAAGGACCGCCCGGCGAACCACTTCTTCAACGCGATTGGCGGCCCCCGTGGGATCCTCGTGTTCCCAGATTCGGATCACGGTCCAGCCGGCGTCGGCGAGTAGCTGGTCCGTTTCCCGGTCGCGAGCGCGGTTCCCGTCGATCTTGTCGCGCCAGAACTGGTCGTTCGCGCGGGCGGGGCGATAGTGCTCGGGGCATCCGTGCCAGTAGCAGCCGTCAACGAATACCGCGACGCGGACGGCAGGGAACACCACGTCGGCGGTGCGGCGCAGAGCGGGCAGTGGTCGAGCGTTGACCCGGTATCGCAGGCCTGCCTTGTGTAGGAGCGAGCGTAGTCGCCGTTCGGGGCCTGTGTCGCGAGCCTTGTTGGCGCGCATCACAGCACGCACGGCCGGGCTCTTCGCCCAGGAGGTCGCGGCGGTCTCTGGCGCGGTCAGAAGCCCCCGTGCCCAAGCGAGCCGCCACCCCTCGGCCAGATTCTCGGCTCGGGTGCCGTGCTCGACCTCGCCGAGATATCGGGCGGGTGAGCGCCCATTATCCGACCACCGCAGATATGCCCGGATCCGTCGGGTTCGCGGCAGTAGTTTGAGTTCCACGGACGCGCGAGCCTGGCGTCCATCGCCGAGATCGACCCACCGCCGGTCGGACCCGCCGGCGGCCCGGTCTTGTTCAGCCGACGCCGCGCTCCGACTGCGGCCCTTTCGCCCCTTCCAGGCTCTCGGATCCGGGGGCTTGTCAGCCCAGCGCTGGTCGGGCCGGGTCGACGATGACATCACCGTTGGCTCTCGGCCTCGTCGAGAGCGGTGGCGATGGCTCGGGCGAAGAACTCACCAAGCACGACGGGCACGGCGTTGCCGAGTTGGCGCATTTGCTCACCCCGAGGGCCGGCGAGCTTCCAGTCATCGGGGAAGGTCATGACTCGCGCTGTCTCGCGTACCGTCATGTATCGATGTTTGTAGCCGTAGGGCGAGCCTTCGAGCGGCTCGGGCAGCAGTTCGTCGGTCAACAGCACCGACTCCCCGCCGGGTACGCCATGCACCCCGGCTTTGACTGTCTTCGCCGGCCGGTCAAGCTCGTTCGGGGTGTGGCCAGCGTAGATACGCGCGTCCGGCCAGCCGATGTGATCGGTGAACCCACCGAGCCGGTACTCCCGCCGGTCGAGTCTGTCCCAAGGCACCGGGGGTAGCGGGCGCTGTCCGTCAAGCCCCTTAAGCGCGTCCCGCAGAGTGCGCCACGGCAGCTTGCCGTCGTCCTTCGGGGGAGTGCCTGGCAGCCGGGACATGACACGCCGACGTACGTGATCGGGGACGTCCGGGTGTCGCTCCCAGTAGGAGCCGTCCAACATCGAACGGATCAACGCGGTCTCTGAGTAGGGTGGGCGCACGGCTCGCTTGAAGCCCTCGATGTCGACCCCACGGTCCGACCTGAACGCCACGATGATGATCCTGTTGCGGATCTGCGGAACGCCGTAGTCGGCAGCGTTCACCGTCGTGGTCACGACCTCGTATCGCTGCTTCGGGTCTGACGGCTCCTCGGCCAATCGCTCTCGCAGCACCTCGTCATGCTCACGCCAGGTAGCGCCGTCGTCGCGCTCCACGAACGGCAGTCGCAACTCACGCTCGATGTACTCGAAATACGGTCTGAAGGACGGACGCAGCAAGCCGCGGACGTTCTCACAGATGACGGCCTTGGGTTGAATCTCGCGGATGGCGCGGAACATCTCCGGGAACATGTTGCGCTTGTCCTCATCACCCCTCGCGACGCCGCCCAGGCTGAACGGCTGACAGGGTGGCCCCCCGGCCAGTAGGTCCACGCGATCCCAAAGGTAGCCGAACCGGACCCCGCTCACGTCCCCCTCGACCAAGGGCCACCGCTCACCAGCGGAGGGAACGCGCTCGCTCTCGCCCCTCGAAGCCGCAGCGTTGGCCTTGAGCGTGTCGCAGGCGTACTTGACGAGCTCGTTGACCAGCAGGGGCCGGAAACCCGCTCGATGGACGGCCATCGCCAGACCGCCGCCACCGGCGAACAACTCCACCGAGGTTTGGTCTCCGACTGGCTCCCCTGGCAGATCAAGCATGGCAGAAGCATACCGCGGACCTGTTGGTCCTTGGTAGTGACACCCCCACAAATCCCGAGCCCGAAGCTGAGTCACCCGAGCGATGTGGTTTGGTTACGCGATTCAGAGGGGGAGCGATGGCGACGTGGCAGGTCGGTCCGTTCGACAACGACGACGCGGTCGAGTGGTGCGGCGCGCTGGAGAGCCGCGCGCCCGACCAACGCATGGATCTCGTGCACGACAGCCTCGAGGCAGCTGTCTTGGCGGGACGCACCCTCGCCCCGCAGAACGCAGCTCGAGCCATCGCGGCAGCCGCGACCGTGCTCCAGTCCCTCACGGGCATACCGCCGTCGGAATCGGCCTACGCTCCGCGATTCCTCCTCGGCCGCCGAGACGTTCGGGTAGCTCCATCGCTGCGAGATCTGGCCATACGCGCGCTCGACGCAGTACTGGCCGACGGGTCGATGTGGCGCCTGCAATGGGCCGAGGACATCGAAGAGGAGGAGGCGTTGAGGGTCATTCAGGAACTTCGGATCACCCTCACCTCCGTGAAGCCATAGACCTGGGGCCACATGCAACACCGCTGGACTCCTGGCCAGAGCTTTCCGGCCGGCGTCGATGGCAACTCCCGGCAACCGGAGGTTAGATTCTCATCCCGACGGTGCGACCTCATTGATCAGCTCAAGCACCTGCTCGGCCAAGGCGGGAGTGATGCCGAGGGTCATAGACGAGCGAGGGCTGTGGCTGCTTCCGTCACGGTCGACGACGACGGCACCCGCCTCTCTGGCGATGGCCGTGCCGCCCGTCATGTCCCACGGATGGTTGGAAAGAGTGAGCGCTGCGTCAATCCTGCCTTCCGCCAGCCAGGCCAAATCGAGCGCCGCCGTGCCGGTCATCCGCACTCGTTGCACTTCTTCAGCAAGCCGCGCTGTCAGGGCGAGCCGCATCCGGTTCTTGGCGTCGGCACCTGCGCCCACGGCGTAGTCGCCGATCGCCACGATCGCGTCGTTGAGTCTGTTGGTGGCGCTCACCCTGATCGGCTTTCCGTTGACCGTCGCCCCGCTGCCGTGGGCGGCGGCGTAGCGGTTGCCCAGGAAGGGCAGCTCGATGACGCCGAGGACCGCAGCGTCATCGTGCAGCAGCCCCAGCGAGACCGCGCAGAGCGGGATGCCTCGCACAAAGTTCGCCGTCCCGTCGATCGGGTCAAGCACCCATTGCATCTCGCCCGCACCGTGGACTCCGTCCTCCTCGCCAAGAAAGCCGATCTCGGGGGTGGCGTCCCGGAGGAAGGCATGGACTTCCCGCTCGACCTCATAGTCGAGCTGCGAGGCGAAGTCCCGGTCTCCCTTAGCGGTTAGGGCGCCCGGGGATCGGTGCCGCATCATCTCGGCCGCCCGAGCGACCGCCCTCTCGGCGACAGAGAGCAGGTCGGCATAATCGCTCACAGCTGCCGTCCCCGCTCCCATTGCGTCTCGAAGAACTGCTCGAAGACCGGATACAGACAGGCTCGATCCTGCCGCCGCCTGACGAGGAAGGCGGGGGAGTCCACCCCGCGACTCTCGGGTAGGTAGGGCTGGGCCACGCAGACGTCGTCGGCCAGGACCACGTTGAAGCGCAGGGTGTCGTCGTAGACGGCCAGCTTCATGTGATCACGCAGGCTCTCCGGCAGCCTGTCGCGGACGCGCATGAGCGTCTCAATGTTGAGCTTGGTGAGCCCGGAGAGCTGACCCGCTGGAAAGCCTTCCTCCGCCTCGCGTGCCTCGATGGCCGATCCGGCGGGATCGAGGAACAGGCAGCTGATCCTCCCACCACCCTCGATCAGATCGCGCCATCGGCTGTCAGCGAAGCCCTGGGTCAGCAGGTTGAGTGAGAGGCCGACGGCACGTACTCGCTTCACCCCACCTAACAGCAGATCGGGCGGCAGGTGGGTGGAGAACTCCGACCGGCTCGAAAAAACAGCTACGAGGTCACCGAGCCGTTCATCGCCGTGCGCGGGTGTAGCGGGTCGGCCTGTCAGGGTTGGCAACGCGAGAATGACGTCTCCTGGAGGAACACTCGTCGTCTCCCAGGCGGAGACGTCATCAGCGCCCGGCTGCCAGGTCAAAGCCCTGCCCAGGAGGGCAGCGAAGTCTTCCGCGGTCACCCCGAGGGCCTGGCGGGCCCGGGCTACCTGCTCTCGGGCCGTTGCCGCGAGATCAGGTCGGTCCGTCGGCAGGTCGGGCGACACAGCCGAGGGGACGTGAACCGCCGACGAGAAGCGGGTCCGTGCTTCCGGTGCAGCCTTGCTCAAAGCGGTGTCGAGCGCGGCCTGCATCTCGGGGCGGGGAGTGACGTCAGCCCCGCAGGCTTCCCACTTGGACACGGTCCGTTCCGCTACGCCGAGGTGCGTAGCGAAGTCGCGGATGCTCATCCGGAGGGCGTGGCGGAGCGTCCTGGTCTCCCGGCCGGTCCATCGCTGCACGGTCGTCATCGTGCCCCCTCAGCTCACGTCGAGGTAGGTCATCGTGCACCTTATAGGCAGTAGGTGCAGTGCGGTTACCGCCTAGGTGCAGCCCGTAGTCATTCTGGTATCCGAGCTGCTCGTCGAGGGTGGACGCATGGCCCGGGGCGGGTGCCGGGCTCCGGGAGTTCGCGTCCCCCGTCGCGCACCCCCGTCCCCGCCCGCCCCGGTGCCACTCCACCTCCCCAGACGCCAAGGGACGACAACCATGAGCGCGGCCGTAGCAGACTTCCCCGTCCTCACCCCGGTCACCGACGAGGACCTCACCCTCGCCCTGCGAGCCCTCCGCATCCACACCCCGGAGAGCTGGCCGGAGGGCGAGTTGTGCCGCAGCGAACGCGTCCCGTACCCCTGCCGTCTCGCCCGCTGGGCGAGCGCGACCATCGAAGCCGCCGGCCTGACAGACCAGGACGCGTGGGTATGACCGTGGACGTGACGACAGTCGTGAACCAGTGGCTGCGGCTGGTCGTCGCGGACGCGGAGCTGTCGCCGTACCTCATCGGGGTTGATCTGGACCGGCTCGCCGCGCACCTCGGCGCGAGCGTCACCGCCGCGAGCGGTGACGAGCCGGCGGCGGACGCCTGGGCGGGCCTCGGCCTGTCGGAGGCGCAGCGGCGGCGGATCGCCGACTACCTGGTGGGGGTGCTCTGGGCGCTCGACCTGCCCGGCGATCAGATCGACCGGGTGCGCAAGGCGGTGTGCGGGTGAGCGCCGCCGACGACCTGCGCGACGCGCTGCGACCCCGGCTCGCGGCACACGACGCCCCACTGCTCCTCGACGCCCTGCGTCAGCTCGCCACGGGCGCGGAGCCGACGGAGCGAGCCGCGCTGCTCACGGTGCTCGGCCGCGCCTTCCGTCACCACGACCTGTTCCCGCACGCCGACCTGATCGCCGGAGCCGCGGGCAGCAAAGTACCGGCCGAGGTCATGAGACCGGGCGATGACGGTCCGCCGTGGTGGCCCGCCGAGGTCATCGCCCACGACCGGCCGTGCGACACCATCGCCATCCTGACCGTACGTCCCTGGCGTCGCCTGCCCCACCGCCCCGGCCAGGCCGTCCCGGTGTGCACGCCGCGCCAACCCGGCCGCTGGCGCTGGCTTTCCCCGGCCAACGCCCCGCGCCCCGACGGCACCTTCGAACTGCACGTCCGCGCCGTCCCCGCCGGGTCCGTCTCCCGCAGCCTCGTCCACGAGGTACGCCCCGGCGAGCTGCTCCACCTCGGCCCACCCCGCGACACCGGCCTGCACCTGCGCGACGGTGACCTGCTCCTCATCGCCGGCGGCACCGGCCTGGCCCCGCTGCGCTCCCTGGTGGAGCAGGTCGTCGCCGACCCGGCCGACAGAAGGGTGACCCTCGTCGTCGGCGCCCGCACCTTCACCGAGCTGTACGACGCGATCACCCTCGACCAGCTCCAGCGCGCCCACGACTGGCTGACCATCGTGCCCGCCCTCTCGCACGACCCCTGGGCGGAGGAAACCGAGCGCGGCGACGCGCTCACCATCGCGGAGAACCACCACCGGCAGGGCCAGGACGTCCTCGTCTGCGGGCCGCCCGCGATGCTGGCCGGCGCCCGGCTGCGGCTGCTCGCCGCCGGCGTGCTCGACGACCGCATCCACCTGCCGAAACTGCCGGAGGCGTGATGGCCGTCTACCGCAGCCGCAACGCCCTCGCCGGCCCGCTCACCCCGGACAGCCTCGCCACCGTCACCCTGCCGCGCACCCCGCCCGGCCGGCGCGGCTACCGGCCCGGCGACGTCGACGCCCTGGTGCACCGCCTCGCCTACGAGCTGCACGACCGCATCCGCGAGCGCGACCAGGCGCTCGCCGAGAACCAGCGGATCAAGAACGCCCTCCGGGCCTGGCAGTCCGCGCGTGTGGCCGACGAGGCGTGGCCACAGCCAGGAGCGGAACAACCCACCACGAGAGACGGTTTCGCGTAGCGGACTTATCCGGAAAGATCCACTGTGACTAGCGCAAAGCGGGCTGCCGTTGTTAGCCTGACGTGTCGACCGGCGACGATGTCATGTGGTCGCGACGGCAGGAGACGAGCATGGCGAGACGATGGGAAGAGCCCGGTCGGCCCTACCGCGAGAAGAGGGAGCCATGACCGGTCAACTCGCCGACAAGAACGTCATCGTCACCGGAGGGGCCCGGGGAATCGGTCGCGGCATCACCCTCGGGCTGGCCACCGCCGGAGCGAATGTCGTCGCCTGCTACCGGACCGAAGGCGAGCACGTCGATGCGCTCGCCCAGCAACTCAAGGAAACGCCGGGCACCCACCAGCTGATCCGGGCCGACGTGACCGACGCCGAGGACGTCGAGCGGCTCGTCGGCGAGGCCCGGAGCACCGACCGGACGCTCCACGGCCTGGTGCACAACGCGGGGGTGATCAGCCAGGTGCCGTTCGCCGAGCTGACGCCCGAGGAGTGGCACCGGGTGGTGGACACCAGCCTCACCGCGGCCTACCTCGTCGTCAACAAGACACTGCCGCTGATGACAGCGGGCTCCTCGGTGGTGGCCATCGGTTCCAAGGTGGCCATGGTCGGGATCCCGCAGCGGGCACACTACACCGCGGCAAAGGCCGGCCTCGTCGGGCTGATGCGCTCGCTGGCCAAGGAACTGGGCCCGCAGGGCATCCGCGTCAACGTGGTCGCGCCGGGCACGATCGAAACCGAGGAGGCGGCGCGAGTCTCGTCCGAACAGCGGCGGGCATTCGTCGAGCGCCACTCCCAGAGAGTCGCGTTGGGCCGCTACGGGCGGCCGGCGGAGGTGGCCAATGCGGTGGCCTTCCTGCTCAGCGACCAGTCCTCCTACATCACCGGGGAAACCCTGCACGTCGACGGAGGCATCTGAGATGGTCATCCGCGTCGCAATGCCGGCCGAGATCCGGCCCGGCATTGAGGAGTAGTTCCCGCGCAGCGATGAGAAGCTCGCCCACGGAGCGAGCACCGTGCCAAAGCCACGCCGCCCAACCGGCGCTTAGTCTGCCGCGGGGCGGGGAGTCGTCTTGCGCTCGGGCACACGGATGATGTCCGTGTCGATGCCCTCTCGCCGGGGGACGTAGAACCAGCCCTCCTCGGTGTCCGGGTCGTCTTGCAGAGCCCCCGGTGACGCCGTGTCAGGTCGGCGCGTCCGGGGTCCCGGGTGGGTAGCCGCTGACCGGTCGGTGGTGAATGCGCGCCGGCTGGTCATGTCTTCGCCGCCCTTGCCGTTGTCGTCATGCCCGCCACCGGGCCGGCCGTAATCGTCCTCACAAGTCGAGGCGCTGAAAGCTAATCCAAGGGCGGACTGTCGGCAGCGGCGGTTAATCTGCCTGCGAGCGTCACCCCTCCGCACGTCGCGCCTGCCCATCGGCCGGGGCCGCGCCGCCACCACCGCTCACCCGTTCGGTCAGATCCGACTTCAGGAGAATTCGTGACACAGCAAGCTGTCGCGGCGCCGCAGCCTGTCCCGACATCGGACAAGCTCGACGCCGCGGTTCTCAAGGTGGCCGGCGTCGTCGTGCTCGGTGCGATCATGTCGATCCTCGACGTGACGGTGGTCAGCGTCGCGCTGCCGACGTTCCAGAACGAGTTCGGCGTGTCCTACGCCCGCGTCGCGTGGACAATGACCGGCTACACGCTCGCGCTGGCCACGGTCATCCCGCTCAGCGGGTGGGCTGCCGACCGGTTCGGCACCAAACGCCTCTACATGGTCGCCCTGGCGCTGTTCATAATCGGGTCCGGTCTGTGCGCCACCGCCGACACCATCGGGCAGTTGATCACGTACCGCGTGCTGCAGGGCCTCGGCGGCGGCATGCTCATGCCGATCGGCATGACGATCATGACCCGGGCGGCGGGGCCGCACCGGATCGGCCGGTTGATGGCCGTCCTCGGCATCCCGATGCTGCTCGGCCCGATCGGCGGCCCCATCCTCGGCGGCTGGCTGATCGACGTGGCGAGCTGGCACTGGATCTTCCTGATCAACCTGCCGATCGGCGTCATCGCGCTGATCTACGCGCAGCTGGCCCTGCCGAAGGACAACCCCCAGCCGTCGGAGTCGTTCGACTTCCTCGGCATGCTGATGCTTTCGCCGGGGCTAGCCCTGTTCCTCTACGGCGTCTCCTCGCTGCCCGAGGCCGGCACGTTCGCCGACCCCAAGGTGTGGGTCCCCATGCTGATCGGCGCCGCGCTGGTGGTGGCGTTCGTCCTCTACTCCTTCAAGCCGCAGCACCCGCTGCTCGACCTGCGGCTGTTCCGCAACCGCCACCTGACCATCGCTGCGGTGACCATGTTCGTCTTCATCATCGCGTTCATGGGCGCCGGCCTGCTGTTCCCGAGCTACTTCCTGCAGGTGCGCGGCGAGTCGACGCTGGCCGCCGGCCTGCTGATGGCGCCACAGGGCATCGGCGCGGTGCTCACCATGCCGATCGCCGGCATGCTGGCCGACAAGGTGCCGGTCGGCCGCACGGTGCCGTTCGCGCTGGTGCTGATCGTCGCCGGGTTCTTCACCTTCACCCAGGTCGACCCGAACACCTCGTACGTGCTGCTCTGCGGCTCGCTGTTCGTGATGGGCCTGGGCATGGGCGGCACGATGATGCCGATCATGACCTCGGCGCTGAAGAGCCTCACCGGCCCCGAGGTGGCCCGCGGCTCCACGCTGGTGAACATCCTCCAGCAGATCGGCGGCTCCGTCGGCGCCGCGGTGATGTCGGTGATCCTCACCAACGAGCTGAACGGCTCCCAGCAGATCCCCGGTGTGACCGATCCGAGCGGCAAGCCGGCCACCGAGGCCGGGCTGGCCATCGCCGCCCAGCAGCGGCCGGAACTGACCCAGCAGTTCCCGGTCGACCCGTCGCTCATCGAGCGCGGCCTCCACTTCGCCGCCAGCTCCTTCGCCACGACGTTCTGGGTGGCGTTCGCGCTGGTGCTGGTCACATTCATCCCGGCCGCGTTCCTGCCCCGCCGGCGTGAGCGGTCGCACCTGCTCGACGACCAGCAGGGAGAGCAGGGGAAGACGCCCGTCGCCATCCACTGAACGGGAGGTGTGGTCGATGCTTGCTGGGCTGGAGGCCCGGCCGTCATCATCGGTACGGCGGCGAAGTGGGCCACCGTCACCGAGGGCTCCTGGCCGTGGGCGATCGTCGACGAGGCGTACCAGATGCGCTCGGACGGTCCGGTTTGCCCCGGCTGATCGGCGAGAGCCGGGCGACGGATCTGATCCTCACCGGCCGCCCGGTGCCCGCCGAGGAGGCGTACGCGATGGGCCTGGTCAACCGGCTGGTCCCGCCAGGGGCGGCCCGGGCGTAGGCCGAGCGGCTGGCGGCGGAGATCGGCATCCGCAGACCTGCCTGCGCAACGACCGGGCCGCGCTGCTGGCCGGCGGCGGCCGGCCCGAGCCGGAGGCGATGGCGACCGGGCTGGCGTACGGGACGGCGTCGCTGGCCACCGACGCGGCGGCCGGGGCGGCCCGGTCCACCGCCGGCGCCGGCCGGCACGGCGCCCCGGATTGAGCGAAGGTTGAACGGCGGGTGGCCCGGGAGTCCCGGGCCACCCGCTGCTCAGGTGCGGATGCTGGGGAGGTTGACCCCGCAGGCGCGTTCCACGAACTCGCCCACCTTGACGGTGATCTCCTGAAACTCGTCGGCGGAGACGTGCGAGTGCGGCTCGGACTCGGGGACCAGATCGTCGACGAGTACACGCAGCTCGTCCCGCAGCGCCTCGGGCGAGGACTGCTCCATGGCCCGTGCCGCCGCGAGGCGTTCCTCGCCGGTGACGTGGTCCTGGTTGGCCACCTCGAACGCTTTCGCCTGGACGCAGAAGCTGGCCTTGTCCGGCCACTCCGTCGGCAGGCTCTCCGGCCGGAGCAGCCAGCCCCCGACGGCGACGAGAACGACCGCTGCCGCGCCGACGGCCAGACGCCTAGACGTACTGGTTGACAGCATCGATGTCATGGGTGTCGAGGTACTTGGGCCAGATATCGTCGCGCATGCACGAGTTGTCGTTGCTGTCCGTGCTGCGGTAGCGGTGGCCGAGCCCGCCCGAGTGCCCGAACTCGTGGCACCCCAGGCTCTGCCACTTGGAGGTACTCGCCCCGCTCATCAGCCGGGTGTTGAACTTGATGTCCATGTGGTCGCACTTGCCGTTGAGCCAGTTGCGATCCGTGCACGAGGTCTGCCCGTACCAGGACGAGCTGTAGCTCGCGTCGTAGACGTGCAGGTCGGAGCCACCGGTGCTCATAGTGATGTCGGTCCGGTCCAGCTGCGCCCGGCCGTGCGAGTAGGCCGCCGTCCCGCCGGTGGTCAAACTGTTCGTCTGGACGTCCTGCTGGGCGTTGTCCGGCGGGCCCGCGTTGGCCTTGTTGCCGTGGCTGGCTGCCGCGGGTGACGCCGCGACGGCGATCGTCAGGATCGCGGTGGCGACGGCGATGACGGTGCGCCTCATGCGCCTGGTCCTTCCGTGGAATCGGGCTGCGAGTCGACGGTGTCCGCCGAGCCGAGCAATCCGGCGGCGTAGTCCTGGCTTGCGTTGTAGACGTGGACGGAGAACATGTCGGGCTGGATCGCAGTGATCTGGCCGGCCAGCTGACGCTCGGTGTTGCTCGGGACCAGCGCCCCGTCCTTGCTGAGCACGCGACCATCCGAGCTGGTCAGTGTGTAGGTGTCGGTGCCAAACGAGTGCCGCAGGAAGAAGTAGCCGGTGTCGCCGACCTCGCTCCACGCGACGCCGTTGACGATGTAGCCGCGGCCCTGCGAATCCCAGCCTTCCTCCTCGAGGGTGATGCTCGGCGGAATGGGCTTCAACTTCGGGTTGTGCAGCACGTCGGAGATGGTGATCGTCGCGTTGCGCAGGCGGACCTGGCTGGTAGTGGATCCGTCTTCATCGGCGCCCGTGAAGCGGCCTTCGCCGACCGCGCTCACGGTGCCGTAGACGACCAGATGCGAGGTGGCGACCATGCTGTCGACGCTGCTGAAGAAGTACATCTCCTTACTGTGTGCAACCGATTCGGGCTGCGCGTCGTACTGCACTTCGCGCTCGCCGCCGAATCCGACGGTCAGCGCCAGCCCGGCAGCGGCCGCCAGACCGATGCCGACCAGGCGCAACCGCCGCCCGCTCGTCTGTCTCATGTGGTCTCCTACTCGCGAAAGGGCCTGATCACCCAAGGCTCCTGTTTGCCGCTGTCATATAGTCGACGGATCGCCGACGGGTGGCCGAGGGCCAATGGCCCTAACGGCGGGCCCGGTGAGATCAACGCGGTACGGTTTGGGTACGGGAGCGGCACGATGGCGGGCAATGCGCAGGGCGGTCCGTCCCCATTGAGCAACTACATCCGTGGGCGGCGCCGCCGTGCCGGGCTCAGCCAGGCGGCGCTCGCGGCTTGCGCCGACATCAGCCTCGCCGGGCTGCGCGATGTGGAGCAGGGGCGGGTGCTTCGGCCCCGGCCGGCCACGCTTCGCCGCCTGGCTGCGGCGCTCGGCCTGTCGACGCTGGAGACGGCGGACCTGATTCGCTTCGCTCGCGACGACTCCCACAACTCGCAGGACATGCGGATACAACTGCTCGGGCCACTTCAGATCACCGCTGGACCGGTCATGGTCGACCTCGGCTCGCCCAAGCGGCGCGAACTGCTCGCCCTGCTTGCGCTGTCACCTGGCGTTCCGGTGCCTCGGGACCAGCTCATCGAGCTCTTGTGGGGTACGCGGAACGCGGCGCAGCTCCTGCAGAGTCACGTCTCCCGGCTGCGTGCTCGGCTGGGCGCATACCCGGTGCAGGTCGTCGCGGCCGGTGGCGGCTATCTGCTGGACGTGACCGTGGACCAACTGGATCTGCTGACCTTCCGGCAGATCCTGGCGCGTGCCCGCGGGCTGATGGCGTGTGGTGAGCGGGCGGAGGCCGTGCGACGTTATCGGGAGGCCGCCGCGATGTGGCGCGGCGAGCCGCTGGCCGACCTGCCCGCGCTGCAGGCACATCCGGCCCTGATCGCACTCGGCCGCGAGAGACGTGCCTGCATCATCGAGTATGCCGACGCGGGCGCACCGCACGACGAGACGCTGACGGTGCTGCGCCCGCTCGCCGAAGCCGACCCCTTGGACGAGGCCGTAGGCCTGCGCCTGATGGCGGCGTTGGTCGGCACCGGGCAGCGGGCTGCTGCGCTCGCCGCCTACCATGCGGTGCGCCGCAGGTTGCGCGAGGATCTCGGCGTCGACCCGGCCCCCGAACTGGAAGGGCTCTATCGGGAGCTGCTGGGTGTAACAGCCGATTCGGCGGCGCAAGTCCTGGAACAGCTTCCGCTCGCGCCGCGGGGGTTTTCGGGCCGTGCCGGCAAACTCGCCGGCTTGGACGGGCTGCTGGCCGGCTGGACCGGCGCCACGCCGTTGATCTGCGCGATCTCGGGCATGGCGGGCGTTGGCAAGTCGACGTTGGCCGTCCACTGGGCACACGCGGTCAAGGAGTCGTTTTCCGACGGTCAACTCTACGTCGACCTGCGCGGCTTCGACCCCGCCCGGCCTGCCATGAGCTCAGGTGAGGTGGTGCGGCTGTTCCTGGAGGCGCTGCAACCGAGCGAGCGCATGGCGACGACCCCGCATGCCCAGGTGGCCCGCTATCGCAGCCTGATGGCCGGGCGGCGGATGCTGATCGTGCTGGACAACGCTCGCGACGCCGAGCAGGTGCGGCCGATCCTTCCTGCCGCACCGGGCAGCATGGTGCTGGTGACCAGCCGCGATCAGCTCGCCGGGCTTGCGGCGGCCGAGGGCGCGTACCTGCTCAACCTCGATGTCTTCGCCGTGAACGAGGCGCACGTGTTCCTGGCGTCTCGCCTCGGCACGCAGCGGGTCGCCGCTGAGGGGCAGGCGGCAGCGGAGATCATCGAGCGGTGCGGGAGGCTGCCACTCGCGCTCGCCGTTGTCGCCGCGCGGGCCGCGGCGCGCCCCGGGTTCCTGCTCGCCGCACTCGCCGCGGAGCTACGTGGCGCGCACGCCGTGCTGTCCGCATTGGAGGTCGGCGACCGAGCTGCCGACGTTCGCGGGGCGTTCGCATACTCCTACCTGAACCTCGGCGAGGCGAGTGCCAGGATGTTCCGGCTGCTTGCGCTGCATCCAGGCCCCGAGATCTCAGTGGCCGCCGCCGCTTCTCTCACCGGCATGCCGATGGCGGTCGCGCGCCGGCACCTGCGCGGACTCGCGGGTGCGCACCTTCTGGAGGAGCCGTCGCCCGGTCGGTTCCGCTTCCATGACCTGCTCTGGGCGTACGCGCACGAGCTGGTCCGGGCCTCCGAGAGCGAGATGGAGCAGGCGTCGGCATTGCAGCGCATGTTCGGGCACTACCTGCATGCCGCTGTGAAGGGCTCGCTGCTGCTCGCGCCGCGCCGGGACCGCATCGCGCTCGCTCCCGGTGCGACCGAGGAGCTGTTGGCCGATCATCGGGATGCGCTCGCGTGGTTCGAGGTCGAGTATCCCGTGCTGCTGGCGACTGTCGACATCGCCACCGACCCGTATCGGTGGCAGCTCGGCTGGGCGCTGACCACCTACCAGGACCGGGTGGGTCACTGGCAGGGCTGGGCCGAGGTGCAGGAGAAGGCGCTGCGTGCAGCCGAGCGGTCCCGCGATCGGCTCGGTGTCGCGCACAGCCAACGGGGGTACGGGCGCGCGCTCACCTGGCTGAGGCGTCCGGACGCCGCGCTGGCTGCCCTCCGGCGGGCGATCGAGCTCTTCACCGAGTTCGACGATCCGGCGACGCTCGGTCATCTGGAGCTGGATCTGTCCGATGTATACGAGCAGGACGGCCGCCCGGATCTGGCTCTCGACCACGCTGAGCGGAGCGTCGCGTTCTACGAACGAGTCGGGCACCAGACCGGCCTGGCAAACGCGTTGAACAAGATCTGTGTCCTGCTTGCCGCCGTGGGACGTCATGGAGAAGGTGTCCACTTTGGTGAACGCGCTTTGACGCTCCTGTGCGATCTCGGCGACCGCCGGGGCGAGGCGGCCACTCACGACAGCCTGGGCGTCACCTACCTGCAACTCGGCGAGCACGCACGGGCATTGGCCAGCTTCGACCGCGCTCACCGTCTGTTCGAGGAGATCGGGGACCGTCCGGGGTGCGGGGACGTGCTCCTGCACCTTGGCGACTGCCACCTGTCGGCCGAGTCGAGCGGCGATGCCGAGTCGGCGTGGCTGGCGGCGCTGGCGATCTTCGAGGAGCTGGGTCTCGGGGAGGCGGAAGAGGCGCTCAGGCGACTCGGCATTCCCGCGAAATGAATGGGGTGCGCCGCTTCTGCGATGATCAAGTTTGGTTGGTAGGTCGGCGTGTTGAGCAGCATCCCTCCGGACTTGCCGTCCAGCCCGGTCAGACCGTCAGCCCGGTGCGCCCGCACCTGGAGGACGGGGTGCCGCTGCCCCGCGCGGCCGGTGAGGCCGGGGAATGAACAGCGGCGGGAGTACGTCGAACGCCACTCCCAGAGAATCCCGTTGAGGCGCTACGGGCGGCCGGAGGAAGTGGCCAACGTGGTGGCCTTCCTGCTCAGCGACCAGTCCTCCTACATCACCGGGGAAACCCTGCACGTCGACGGAGGCATCTGAGCTGGCCATCCGCGTCCGGGGGAGGACTCGACGGCGGACGTGAGGTGACCGGAGGATGGTCGTGCCCTGCCGGTAGGGTCCGGGAGACGCCGTGCCGGGAGGTGAGGTCAATGCTGGCTGGGCTGGAGGTGCCGCCCGCGGTCGAGGCGGAGCGGGTGATCACCGCCGTGCTGGCCGACCTGCGCTCCGGCGACCACCGTGGCGTGGTGGTCGACTCGCCGCCCGGCGCCGGAAAGTCGACCCTCGTGGTGCGCGCCGCCGTCGAACTGGCCGCCGCCGGCGAGCCGCTGATCATCATCGCGCAGACCAACGAGCAGGTCGACGATCTCATCGACCGCCTCGCCCGCAAGGCCCCCGAGCTGCGTATCGGCCGGCTCTCCGCCGCCGACTACCGGCCCTCCGACCGCGTGCAGGGCCACGACACGGTACGGGTCGCCGCCAAGGTCGCCGACCTCGGCGGTCCGGCCGTCATCATCGGTACGGCGGCGAAGTGGGCCACCGTCACCGAGGGCTGCTGGCCGTGGGCGATCGTCGACGAGGCGTACCAGATGCGCTCGGACGCCCTGCTGCGCGTGGCCGGCAGGTTCGAGCGGGCGCTGTTCGTCGGCGATCCCGGCCAGCTCGACCCGTTCTCCACCGTCGAGACCGCCCGCTGGACCGGCCTGACCTGGGACCCGATGCAGGCGGCGGTGGCGGTGCTGCTGCGGCACAACCCCGAGCTGCCGGTACACCGCCTGCCCGTGTCGTGGCGGCTGCCCGCGTCGGCGGCGCCGGTGGTCGCCGCGGCGTTCTACCCGTTCACCGGCTTCCGCGCCGGCACCGGGCCCGACGACCGGGCGCTGTCGCTCACCGAACCCGGACCGGGCGACGCGCTCGACGCGGCGGTCGAGCTCGTCGCCGCTACAGGCTGGGCGCTGCACGAACTGCCGGCCCGGCACACTCTGCGTACCGATGCGGAGGCGGCGTCGGCGTGCGCCGCGCTGGCGCTGCGGGTGTTGCGGCGGGGAGCGGTGGTGGTTGCCGAGCACGTTCCGGCCGGCGCGCCGGTCACCGCGGACCGGATCGCCGTCGGGGCCGCGCACCGCGATCAGGTCGCCGCCATCCGCAAGCACCTCGGCGAGGCGGGAGCGGGCATCACCGTCGACACCGCCAACCGGCTCCAGGGCCGCGAGTACGACGTGACGATCGTGCTGCACCCGCTCTCCGGGCGGCGGGACGCGACCGCGTTCCACCTGGAGTCAGGGCGGCTCTGCGTGCTGACCTCCCGCCACCGGCACGCCTGCATCGTGGTGGCCCGGGCAGGCATCGGGGAGCTGCTGGACGCCCACCCGTCGACGGAGCCGGTGCACCTGGACGTGCCGGTCAGGTTCCCGGACGGCTGGGCCGCGAACCAGACAATGCTCGCCCACCTGGGCGGGACGTAGCACCCCTTGAGAAACATTGATGAACGACGCCATGGATGGTGGTGTCCTTGTTAATCTGACCACCATCCACCACGGCGGGAGCAGGCGATGGCCGGACGTTGGGAAGCGGATCCCGGTGCCACGTTCACCAGGCGACTCGGGCGGTCCGCCGCCGAGTTGGGCGAAAGTGGCGGCACGACCACCTGCCCGGACGTCTGGGAGTTGTCCAACGGAGATGTCGCCGTCATCGGCCGTGACCTGACCGAGGCCTACATCGGCCGGCTCCCTGACGGTGTCACGGTCGGGGCGGACGAGCGGCTGGTGATCATCCCGCACAGCATGATCGTCGCGGCCAAGCCGGACATCCCGGATGCGTGACCTGCTCCGCGCCGTGTCCCGCCAGCGCCTGAGCCTCGCTGAGTACGATGCCGACTTCTACGCTGCGGTCGAATCCGTCGATGGGCTCATCCTCAAGACCGAGCGGATCCAGACATTCCGCGAGCCGGGCAGCCCCAGCTGGGAGGCGTTCGCTGCGGGCCGCTGGGACGAGGCGCTGCGGATCGCCGCCGAACCCAATCCTGAGCTGGTGCGATTCTTCGCGCGGCTGGCCGACCTCGGGTCAGGGCTCCAACGGCTGCGCATCGTCGAGCTGCCACTCACTCCGTACCTCATCTGGGAGCTGCACTTTCTCCGTTACCGCGCCGACGCCGGCGAACGGATCCGGGTGCTCGACGCCGGCCTGGTCGCAGGCCTGGAGGCAGAGCACGGCACCGTGCCGGAGCTGCTGCTCGTCGGCCGCCAGGCTGTGTACGAGGTGATTTACGACCCGTCCGGCACACCGGTCGGCGCGGACAAGGTCGTCGACCGCGTGGCGGTCGAGGGATGCCGGGCGCAGGTCACGGCGCTGCTCGAGAAGGCCGAGCCGTTCGAGTCGTTCTTCCGTCGTGAGGTCGACGGGATCAGGCCGCCGGCGTCTCACCTGTAGTAGCCTGCCTCCACCAGCGAGCGTGGAGGCAGGGTGCCCCGACTCCGAGTGGTCTCCGGTCTGGCCCGCCGGTCGGCGACACCGACCGCTCTGCTCCTCGCCGTGCTGCTCGTGCTCGTCGCGGTGCTGTTCTCCCCGGTAGGGCTGCTCTGGATCGGCCAACAGCCGGGATACGACTGGCCGCTGCTCGGCAACGTCGGCCAGACGTACGGCGCGGCCTCGGCGATCCTCGCGGCGCTGGCCCTCATCGGGGTGGTCACCTCACTGACCCTGCAGGCCCGGGAAGCCAAGGCGGCGCGGGAACAGGCGTTGCGGGCGCTGCACACCGACCTGATGAAGATGGCCATCGACGATCCCCGGCTTCTCGAATGCTGGGGGCCGATCGAGGAGTCGACGGATCTCGACTGGTTTCGCAAGCACGTCTACACCAACCTGATCGTCTCCCACTGGCAGCTGATGTGGGAGGTCGACGTGCTCACCGAGCCGCACCTGGAGGTGCTCGCCGACCAGTTCTTCCAGGGGGCGGCGGGTCGTCGGTTCTGGGCCGAGGCGCGCGGGCCACGTATGAAGGCCGAGATCTCGCGGCGAGCCCGCCGGTTCACCGCCGTCGTCGACCGGAGCTACCGTTCGGCCGTCGCGGCTGGGCCCGCAGCGGACACGCTCCGGCAACCCATTTCGGCAGCGACGCCTGCCGCCGCCGGGCCGACGGATGGTCGAGGCGTCCTCTTCGCCGCCGGTGTCCTCCTGGGCGGCGGTGTCGTCCTCCTCGGCCGTCGACTCGCGCGGCGACACACCGACATCTCTGGGCGGCGATCGACTTCAGCCTGATGAACTGGTGACCGCCGGCGATCCGTACCCATGGGTATGCGGACGACAGAGCTGGTCACCTGTCCCTGGACCACGTACGACTGGCTCGGCCCCTCTGAACCGGTGGCGTTTCAGGGGCTGCCGGGAAGCGCTTGTGATCGGTAGCGTCCGGGGATGACCGAGATCGCACATGAGGATCTGCTGACGGGCTTCACCGTCTCTCGCCCGTACACGATGGACGTCGTCGCGGACGCACCCCGCGCGGCCGGCGTGCACGTGGTCGTCGCGGGGGACACGGTCATCTACGTGGGGCAGACCGGGAACCTGCGGGACCGGCTGCGCCAGCACCTGACCGGCAACCGGGCCTCGTCCGTGCTGCACGACCAGGTCGGCCAGCTGCTCGACCGGTCCGGGCCGGTGGCGTCGGCGAGCGACATCGCGAGCTGGCTCGGCCGGTGCATCGTCCGCTGGCGGGAGAGCGACAACCCGCAGGCCGACAAGGAGGCCCTGGTGCTGGCGTTGACGCCGCGCTTCAACCGGCAGGTCCCCAAGCCCCGGTTCTGAGGGCTCACGTCCTATTCGACTCGAAGGTCTACAAGGGGCTCCTGGCGCCACCCCGGAGAATGGCGGCCCGTCAGACGAAGCCCTCCGCGACCAGGTTGACGCCGCCCAGACACCGGCGTCAGCCTGCCGCACCACGGCACTCCACCGAGGATCGGCCGACCACCTAATCCTGCTTTGGGCCGTGCACCGCTGATTCTCAAGGGTCGTGCATCCGGCGTACCGGCAGCGGGCTGGGGCGGAACCGCGGTCGGGTACCGGATCGGCCGCGAGGCGGGCTGCTGAGCGCAGCCCGCCCGTCGGTGCCTAGCTGCCGAGCTTGATGATGCCCGGCAGGGCCAGCTCGGCCAGGTAGGTGTCGGTGAAGTAGTCGTAGCAGTGACCGCTGGTGTTGGTGCTGCCGCCGCTGAGGATGCCCCGGGCGGTGACGGTGCCGTCGCTCTTGATGTTGTAGATCGGCGCGCCGGAGTCGCCGCCCCGGGTGCAGTTGCCGTAGCGGTAGCCCTCCATGGCGTTGCGCAGGGTCGCGCCGTCGGTGTATCGCACAGTCACGTACGTGGAGTGCACGTGGAAGCCGCACATCTCGCCGGTGACCTGGCCGCTGACGCAGTAGGTGTCCCCGACGGAGGAGCGCCTACCCATCCGGCCGGTGACCGCCCGCGAGCTGGTCGACGTGGACGAGCCCTTGTAGACGCGGCCGTAGGAGGTCTGCGTCAGCTTGATGGTGGACGCGTCGCCCGAGTAGTAGGCCTTGCCGTTGACCTTCACCGAACCGGTGGTGTTGTTCCAGTTGTCGGCCGAGACGTAACCGAGGGTCACGTTCCGGTTGTACGCCCAGCCGTTCAGCGAGGTGCAGTGGCCGGCCGTGAGCATGTAGTGCACGCCCTCGTGGGTCCAGGCGAAGGCGGTCGAGCATCCGCCGACCGAGGTGTAGAAGTAGGCCCCGCCGTAGTACGGCGCGGTGTCGTACTGCCGCCCGCTCTTCGGCGACGGCACCGTCATCCCCGGCACCAGCTGGAGGGCGACCCGGTTGGCGCCGTATCGCGCGGCCAGCGCCTCGCGCATCTCCTGCGTCACCGTCGCGGCCTTGATGACGATCCGGTTGTTCACCGGATCGATCGTGGCCGTGCGCAGGTTGGCCGCGCCGACCAACTGGTCGTCGGTAAGGGTGAGCACCTCGTCCTGGGCGGCGGTCAGCTGGTCCATCGTGTAGGGCACCCGCTCCACCATCGGCTCGATGATGACCTCAGCCTTCATCGGGGTGAATGTCCCGCTCTTCGTGCTCGTGGTGGTGGTCGTGAGGGTGCCCTTGTCGGGGTCCGTGCTGGGGGTGTTCGGGTCGTCGGTGATCGTCCCGGTTGACGCCGGCGTGACGGTCATGTCGGCCGACGCGGTGGCGATCGTCTCCGCCGACGCGGTCTGTGACACCGGCACGATGAGCTGGTCGTTTTCCACATAGGGCATCGAGTAGTCGGCCGGGCTCGCATACGCCCGTTCCACCGCGATGTCCAGGGCCTCGGCGTACCCGGGCTGGAGAGTCTGGTCGGATGTCGGCTGGGTGGTCGTCACGGCCACCGCGGTGCTGGTGGCTGGCTGGTCCGTGGTGATCTCGGCGTGGGCTGGCGAGGAGAGCCAGACGGTTCCGGCGACGGCGGTGAGGGTGAGGGCGAGACATCGGCCCACAATCTTGATCATCCGGGCATTGTGTCCGTCCTAAGTGGAATGATCAAGGGTTGAGGCCGCCGTGGTAAGGCAGCTCACCGGTTGCTGGAGCGCTTGCGCTTGGACCGCGGCATCGACACCCGGCTCTCTCGGCTGACGACGCGAGGCTGCGGCCGCCGACGTAGGCGATCCGTCAGCCGGCCCCACCCCATGACGACCAACCCGACCAGCGGGAACGCGAGGATCACGAAACCGACCGCCCCCACCCCGCCCTGGAAACGGCCGCGATGGCCGCTGAGCTGGCCGAAGTCGGTGACGAAGTCGCTCGGATCGGTCCGGCTCACCCAGATCGGGGTGGTGCTGCGCCACGGTAGGCACACCTCCATGCAGGCGACCTCCTGCTCGTGGGTGACGCCGTCGAGCTCGTACCGGAAGAACATGGTGGTGCCCCGGTTCTTCGTCTGCACGTCGTACACGTACGCCTGCGCCGGCCGGCCCCGCTCGCGCAGTTCCTCGGCCCAGCGGTCCTGCTCGTACCCGGTGTGGAACGGGACGTAGAGCAGCGCCGCGCCGGTGATCAGCAGCGCCGGCAGGATGACGGCGGCGTGGTTCAGCCGCCGGCCGAGCCGGGCGAGCCGTCCAGGTGAGCCTGACTGCTCGGTGTGCGTCACGGCCGGCAGGCTACCGGCGGGCGTCAAGCGGCGCGGACGTAGCGCAGCAGCAGCGCCCCGGTGCTGGTTGCCTCGCTGCTGTCGAGCGTGAACAACCGCAGCCCGCCGTCGGACGGCCAGATCCGCTTCCCGCCGCCCAGCACCACCGGGAAATCCACCACAAGTGCACGTCGCGGACAGCGTTGAGGACGTCTTACGGGCCATGCTCCTTGCCGACCGCGACCTACCGGTGTTGCACGTCTACGGCGGCTGATCCTCCAGCGCGGGCGGTCCTGAGCCGAGGGCGCACCGGTCATGGTGAACCCGAGCCGGATCATCGGCCCGGCGGCTCGTACACGACCCTGATCCGGGTCGCCTCGTCGACTTCCTCCGCGGTCAGGATGGGGGTGATCCGCGTCTCCAGACCGCCCGTCACCCGGATGGCGATCGCCATGGCGGCCGCCGTCTCGTGGTTCGGCAACTCGCACACCACGTAGGTGTCGTGCTGCTCGTCGAACCCGAAGTGCAGCGACTCCATCCGGCCGCCGAGGTTCTCGATCATCGCCCGGACGATCTCGGCGCGTTTCGTCCCGCCGTCCTTGCTCAGTCCCCTGAGCCCCTCGACCGTGTAGGACGACTTGAGCAGGAACTTGGCCACGTGGGGATCACCTCTCCGATCCGATGTCCGGCACCCGCCGCCGCGCCGGTTCCCGCTCCCGCGGCGAAGCACGAGCGCGCTGGGACCAGCCGGCTGCCCGCCGCGGGTACCCGTTGCGGCACCGGCTAGTCATCGGCGGCGCCACGATCGGATGAAGCTCAGGTGGGCGGAGCAGCTTCGCTGCCGACCAGCGAGAACGACCGCGGCCCGCCGTCGGAAGGCCAGATCCGCTTCCCGCCGCCCAGCACCACCGGGTCCACCATCAGCCGCAGCTCGTCCACCAGCCCCGCCGCGATCAGCTCCCGCGCCAGCGCCGCGCTGCCGATCAGGTGCAGATCGCCGGTCAGCTCGGCCACCGCCGCCACGGCGTCGCCGGGTGGCAGACGTGCCGCCGGCCGGTGACCGTGCGGCGCACCAGCCCGGCCCGCTCCAGGACCTGCACGTGCTTGAAGGCCGCCGCCAGGGACATCTCCAGCGGCGCGGCCAGCGCCGTGACCCCGCACCGTCGGCGGCGGTTGCTTCAACGGGAACCCACGACGGACGGGGGGACACGGATGACCGAGGTGCGCATCGCGCCGTGGGACGAGGACGACCTGGACCTGCTGCGGCGCCTCAACGCGCCGGAGGTCCGGTACCACACCGGCGGCCCGGAGACCGACAAGGAGGTGCTCGCCCGGCACGAGCGGTACGTGCAGGGGCCGGGCCCCCGCAGCGGCTGCATGTTCACGGTGGCGCTGCCCGACGGGTTGAAGGTCGGCAGCGTCGGCTACTGGGAACGCGTCTGGCACGACGAGCCGGTCTACGAGATGGGCTGGGCGATCCTCCCCGCGTACCAGGGGCGGGGCCTGGCCACCGCGGGCGTCCGTGCCGTGGCGGCCGAGGCCCGTGCCCAGGGCCGGCATCGGTGGGCGCACGCGTACCCGTCGGTGGACCACCCGGCCTCGAACGCGGTCTGCCGCAAGGCCGGCTTCACCCTGCTCGGCGAGACCGACTTCGAGTATCCGCCCGGCCACCTGATGCGCTCCAACGACTGGCGGCTGGACCTGGCGGGGTAGGGCCGGCGCGACGGCCGTGCGGCCGTCGCGCCGGTGGCCGGGGGTCAGCGGGTACGGGGGCGGCGGCTGTGGATCGTCGGGGCGAGCCGGAGCACGGCCAGGCCGGCGATGAGAACCGCCGCGCCCGGCTCGCCCACCCCCGAGGTGTTCCGCCGGCTCGCCGAATGGGTGGACAACTGACGCTCAGTTGACCCCGGTCGGTCGACGGTCCGGGGCAGGGCCGCCGACCGCGCCGACGGTACGCCCCGGCACGGTGGGCGCGTCCCGTCCGGTGCCCCGCCGGCCGTCGCCGTTGTCGCTGCGCTGCTCGTGGTAGTCCTGCTCCACGTTGACCGACCAGACGTCGTGGCCGGCGCCGTGGACGATGTTCTCGGCGGTCAGCATGGCGGTCAGCATCGAGTGGTCCTGGTTGTTGTAGCGGTGCATCCCGTTGCGCCCGACGGGGTGCACGTTGGGCAGCTCCCGGGCCAGCCACGCCCGGATGGTGTCGACGTTGTGCTGGTAGCGGTCGTCGTACACCGGGTAGGCCTTCGGCATCCGCACCACGTATCCGCTCTCCACCGCGCCCGGCCGCACCAGGCCGAGCTGCTCCAGCTCGGCGGTGGCCCGCGCGACGAGGTCGGCGTCGGAGGTCCGCCACGTCTCGTCGTCCTCGAACACGAAGTATTCCAGCCCCAGGCAGGTACGGCCGTCCTTGACCAGGTACGGCGACCAGGAGCCGAAGTTCTGGATCCGGCCCACGTTCACCGCCGGGTCGTGCACGTAGATCCAGTTGTCGGGGAAGGAGAACTCCGCCGGCACCACCAGCGCCACGGTCAGGAAGTCGCGGTAGCGCAGGTCGGCGGCGCAGGCGAGCACCTCGGGCGGGGCGGCCGGCCGCACCGTGGCCACCAGCTCGGAGATCGGCATCGACGAGATGACGTGGTCGGCGGGAAGGCGGCGCTCGCCGTCCGCCCCGTCGACGGTGACCGCCACGGCCCGCCCGTCCTCCCGGTGCACCGCCGTCACCCAGGTGCCGGTGGTGACCTCGCCGCCGCGCCTGCGGACCTCCTCCGTGCAGCGCTCCCACATCATGCCGGGGCCGAACTTCGGGTACTGGAACTCCTCGATCAGGCTGGTCACGTCCTTGCGGTTGCGGCGCGGCAGCAGCGCGTTGACCACCGCCGTCGACAGCGACAGGTTCTTGATCCGCTGGGCGGCCCAGTCGGCCTGCAACTTCTCGGCCGGCATCCCCCAGACCTTCTCCGTGTAGGTCTTGAAGAAGATCGAGTAGAGCCGCCAGCCGAAGCGCGCCGACACCCAGCCCTCGAAGTGCGACTGGTCCTTCGGCGGGCGCAGCCGCGCCCGCGCGTACGAGCCCATGCAGCGGGCCGCCTCCAGGACGCCGAGGTTGCGCAGGGCGTTGCCGGCGTTCAGCGGGTAGTCGTAGAGCGCCCCCCGGTAGAAGATGCGGCTCATCCGGGGCCGGAGCAGGAAGTCCTCGTCGGGCAGGATCTCGTGCCAGAACTCCTCGACCCGGCCCACCTTGGTGAAGAACCGGTGCCCGCCGATGTCGAAGCGCCAGCCGTCCCGCTCGACGGTGCGGCTGATGCCGCCGACCACGTCGTCGGCCTCGAACACCCGCACCGTCGCGCCGTGCCTCAGCAACTCGTAGGCGGCGGTCAGCCCCGCCGGGCCCGCGCCGATGACCACCGTGCCGTGACGCTCGTCCATCCTCACGCCGCTCCCTGCCCTCGGGTCCTGTCGGACAGGCGCGGTTACCCGTTCCCTGCGCTGTCTCACGTCCGCTGCCCCGGAAGCTCCCGATCCGGCCGATCCCGGCGGTGCCGAAGCGGCCGGCAGGTGTCATCGGGCGCAGGCGGGGGATGACCGGCCGGCAGGTGTCGCGGCCCCCGTGGTTCGGCCGCGGTCCGGACCGACCGCCGAGGAAACGCCGCATGATCGACAGACCAGGGAGTACGGCAGCAGACCGGCGCACGTCCGCCGGTCCGCCGGCGCGCTGGGACCGCCTACGCGCCCGGGCGGGCGCGCTGGCCGCCCGGGCGAACGCCCTGGCCGCCCGGACGGGTGCCCTGGCCGGCCGGGTGCCGGACCGCTGGCGGTACGTGCTCACCCTGTTCGTCGGCGCGAAGCTCGTCCTCACCCTGGTCGGATTGATCGCCCTGGCCGTGTCGGACGGGATACCCGGCGTGCCCCCGGCCGACGAGGCCGGCATGCGCGCCGAACAGCAGGCGATCTCGCCGCACCGCTGGATCTCCATGTGGTTCGCCTGGGATGCGCTGATCTACCACCACCTGAGCCGGCTGCCCCTCACCGGCCCCTGGCACGAGTTCGGCTTCCCGCTGTTCTACCCGTTCCTGGGCCGGGCGGTGGCGGTCCCGCTGGGCGGCGACACCGCGCTGGCGCTGCTACTGATCAGCAACGTCGCGTTCCTGCTGCTGCTCTACTACGCCCTGCGGCTGGGCGAGACGCTGCTCGGCGACGACGCCTCGGCGCGCCGGTTCACCCGCTACCTGGTGCTGCTGCCGACCGCGTTCCTGTTCCAGGCGCCGCTGACGGAGTCGCTGTTCCTGTGCCTGGCGCTGGCCGCCTTCTTCTACGCCGAGCGGGGACGATGGGTGACGGTGGGGGTGCTGGGCTACTTCCTCGGGCTCAGCCGCTCGGTGGGGTTCCTGGTGGCCGTCCCGCTCGCCCTGGTCCTGCTGCGCCAACACCGCTACCGGCTGGACCCGCGCAGCCTGCGGGCGTACGTCCGGACCGGCTGGCCGCTGGCGCTGATCCCGGCCGGCTGGCTCACCTTCATGGCGTTCTGCCGGTGGAAGGGTGGGGACTGGTTCGCCTACAAGCACGCCCAGGAGGCGGGCTGGGGCATCCGCGTGCAGAATCCGCTGCCGGTGATCTGGCACGGCCTCGGCAATCCCGGGGACGCCGTACGGGTCGGGTTCGCCGTCGCCGTCCTGGTGGTCGTGGTCGCCGGTTTCCGCCGGATCGGGCTGCCCTACGTCACCTACGCCGTGCTGATGGTGCTGGCGCCGCTGTCGATGGGGTCACCGGTGTACAAGAGCCTGCTGCGCTACCTGCTCGCCGCGTTCCCGGTCGGCCTGGTCCTGGCCCGATGGGCCAGGACCGCCACGGCCGACGCCTGGCTGAGCGCGGCGCTGGCCCTGTTGCAGGGCGCCCTGTTCGTGGTGTGGCTGGCCTACTGGCTGCACTTCATCATCTGAGCGGCTACGTCGCCTCGCGGAACGGTTCGACGGCGGTCGTGTGCAGCCTGGTCAGCAGCTTCGCGGACTTCTCCAGGTCGCCGGCCTCGCCGGCGTTGAGTTCCATGACGTAGCTGCCGCGCGCCACCAGGACGGTGCACAGGTAGGAGGTCTCGTCGCTGACCAGCCGCTCGCACCAGGAGACGGTGTCCGCGTCCGCCGGCACCAGCGGCGCCTTGGGGCGTACGACGGTGGTGGTCGTCACGCCGTCCGGCTCCTGGTAGGTCCGGCACTTCGCCAGCGTCGACTTCAGCTCGTCGATCAACTTGCGCCCCGGCACGGTGAGGTAGCCGACGACGTACTGCCGGACCCAGACCTGCTCGCTGTCCCACTGCCGCTCCCGGTACGCGGTCCGCTTCCGGTCCGACGGGAGGCTGTCGCGGCACGGGTGCGCGAGTTTGAACGCCTCGGTGCTCTCCGATGTGACGTCCGTGACGTCCGGGTGGAGGCCGGTCAGCTCCACCATCGCGGCCTTCACCTGGCCGCGCACCTCGGCGCTCGACTTCGGGGTGGGCCGGGGCGACGGCGGCGGGGTCGGGGCGGCGGAGGTCGGCGCCGACCAGCGTGCCTGCGACGCCCCCTCGGTGGGGCCGCAGGCGGCCGGTCCGACGGCGACCAGCATCGACAAAAGAACTGCGGTGGTACGGCGGCGCAACATCGCGGTGGACGGGGTCCTCTCGTACGCGGAGAAGGGGGCCCGGGTCGGGCCCCCTTCTCTGTTGCGCCGTGGCGCCGCCCCGCGTTACACCGGTCAGCTCGGTACGTAGTCGAACTCGTCCGGGTTCGGGCCCTGCCGACCGGCCTCGCCCCGGTCCAGTCCGCTGATCTGCTCCATCGCCACGGCGTCCAGCGTGAAGTCGAAGATGTGGAAGTTCTCCTCGATCCGCTTCGGGGTGGTCGACTTCGGGAAGACGATGTCGCCGCGCTGCAGGTGCCAGCGCAGCACCACCTGGGCCGGGGTGCGGCCGACCTGCTCGGCGACGTCGACCACGGTCGGGTCGTCGAGCACCCGGCCCTGCGCGATCGGCGACCAGGCCTGGGTGACGATGTTGTGCTGCCGGTCGTACGCGCGGACCTCCTCGTTGCCGAAGTACGGGTGCGCCTCGATCTGGTTGACCGCGGGCACGACGTCCGCCTCGGCGGCCAGCCGCTCCAGGTGCGCCACCTGGAAGTTCGACACGCCGATCGAGCGGGCCCGGCCGTCGCGCCGGAACTCCTCCAGCGCCTGCCAGGTGGAGACGAAGTCGCCGTCGTAGCGGGTGGGCAGCGGCCAGTGGATCAGGAACAGGTCGAGGTAGTCCATCCTCAGCGCGGACAGCGTCGACTCGAACGCCTTGCGGGCGTCGTCCGGCCGGTGGAAGCCGTTGTTGAGCTTGCTGGTCACGAAGACCTCGCCGCGGCCCAGGCCGGCGGTGCGGATCGCCTCGCCGACCTCGGCCTCGTTGCCGTACATCTCGGCGGTGTCGATGTGCCGGTAGCCGACCTCCAGCGCCCGGCCCACGGCCTCGGCGGTGTCCTTCGGCCCGATCTGGAAGACCCCGAAGCCGAGCTGGGGGATCGTGTTGCCGTCGTTGAGGGGGATGTCGGGAATCGTGTTCGCCATCCGGCTCTCTCCCATCGTCAGGGGGCGTCCGGCCGGTGGCCGGAAGCGTTTCCACGGTCCGGCCGGCCGAGCGCCTGTCACGCACCTGTTCTACCCGTTCGTGCCGCGTCGTCACGGGGCGTGGAGGGTGATCTGGGACAACTGCCCCCGACACCTCAAGTTCACCGAACGTTGGCCGTCCCGTTGGTTTGCCGGTGCTACCAACGACCCCGATCGGCCCGAATGTGGGGTCTGTCTTCGACCGACGGAGAAACGGGGTGCAGGTGCGGGCCACGAAGTTCACGGCGCTGGCCGTGATGATGCTGGTGCTGGTCACCGGCTGCACGAACGGGAAGGGCTCCGCCGAGCGGACCGACGCGCCGGCCGCCGGCACGCTGCGGATCGTCGCCGGCAGCGAGCAGGAAAGCGTCGTCACCACCATCGTCAAACCGTGGTGCGCCGCCCGGCACTACACCTGCGACGTGACCTTCAAGGGTTCGGTGGACCAGGCGCGGCTGCTCGCCGCCGGCAGCCGCGACCACGACGCGTACTGGTTCGCCTCCAGTGTCTTCCTTCAGCTGGGCGACCGGGCCAGCGCCCTGCAGGACGTTCGCCCGATGTTCCTCACCCCGGTCGTCTTCGCCGCCTGGCGCTCCGAGATGACCAGACTCGGCTTCGCCGGCCGCTCCGACGTGGCGATCGCCGACATCCTGCGCGCCGTCGAGTCGGGCCGCACCCGGGTCTGGATCACCAACCCCACCCAGTCCAACTCCGGCGCCACCGTGCTGTTCGGCTTCATGAACCACTTCGCCGGCAACGGCCCCGGCACCCCGCTCACCCAGCAGCAGCTCGACTCGCCCGCCGTCGAACAGGGCGTCACCCGGTTCGTCAAGGCGATGGACCAGACCCCGCCGTCGACCGGCACCCTGATGACCGAGTGTCTCGCCCACCCCGACCAGTGCCGGGCCATGTTCACCTACGAGGACCTGGTCATCGAGAAGAACGCCGAACTGGTCAAGGCCGGCCGGGAACCGCTGCTCGTGGCGTACCCCCGGGGTTCCCTGGCGGTCAGCGACGCGCCGCTGGGCTTCCTCCCGCACGACGGCAACGACACCGCCCGCCGGATCCTCACCGAGCTGCAGGACCATCTGCTCTCTGACGCTGACGCCCAGGCCGCGCTGCTCAAGCTCGGCCGCCGGCCCGCCGCCGGGGTCGGACTCAGCCTCGACAAGCCGGACCCGGAGGTGTTCAACCCGGCCTGGGGCATCCAGGGCACCATCAACGAACAGGCCATCCAGTTCCCGGCCGCCCCGGTCATCCAGGCCGCGCTGGACCGCTACCAGACCCGCTACCGCCGTCCCGTCGCCGCCTGGTACTGCCTCGACGGCAGCGGCTCGATGGGGGAGAACGACGGCTGGACCGGCATCCAGGCCGCCGCCGGGCAGATCTTCGACCCCGACCAGGCGGCCCTGAACTTCCTGCAGACCCACCCGCAGGACAGCACCACGGTCAGCATCTTCAACGCCGGCATCACCGGCGGCAGCCCGTGGACCGTCCAGGGCAACGACGGCGCCGCGCTGCGTGACCTCGCCGGCAAGGTCACCGACTACCGTCCCGACGGCGGCACCAACATGTACGCCTGCCTGCAGCGCGCAGCGCAGGACCTCGGCCGGGTGCAGCCCGGGGACCGCAAGCGGCTGGTCGTGCTGATGACCGACGGCCAGTCCGGCGCCCGGGACCGGGACCGGGCGCTCACCGCCCTGAAGGCCGCCGGGGTGCCGGTGGTCGCCATCGCGTTCGGCCGCGACGCCGACCCCCGCCAGTTGCAGGAGGTCGCCGAAGCCACCAACGGCACCTTCGTCCGGCAGGACGACCTGGTGGCGGCGCTGCGGCAGGCGGCGGGGTACAAGTGAGACATCGGCTCGCCGCACCCGTGGCGCTGGCGGCGGCGGTGGCCGCCTTCGCCGGGGTCTTCGCCCTCACCGGCAGCCTGCTCTGGTCGCCGCTGCTCGCCACCGCCATCGCCATCGGGCTCTACTTGATGGTCGACGACCGCACCGCCGCCAGGATCGACAGCGACAGCTACGCCGACGATGCCAACGCCCGGGTCGACGAGGCGCTGCGGGTGCTGCGCGGCATCGAGCGGCTCAGCCGCGACGTCGGCCGCCCCGAGGCCCGCCGCGCCATCCAGGACGCCTGCCGGTACGTCCCGGAGTTGTTCGACCGGGTACGCGACCGCTCACCCGACAGCCTCTACTCCACCGCCGCCCAGGTCGGCGGCCACCTGCGCAGCCTCGACGGCGTCGTCCGGCAGTACCTGGACATCCAGCGGCAGCCGGTGCTCTACCACGACCCCGAGCGGCTGCAACGCGACGGCGAGGTGGCGTTCCGGCGCTTCGCCGACTTCGCCCTGGACAGCGTCCGGCTGGTCAACCAGGGCGAGATCGCGCAGTACACCGCCAACCTGGACACCGTCGCCCCACCGAGCCTGCCCGACCTGGGCCGATGAAGGAGTCACGTTGAGATTGCCGAGCACCCGGTTCCTGATCGGACTGGTCACGGTGATCGTCGTCTGCGTCGCCGCGGCGGTGCTGTGGAAGCGGTCCGCCGACACCCCGCCCGCCGCCGGCCCGCCCACCACGGTCACCTGTGTCGGCGGCTCCGAGAAATCCGAGCTGATGGCGGACGCCGAGGTCCAGCGGATCCTGCGCGAGGCGTACCGGCTGGAGGTCACCTTCCAGCCGCTCGGCTCGTACGACCAGGTGCAGTTGAGCACCGACGAGATCAAGGCCCGCAAGCTGGACTGCCTCTGGCCGTCCAGCGCCAGCGCCCAGGGCGTCTTCGAAGCCCAGCACGCGGGGGCGTTCCCGGACTACCGGGCGGAGAACCTGCTCCAGTCGCCGGAGGTCATCTACGCCGGGCCGCGCGGCACCGACGCGCTGATCCGCAAGGGCATCGTCCAGCGCCGCGGCGAGCGGTACTTCGTGGTGAACATGAAGGGCCTGCTGCTCGACCACGTGGTCAAGCGCGGCACCTGGGAGGCGATCGGCGCGGCCGACCTGCGCGGCCCGATCACCCTGGCCAGCACCGACCCGGCCAAGTCCAACAGCGGCTTCACCCTCGCCCAGCTCCAACTCAACATCATCGCCACCGCCGACGGCTTCTCCGCGCCCAGCCTCGCCCAGGCCCGAAAGGCGCTGCCGACCATGCGCGCCCTGCACGACGCGCAGGGCCTGCAGTCGCGCAGCTCCGACTCCGGGTTCCGGGAGTGGCTCACCCAGGGCGGCGAATTCAAGGCGCCGCTCTACGCCGGCTACGAGAACCAGATCATCCAGCAGGTGGTGCAGAGCGGCGACAACAGCGCCGCCCTGCTGAAGAACGTCCGGGTGCTCTACCCGGACCCGACCATCTACAGCGACCACCCGCTGCTGGCCCTCGACCCGGCCGCCGGCCGGTTCGTCGACGCCATGAAGGACCCGAAGATCCAGGAGATCGCGTGGAAGCGGTACGGGTTCCGCTCCGCCGTGCAGGTCGGCGCGAACGACGTCGCCGACTTCCCCGGCATCGGCCTGGCCGACCAGATCCGCGCCGCGCCCGCGCCCGCCGCCGACGTGACGCTCGCGCTGCTCAGCTGCATGAAGAACGCCACCACCTGCGCGTGAAGGGGACCACCTCATGACCGAGGGACTGCAGATCGACTTCGGCAGCATCGTCGGCGGCCCGGCCGACCCGCCCGCCGGCGCCGCCGACGCCGCCATCACCACCGCCCTGGCGACCAGCGCCGAGCCGGCCACGTTCGCCTGCAAGGACCTGCTCACCCCGGCGCAGCTCGGCCAGGCCCAGCAGGCCGCCCGGCAGCTCTACCCGACGATGCTCACCAACACCGAGGCGCTGGGCAGCTTCGGCAACCAGGCACTCGACCAGGTCAACGCCCAGGTCAGCCGGATCTTCCGGGAGGTCGGCCGGGTCGACATCCCGGAACTGACCGGCATCATGCACGAGATCAACGACCGGATGCGCAGCTTCCGCCGCAAGTACGACCCCAGCGACCCGAAGGTACGCGAGACCTTCACCAAGTTCTCCGACGCCGTCCGCGGCCTGTTCCGCAAGGGCCGCGACCTGCTGGAGATGCTCTTCGAGGAGGCACGCACCGTCGACCAGCAGCTCGACCGGGTCGCCGGGCAGCTCACCGACAAGCAGCTGCAGCTGCGCCGCAACGTGGTGCTCTGCGACGAGCTCTACAAGGCCAACGAGGCGGCCATCGGCCAGCTCGTCGGGGCGATCGCGGTGATGGAGCTGGTCCGCGACGAGGCCCTCGCCGACGCGAAGTCCATCACGGTGACCCCGGGCGCCCCCGACGAGCGGGACCAGCGGGAGCGGCTCTCCGTGGTCACCGAGTTCGTCCAGGCGCTCGAGGTGCGGATCAACGAGTTCCAGCAGCGGCTCTTCGTGGCCTGGTCCACCTCGCCGCAGGTGCGCAACATCCGCACCCTCAACTACGGCCTCGGCCAGCGGCTGGCCCTGCTGATCAACCTGACCATCCCGACGATGAAGCTGACCATCGCCCAGTGGGCGCTGCTGCTGCAGGCCAACCAGGCCGCCGACATGCAGCAGGCGGTCGCCGACGGCGCCAACGACGTGCTCTCGGCGTACGCGGCGGCGTCGCGGACGGCGGTGCCGCAGATCGCCCGGGTGATCCAGACGCCGACCGTGCGCCCGGAGACCATCCTGGAGGTCGCCGAGTCGATCGACGCGCAGGCCCGGGGCATCGAGGAGGCGGTCCGCTACGGCCAGCAGAAGCGGGCCGACGTGGTCGGGGCGATCGTCACCGCCAACCGGTCCATGTCGGAGTCCTCGCAGCGGCTCAGCCGGACCGTGGTGGAGCTGGTCACCCGGGCCAAGGAGCCGCTGGCGCTCCCGGCCGGGCCGCAGCTGCCCTCGGCGGTGCTGGAGCAGGCCCCGGCGGTCGTCCCCGCGCCGCGCTGACCGGTGGTGGGCGGGGCCGGCCCCCCCCCCGGGGGCCCACGCCCGCCGCCCCCGCACGCGGGCGCCCCCCCACGGGGGGGGGCCGACGGGGGGCGGGTGGCCGGCCCGCGC